>CAJPFF010000290.1 GCA_905339345.1 Geobacteraceae bacterium | reverse complement strand
TTCCAGAGGGGGAGCATCCTTGCCGCCTTCGTCCTGGAGTCGCTTTTCCTGGGGCTTTTGGGCGGAGTAGTGGGGCTCTTCTTCGCCTCGTTCATGCAGCTCGTCACCATCTCCACCATGAACTGGCAGACCTTCTCGGAGCTGGCGTTCACCTTCTCCCTCACTCTCGGCATCATCGGGAAGTCGCTTCTCTTCTCCCTCGTCATGGGGTTTGTGGGGGGGCTTCTGCCGGCGTTCAGGGCGGCGCGGATGAACATCGTGGATGCCTTGCGGGCGACGTAAGGCGTGATTGCTGGGTTCTTCCCGTCTCGGGGAGGGGGCAGGGGAGGGAACAGTGAGGAAATGTCAGAGCCCCAGTGTGCTCTGGGCCTCTGCCAGGTAGGTCCGCACGGCACCGGCGCTGACCAGGGAAAGCACCCGTTCCGCCATCTCCCGCGCGGTGCGGGCATCCACGGAGCGGATGGCCTGCTTCACCACGGGTATTGAGGGGGCCGACAGGCTCAGTTCGCGGATTCCCATCCCCATGAGGAGTACGGCCATGACCGGGTCGGCGGCCATCTCGCCGCAGACGGATACCGGCTTGCCGGCCGCCACGGCCACATCCACCACCCGCTTGATGGAGTGGAGGACCGCCGGTTGGCAGGAGTCGTAGTATCGGCGCACCTTCGGGTTATTCCGGTCGGCCGCCATGGTGTACTGGATCAGGTCGTTGGTGCCGATGCTGAAGTAATCCACCTCGTTGACGAGGATGTGGGCGGTCTGCACCGCCGCCGGCAACTCCACCATGATCCCGAAGCTGATGTCGGGGTCGAAGGGTTGCCCCTCCCGTTGGAGCTCCTCCCGAACCTCGCCGAGGATCTTTTTGATCTGCCAGATCTCGGCGATACTCGACACCATGGGGAACATGATCCGGGCCTTGCCGTGGGGCGAGGCCAGGAGGATTCCCGCCAGCTGTACCCGGAAGATGTCTTCCCGCTCCAGCGACACCCGGATGGAGCGCCATCCCATGAAGGGGTTGTCCTCTTTGGCCATGGGGAAATAGGGGAGCGTCTTGTCACCTCCGATGTCGAGGGTGCGGATGGTTACCGGATGGGGGGCGAATCCTTCGAGCACCTTCCGGTAGAGCCCGAAGAGCTCGCTCCGGGTCGGGAACGCGGTGCGGGTCATGTAGGGGAACTCGGTCCGGTAGAGCCCCACCCCCTCGGCACCGTTGGCAAGGGCCACCCGGATGTCGCTTACCAGGCCGATATTGGCCTTGAGCGCCACTTCCACCCCGTCGCGGGTCACCGCCGGCAGATCCCGCAGTTCCTCAAGCTCCCGCCGTTTTACTCCGAAGTCGATTTCAAGCCGCTCGTATTCACCCTTTATTTTGACGCTCGGGTTGATGTAGATGCGACCCGAATTGCCGTCGACGATTACCTCGTCACGCAGCCCCAGTTTCTGGAGGATTCCCTCCACTCCGACGACTGCCGGTATGCCGAGGGATTTGGCCATGATGGCGGCGTGGGAGTTCAGGTCCCCCTTTTCGGTGACGATCCCCAGGAGCTTTTCGTGATCGAGGGTCGCCATGTCCGAGGGGAGGATCTCGTGGGCCACGAGGATCCGCTTCTCCCGCAGCTTGAGCCGCGCATGGCCCGAACCGTCGAGGCAGGCGATGATCCTCCGCCGGATGTCCTCCATGTCGGCCGAGCGTTCCCTGAGATAGGGGTCTTCCATCCGGGAAAAGGCGTTCACATAGTGGGCGACGACCTCGTTCACGGCACGGACTGCGCCGTAGTCCTCCTCAATCAGATCGAAAATCTTGGCGATGAACCCACGGTCTTCGAGGATCATCAGGTGGGTGTGGAAAATGGCGGCATCCTCCTTGGAAAGGAGCTCGGCCACACGCTTTTCCATGCAGATGGTCTCTATCTTTGCCTTTTCGAGGGCAGTGTTGAACCGGTTTCGCTCTTCGGGGCGGGGCCTCACCATTGCCACCCCGATCCCGTCGTGCTCGGTCTGGCGGTCGATGATGGCGGCCCTGCCGCGGGAAAAGCCTCCGGAAACCGGTATTCCCATAAGCAGGAACGAACGTTTCTCCCGTTTGGACTGGTCCGGGGAGGGTTCCCCACCCGCCGGTGCCCCGATGGCCTTGAACTTTTCCAGTTCCTTTTCGAGCCGCTCCCGCTCCGCTTCCTTCAGACGGATGGAATCCAGAAGCTTGGCATTGATGACGATGCTCGAGATCTGGTAGGCGATGGTGGTGAGGGTGCTCACCTCCTCCTGCCGGAAGGTGCGCGATTCCCTGGTCTGGATGACGATGACCCCCATGGGGGTCTCTCTTACCATGAGGGGGATGCCGAGGAAAGAATTGAACCGTTCCTCGCGGGTTTCGGGGAAATACTTGTAGCGGGGATGCAGCGGCGCGTTGTCGGCGGTGACCATGCCGTTTGTCTCGATGACGAGGCCAGCGAGACCCTCCGAGATCTTCATGGTGATTTTGCCGACGGAGCTTTTCGACAGACCCTTGGTGGCCGCGAGGCGCAGGGTTGTACCGTCATCCTCCAGCAGGTAGATGGAGCAGACATCGGTGCCGATCCGTTTCGCAATCAGATGGACGATGTTGTCGAGGGTATCGTTGAGGTCGTGGGATTTGAGGATGAGGGTGCTGATATCCTCCAGTGTTCGCAGACCGGTCGTCTCCAGCTGTTCTTCGGCCATTTACAGTGCCCCTCGCGATAAAGTGAATTAATTATAAGCCATGAACCGTTCAATGGAAAGGCCGGAGTGAAGGGAATTCGCCCCTTCGGCAACCGTAGCGGTGGCATACCATGGATTCCTCTGGTATAGTGTCGAAAAAAAAGGTAACAGGGGAGGGACCATGGCGGATACGTTCGACGAGCTTCTGGCAAAGGGAATCAGCCTCGCGGAGGCGGGTGATTATACGGGTGCCGCCGCGCAGTTCAGGCAGTGCGTGGAGAGCGCCCCCGACAACGCCGAGGGGTACTTCTATCTGGGAGAGGCCCTGGCAGAGGAGGGGAAGCTCCAGGATGCGCTGAAGGAATACGAAAAGGGGCTCAGGCTCGTTCCCGATGATATCGATGCCCTCACCGCCGTGGGTGACATCCAGTTCGAGCTGGGACAGTACAAGGAGGCCCTGGCAGGCTATCAGCGGGTGGTGGAGCTCTCCCCCGACAACTCCGATGCCCATGTGAACATCGGCCTCGTATACACGAGTCTGGAGCGGACTCAGGAAGCGATCAAGGCGTTCGAGAAGGCCCTTGAGATCGATCCGTCCAATGTCTTTGCCTACAACGGCCTTGGCGACGCCTGGTACGGCCTCGACGAGCACGAGAAAGCCGTCGCTGCCTTCAAAAAGGGGGTCGAGCTGGACCCGGACGACGCCGCGGCCCACTTCAACCTGGGCGAACTCTACTACGACCTGGGCGAGCACGAGGAGGCCGAGCGGGAGTGCCTGGAGGCCGTGCGGCTCGATCCCACCTTCAGCATGTCGTACCTGACCCTCGGGAGCCTCTACATGGACAACGAGCGGGTTAAGGACGCCATCAGGTACCTGGAGCTCTATCTCAAATACGAGAAGTCTCCCCAGGCCAAGGAAACCGTAGCCGAGGTGCAGGCGGTGCTTGAGGGTCTCAGGGCGGAAGTGGGCTCGACGAATCACTAAAGTGCGGTATTATTGTCATGAAGAGATAATTACCCGGAAGGAGGGATGATCCATGTCCGAAGAAAAGAACAACACAGTGGTGGTCGGCGCGTTGATGCTTATCGCCGGCGGTATTCTCGGCGCGGGCGCGGCACTGCTCTTCGCACCCCAGTCGGGGAAGAAGACCCGCCGCGATGTGAAGAAGTACGTGAATCGTGCGCGCAGCGAGGCCGAGGAGATGGTTGAGGACTTCAGCGACAAGGTTACCGACGTGGTGGAGAACCTGAACGACAAGACCCAGGATATCCTCGCGCGGGGCAAGGAGATCTCCCAGGACGTGAAAAAGGACCTTCTCAAGGCATTCGAGGAAGGGAAGGGACGTCTGGAGAAGGAGAAGTCGCGGCTGGCGAAGATGCTCGGCTAGGGCAACGCGGCAAGACTGAATGGGAAAGGCGGGGCAATCACCCCGCCTTTCGTTATTTTGCCGAGAGTGTTATGTCACCATACCAGGCGATTGCTTCTTCGCCGGTGTTGTCGGTGTCGGTCATGAGCGCGACTGCTTCCGCCCGGGGGGGCTCTTCACCGAAGAGTGTGTGGTAATCATCGTAGACGTTCCGCTCTTCATTGATCCACTTTCCCGCGTTGGCGACGCCGCTTTCCACCGCTATCATCCTGACGTTCTTCGGAGCGTATACGTTGGGAACGGTGGTCCCCTTCGGGAGCCGGTTGGCCCAGATGTAGCTGATGGCCCGGGTCTGCCAGAAAAAGGTGCGGGGAAAGACCACGTATACCCGGGCCGGGTAGTCGTCACCCTCCTTTGTCCGCTCATCCCCCTTTTTCACTATCCCGTTCACCTTCCACGACCAGCGGAGCAGTGGCTGCTGCCGTGGGTCAAAGCCCACTTTGTTGACCAGTCCCGACGCTGAACCGTGGCTCTCTGCCCTCAGCACGGTCCGTTCCCCATCCCGCACCAGCGTGTAGGCAGTCTTCTTTTTTCCCTTGAAGGTCTGTTCCTCCCACCCCGACAGGTCGCCGGTGCTGAACCGGCCGACCGCCGTCGCGGCGGCCAACGCGCCACCGGCTGCAACGAGGGTGATAATCAAGGGAATTGCTTTCATGGTATCTCCCGGATTTTTTCTGTAGTGTAGCAATTCAGCCGGATTCGGCAAAGGCTGATGAGCGGATTATCTGGTAAACTGTTGACAATGTGACGGATGATTACTTGGGAGGATGCGATGGGCAAGGACGCTCGTCACGATGAACAGGCCAGGCTGGAGCGGATATTCGCGGCGGACCGCAGCACCCTCCCCCCCGATGGCGGGGCCGGGTTCAACCGGCTCATCTTCGCCTCAAGCCCCTATCTTCTCCAGCATGCCGACAACCCCGTGGAGTGGTACGAATGGGGTGACGAGGCCTTTGCCCGGGCCCGTTCCGATGACAGGCCGGTCTTTCTTTCCATTGGCTATGCCACCTGCCACTGGTGCCACGTGATGGCCCACGAGTCGTTCGAGGACCGTGAGGTGGCTGCGGCGCTGAACCGTGACTTCGTGGCGATCAAGGTAGACCGGGAGGAGCGTCCCGACATCGACGACACCTACATGCGGGTGGCCCAGCTTATGAACGGCAGCGGCGGCTGGCCCCTCACCGTCTGCATGACCCCCGACCGGGAGCCCTTCTTTGTTGCCACGTACATCCCCAAGCATTCACGGGGAGGGATGCCGGGGCTTGTGGAAATCCTCGGCCGCATCGTTGAGGTCTGGAAGACGCGCCGGGAACTGGTGCGCCAAAACTGTACGGCCATCCTCGACAGCCTCAGGAACCTGTCCGTTGCGAAGCCGGGAGAGATCGCCGGCGACGAGCCGCTCCATGGTGCCCGGCGCCAGCTTGGCACCATGTTCGATCCGGTCCACGCCGGTTTCGGCCAGGCCCCCAAATTCCCCATGCCCCTCAACCTCTCGTTTCTCCTCCGCTACGGCCGGCGCTTCGGCGATTCCGAGGCGACCGCCATGGCCGTGGCAACCCTGGAGGCCATGCGCCGCGGCGGTATCTTCGACCAGCTCGGCTTCGGCCTTCACCGCTACAGCGTCGACAGCCGGTGGCTCGTTCCCCACTTCGAGAAGATGCTCTACGACCAGGCCCTGGTGGCCACGGCAGCAGTAGAGGCGTTTCAGGCCACGGGTCGTGAGTCCTTTCGGGAGATGGCGGTGGAGCTCTGCGATTTCGTCCTCCGTGAGCTGGCGGCGCCGGATGGGGGCTTCTATTCGGCCCTCGATGCGGACACCGAGGGGGAGGAGGGGCGCTATTACCTCTGGACCCCCGGCCAGGTGCGATCGATCCTTGGTGGTGCCGACGGGGAGCGTTTCTGCCGCCTTTTCGACGTGACCGAAGGAGGGAATTTCGACGGTGCGAGCATTCTCAACCTCCCCCTTTCCCTCGATGAGTTTGCCCGACACGAAGGGATGACAATCGAGAGTCTCAAGGCGGACGTGGAGCGATGGCGATTGCTCCTTCTGGCGGATCGGGAGCAAAGGGTGCGCCCGTTCCGGGACGAAAAGATCGTGACCGCCTGGAACGGCCTCATGATCACTGCCCTTGCCCGAGTCTTTCAGGCGGGGGGCGGGGAGCGTTTCCTGGATGCGGCAGAGGCTGCTCGTGAGCGCATCTTCGGAGATTTGCGGCGGGCCGACGGGAGACTCCTCAGGAGCATCCACCGGAGGGATGGGGAGGTGCCGGCCTTTCTCGAAGACTATGCTGCACTTATCCATGGCATATTGGCCCTCCACGAAGCGACCCTGGATCCACGCCATGGGGAAGAGGCCATCTTCCTGGCCCATGAAATGCTGAGGCTTTTCTCCGGCGAGGGGATGGGACTCTACGATACGGGAAACGATGCCGAGATGGTCCTCATCCGAAGTCGGGAGGCCTTTGACGGTGTGATGCCGTCGGGAAATGCCCTGGCTGCAGCCGTGCTTATCCGCCTCGGCAGGATTTTCGGCGAGGGGAGCTTCGTGGAGGCGGGAGAAGAAATCCTCCGTGCCTTCATGGCCGGAGCCGAGCGCCAGCCTGCCGCCCATCTCCAGACCCTCATGGCCCTCGACCTTCTCCGGGGGCCGGAGGTGGAGGTGACCATTGTCGGGGGAAGTCGTGACGAGGTCCGTGGTATGCTGGGGGAAGTCGGGCAGAGATTCATTCCGGGGCTTGTTCTGAAGGGTGAGCCGGCCAAGGGGAGCCTGGTGACGGCTCACGTCTGCGCCGCCGGCTCCTGCCGGCTCCCCGCCGAGTCCCCCGGTGCCCTGGGGGCCATTCTCGACAAGGTGCTAACCGAGAGTTATCCCCCGTTCTCTGTCGCCGCCGTGCAGGAGAAGTAACATGAACCCGCTTCGCGTATCCACGTTTGTTGTTCCGCTGGTGGTCTGGTTCGTGATAGTCGTCTGTTCCCTTTTCTGGAATCTTGCGCTCCTCGATGATCAGGCCATGAATATTGCCCACCTTCAGGTCGGCGGGATCGTTTCCCTCGTGAAGGTTGAGCGTCTGCGCAACACCATCCACGGTGGTCTCTTCGTGCCGACGGAGGTCAGCGCATCGGTGGCGCCGGACCGCTACTCCGGCATCATGATGCCGGAGTCGGTGACGGTACAGGGGCTTGCCATGACCAAGATAAATCCTGCCCATGTGGGGCAGCAGGTGGAGGCCATTGGAAAATACCAGAAGCACCTCTTTGTTCACATAACCAGCCTGCGCCCCCTCAATACCCAGAACCAGCCCGATGAGTGGGAACGTGAACAGCTTCGCGCCTTCGAGCGTACAGCCAAGGCCCGGTTCGAGATGAACGAGGCAGGGGGCGGGAGGGTCTTTCGGTATATGGTTCCCGTCATGACAGAGAAGGAATGTCTCCTTTGCCATGGCAAGCAGGGCTTTCGGGAAGGGGATATTAGGGGCGGCATCAGTGTCACCATCCCTGCGGAACCGGTTTTCGATACCCTCGCCGGTCAGAGGACCATGACCATCGCTGGCCACGGAGGGGCCTTCATCCTTGTTTCGTTTATGATTGCCGGTTACTCGCGCAAGCTTGGACGTCAGTGGAATGCCCTGGAAGGGCTGAAGAATTCCCAGGAGCAGCTCGTGGCAGAGCGCACCGCCGAACTCCATGGGGCCAATGAGGCCCTTCGCCAGGAGAACACCCTGAGGCGGGATGCCGAGGAGGCTTCTCTTCAGCTTAACCGGCAGCTGGAGCAGCGGGTTGCCGAGCGGACCGCCGAGCTCCAGGCGGCCAACAGTGAGTTGGAGGCATTCTGCTACTCCGTTGCCCATGATCTACGAACCCCGCTCCGGGGGATGAACGGCTTCAGCAGAATCATCCTTGAACGCTATGGCGATACACTCGACGAAGAGGGTAAGGACTACCTGGGACGGCTCTCCGCTGCCAGTGTCCGGATGGGACAGCTGGTGGACGATCTCCTCCACCTCACCAAGGTGACCCGGTCAGAGATGCGCCGCCGCACCGTAGACCTCACGGCCATGGCTCAAGAAATTGCCGCCGATTGCCGTCACACCCAGCCTGACCGCCGGGCGGAATTCAACATTCAGGGGGGGCTGGTGGCGAATGCCGACGAGAACCTCCTGCGGATTGTCATGGTCAATCTTCTCGCCAACGCCTGGAAATTCTCGGCACGGGAACCGGTTTCGCGGATCGATGTGGGGAGCACCGAGCGTGACGGAAAGACAGTATTTTTCGTCAAGGACAACGGCGTTGGCTTCGATATGGCCTATGTGGGCAAGCTCTTCGGCCCCTTCGAACGCCTCGTCTCATTCAACGAGTTTGAAGGAACCGGCATCGGTCTTGCCACCGTGAAACGGATCGTCGAGCGACACGGGGGGATGGTCTGGGCCGAGGGTGAGCCGGGCAAGGGGGCCACCTTTCATTTCACGCTGTCGTAGCCGGATCTACCATCCACTCCAGCGCAAAAACCGTGACTCCGCGGCTCTGTTTGTGATAATAACCTCCCCTCAACTGCCATACTCAGGGGATCCAATGTCCGAAAAAAAGCAGATCGCCCGGGCCGCCGGAGTGCTGGGCCTTGCCACGATCATTTCGCGTATTCTGGGAATGGTGCGCGACATGGCGGTTTCGCGCCTCTTCGGTGCCGGCCTTGCCACCGATGCCTTCTTTGCCGCCTTCCAGATACCGAACATGCTCCGACGTTTTTTCGCCGAAGGAGCTCTCACCTCCGCCTTCGTTCCCACTTTTTCCGAATGGCTCACCCAGAAAGGGGAAAGGGAGGCGCGGGAGCTTGCCAACGCCTGCTTTACCCTCCTCACCATCGTCATGGCGGCGGTGACGCTGGCAGGGATCATTCTCTCGCCGGCCATCGTCTCCCTCATGTTCCCCGGCTTCAAGGTTGAACCCGCCAAGTTCGAGCTGACCGTGTTCCTGAACCGGCTCATGTTTCCCTATATCTTTTTTGTGAGCCTTGTGGCGCTCTGCATGGGGATTCTCAATACCATCCGGCACTTTTTCACCCCGGCCATCTCCACTGTCTTCCTCAATATCTCCATGATCCTCTGCGCGTGGTTTCTCCACGACCGCTTCCAGGTCCCCATCACGGCCCTGGCGGTCGGTGTGATCATCGGGGGCTTTCTCCAGCTGGCCCTGCAGCTCCCGACCCTCTGGCGCAAGGGGTTCCCGATCCGCTTCCGTTTCGACCCGGGACACCCGGCCGTGCGCAAGATCGCTCTTCTCATGGGGCCGTCGGTCTTCGGCGTCGGCGTCTACTACCTGAACATCACGGTCGGCAACATCCTCGCTTCGCTCCTCCCCCAGGGGAGCGTTTCCTACCTCTACTACGGCCAGCGCCTCTTCGAGTTTCCCCAGGGGATCTTCACCGTCTCCGTGGCCCAGGCGGTCCTCCCCTCCATGAGCCGCCAGGCGGCCGCGGGAGAGATGGACCAGCTCAAGGATTCCCTCGCCTTCGGCCTGCGGCTCACCCTCTTCGTCACCATCCCGGCCACCGCCGGCCTCATGGTCTGTGCGACCCCCATCTTCAGCCTCCTCTTTATGGGGGGGGAATTCGACTATGCCAAGGCGGTCAGTTCGGCCGAGGCCCTT
>CAJPFF010000289.1 GCA_905339345.1 Geobacteraceae bacterium | reverse complement strand
TCCAGGGAGACGCCATCAAGCTCCGCCTCACATCACCCCCCGTGGAGGGAGAGGCGAACCGACTCTGCGCAGAATATCTCGCAAAGCTCCTCAAGGTCCCAAAATCTGCCGTCACCATCATCGCCGGAGAAAAGTCCCGACACAAGACTCTCAGGGTTGCCGGTGCCACGACCCAGGCTGTTCTCGCCCTCCTTGCCCCATCCCGGCAAGGATAGTAAGCTTCCAGCCGACGTTCATACTCGGGGTTGACAAATTCCGGGGTGAATTACTATAGTGAATCAAACGATTAATGCAGGAGGTTATGTAATGCCACTCTACGAATACCAGTGCACCGCGTGCGACAAGCAGTTCGAACTGCGGCAGAAGTTTTCCGACGAGCCGGCGAAGGAGTGCCCTTCGTGCGGCAGCCCCGTGCAGAAACTCATCTCCCAAGCAGGGTTCGCCCTCAAGGGAGGGGGGTGGTACGCCGAAGGGTACAACAGCGGCGGGAAAAAATCCGAAGCTCCGACCTGCGCCTCGGGCGGCAGCTGTGCCGGCTGTCCATCGGCTGCGGCTTAAACAGGCTTACCATACATTTTAGCCTTAACCATCCCAAAAATCCCCCTGCTCAAGCCGGGGGATTTTTGGTTTTGCCTCCGGTTATAAATCTTTACAACTCCGCGATGCTTCCGTACTATTTCATGATTGTTCACTTCATTAGCGGTGTAGATCCGACCTCGCCAGCAAAGGAGCCGCAGCATGTCGACTATCATTGACGGAAAAGCCATTGCCGCCAAGTTAAGGGCGGAAATCGCCGCCCAGGTCAAGAAGCTCCAGACACAGGGGATCACTCCGGGCCTCGCCACGGTCCTCGTGGGGGAAGACCCGGCCAGCGAGGTCTACGTCCGGATGAAAGGGAACGCCTGCCAAGACGTGGGGATGCACTCGGTCAAGCACACGCTCCCGGCAGAGACGACCGAAGCCGAGCTCCTCACCCTTGTCGACCGGCTCAACAACGACCCGACCATCCACGGCATTCTCGTCCAGCTCCCCCTGCCGAAACAGATCAACACAGACACGGTCCTGGAGGCCATCTCGCCGGCCAAGGACGTTGACGGTTTTCACCCCTACAATGTCGGCCGACTCATGGTCGGCAAGCCCACCTTCCAGCCCTGCACCCCCTACGGCATCATGGTCATGTTGAGGGAGGCTGGCGTGGACCTGGCAGGCAAGGAGGTGGTCGTCGTGGGCCGCTCCAACATCGTCGGCAAGCCGGTGGCACTCATGTGCCTCCAGCAGCATGCCACGGTCACCATCTGCCACTCGAAAACCCGTGATTTGCCCTCGAAGGTCAGGGCGGCCGACGTGGTCATCGCCGCTGTGGGGATTCCCGAGATGATCAAGGGGGAGTGGATCAAAGAAGGAGCGGTGGTCATCGATGTTGGTGTCAACCGCGTAGGCGAGAAAAAACTCGTGGGTGACGTGGAATTCGCAGCGGCCGCCCAGCGGGCATCGGCTATCACCCCAGTACCCGGCGGCGTCGGTCCCATGACCATCACCATGCTCCTCCACAACACGCTGGAAGCGGCACAAAAAACGGTGGCCAGTACCCGGTAAATTCAGCCGCCTTTACTGGTCCCTGGTCCTCAGTCCAGGATTTTCTATGATCGTCAGCAAACAAAAACCGTTCACCGAAATTCTCGCCGCCCTGGGGCCCGTTTCCCGGGTCTTCCTGATTGGCTGCGCCAAATGCGCGACGGTCTGCAAATCCGGGGGAGAGGAACAACTCTGGCAGATGCAGGAGGACCTCACCGCCGCCGGCAAGGAAGTGACCGGCTCCCTGGTGATAGACGAGGCATGCCACATGCTTCGGGTCCAGCGGGATCTGAGGGCCAAAGGGGAAATGGTGAAGAGCGCCGAAGCGCTCCTTGTTCTCGCCTGCGGCGCCGGTGTCCAGTCGGTCTCTGCCGGATCTGACCGACTGACGGTCGCCGGCCTCGACACCCTCTTCCTCGGCAACATCCGCCGGTTTGGCCAGTTCGAGCAGCGTTGCTCTCTCTGCGGCCACTGTCTCCTCAACGAAACGGCCGGTATCTGTCCCGTCACTATCTGCCCCAAAGGGCTCCTGAACGGCCCCTGCGGCGGCATGGACGAGGGGCGGTGCGAGGTGAACGCCGACGCTGAGTGCGCTTGGTACCAGATTTACCTCCGACTCCGGGACCGGGGCGAACAGGCCCCCCTCGCCACCACGAACCCTCCCCGCGACTTTGCCAGAAACATCAGACCCGGAAGCCTGAAACTCGACAAATGAGTACCCCAAACACCATGTCCTCAACCCTCCGCGAAAAGCTCGAATCGAACCATTTTGTCGTCACGGCCGAAGTCTGCCCACCCAAGGGTTGCGACTGCGGCGAATTCATGGAAAAGTCGCGAAGCCTCAAAGGTAGTGTCGATGCCGTCAACGTGACCGACAACCAAGGAGCGAACGTGCGGATCTCCCCCCTTGCTCCAGCTGCCCTCCTGGTCAGGGACGGGATCGAGCCGATCCTCCAGCTCACCTGCCGGGACCGCAACCGTCTGGCCCTCCAGAGCGAACTCCTGGCCGCCGCTGCCCTTGGTGTAACCAATATCCTGTCCCTCACGGGCGACCACATCTCCTTCGGTGACCACGCCGGTTCCAAACCGGTCTTCGACCTGGATTCTGTCCAGCTTCTCCAGACCATAGCCGCCCTGAACTCCGGCAAGGACATCTCCGGCGCCCCCCTGCACGGCACCACTTCGTTCTACGCGGGGGCAGCCGCGGCGCCGGAAGCGGAGCCCTTCGACCTCACCCTCCCCAAACTGGCCAAGAAAGCGGCGGCGGGTGCCCGTTTCTTTCAGACCCAGGCGATTTTTTTGCCCGAGCGCCTTGCCCGGTTCACCGAGGCGGTACGTCCCCTGGGGGTGAAGGTCATTGCCGGCATCATCCTTCTGAAATCGGCCGGGATGGCCCGCTACATCACAAAAAACATCCCCGGCCTCAAGGTCCCACCCGAACTCGTCGCCGAACTGGAAGACACCGAGCGCCCCCTTGAGGCAGGGGTGGCGATCGCCCGACGGCTCGCGGCAGCAGCGCGACCCTTCTGCGATGGTGTCCATATCATGGCCATGGGAAGGGAAGAGCATATTCCGGACATCGTGGCAGGGCTGCGGACCGAAGACCATTAACGACGACAACGCAAGGAGTGCACCGATGCAGGTAAAAAAGGCTGTCTTCCCCGTAGCGGGCCTCGGCACCCGCTTCCTTCCGGCCACCAAGGCCTCGCCCAAGGAAATGCTCCCCCTCATCGACAAACCCCTGGTCCAGTATGTGGTGGAAGAGGCAGTGGCGGCCGGCATCGAGCAGATACTCTTCGTGACCGGTCGCGGCAAAAGGGCCATCGAGGACCACTTCGACATCTCCTTCGAACTGGAGGCGCTCCTTCAGGAAAAAGGGAAGGAGGAGACGCTACGGGAAGTGCGGGACATCGCGGAGATGGTGAATATTTTCTATGTCCGCCAGAAGCAGGCCATGGGACTTGGCCACGCCATCCTCTGTGCCAGGGAGTTCGTGGGGAACGAGCCCTTCGCCGTGCTCCTCGGCGACGACATCATCGATGCCGAGAAACCGTGCCTCGGCCAGCTATTGGAGGTCTACCGGAAGTACCGGGGGTCGGTTCTGGCCTTGGAAAAAGTCCCCCTGGAGAATATCTCCTCCTACGGCTGCGTCAGGGCCAACCGGATCACCGACCGGATATTCGAGGTAACCGACCTGGTGGAGAAACCGAAGCGGGAGGAGGCGCCCTCAGACATGGCTATCATCGGCCGCTATGTCCTCACCCCAGAGATATTTCCGATTCTGGAACGGCAGGAACCGGGCAAGGGGGGAGAAATTCAGCTCACCGACGCACTCCTCAAGCTCTCGAAGGACGAGGCGATCTACGGCTGTCTCTTCGAGGGGAAGCGCCACGACTGCGGCGACAAGCTGGGATTCCTGAAGGCTACCGTCGACATGGCACTCAAGCGGGAAGAATTCAACGCGGAATTTGAGGAATATTTGCGGGAACGGCTGGGCGTCAGGCAGTGTTGACGGCGGTCAACGGAGCGACCTGCTTGCCCCGCGAACGATGCCATACTGGAAGAAGGCGATGAGGTGGAACTCGTCCCGGTTGTACCCCCGGGGAAAGGGACCAACCGGTCCCACGAGCCGTAGGGTTCTCAGCACCTCGTCGTCGAGAATTCTGCTCCCCGAGCTCTGGAGAATTTCATATTTTACGATGGCACCGCTGCTGTTGAAGGTTATTTTCACCGGCGTAACCCCCTCGATGCCGAGCCGAGCCGCCTCCTGGGGATAGCGCCAGACCCCGTAGATGGCATTTTCGAACCGGCGCAGGAACGAACCGAACTGAATATCGTCGGTATCGAGAAATTTCGTATCCCCTTCCGCCACATCATCCCGGTACTTTTTCCGATAACTTTCCTCTATCTTCGCAAGCCGCTGGGCGCTCGGCATGAGCTGGGCCAGATCAGGCGCGTCCACCGGTGCGCGGGGCTTCAGTATCCCTCCGCCGCGGGGAGCCTCCCGAATCGGAATCTCCCCCGTCCTGCCGCTTTCAACCGGCGGCCCCGCCTCTTCGTCTCGATGGGGCTGCGACACGGCCTGGGATGGCGCAGAAGGCCGCTGCGGCACAGGCCTCGCACCAGGCGGCAGTGCGGCAACCCGGTCCCGCTCCCGGTCTCCCCGCGGCGCCGTCTCCCGTGGCACCCGATGGGGCTGTTCGGCTTGACGACGAGCCTCCCTTCCTGAATCCGCCTGAGTTTTCTCCTGAAGCACGTCCGGAATATCCTCCAGGTCGATCATGACCGGCTCTTGCCGAAGCACCGGCTTTGCCTGGGGAAACAGGATGATCAGGGCGAATAGACCCGCGTGGAGAAGGAGTGAGAGGGCAACGAGGTAGAGAAAGGATTTTTCGACGTATCTATCGGACATCAGGCTCTCTGCTGGGATAGGAATCCGGCATTCATTGTACGGTTGTGATGCCGAAAAAGCAATCGGTCAGCGGCCGGCAAAGGCCTGAAAGAGGACGGCAGCCCCGAAGACAAGAAAGAGGACCCCCGCCGCCTTCTGAATAGTGTACAGCGAAACGAAGCGGATAAGCTGCCGCCCCAGGAAGATGCCGATGAGGGAGACGAGCCAGAGGGCCAGGGTGGATCCGGTGAAAACGGCCAGGGGCGATCGGTACTGGGCCGCCAGGCTCGTGGTGACCAACTGGGTCTTGTCCCCAAGCTCGGCCAGAAGAATCATAACGAATGAGGTTGCAACCGGCCCCCGTGCCGAGGCCGTTTTCTCCTTGCCCTCGTCATCGTCCTCGCCGCCCCGGAGGCTGGTGATGCCAAAATAGAGGAAAAGCCCCCCCGATACGAGCTTGACCCAGAACAGCGGAAGGACTGCGAAGAGAATCTTGCCGACAAGAACCGCCCCCAGGTTCAGCAGGGCAAAGGCGGCGGCAATGCCTATGAAGACCTTCTTCCAGGGATACTGAATTGCCAGGGCCATGGCGGTGAGTTGGGTTTTGTCCCCCAGCTCGGCGAGAAAAATGATGCCGAAAGTGGTCATCAAAACGGCAGTATCCACAAGTCCTCCAGGGAGATGAAGCAGGGATGTCAAATCAAGGACGCCGGGCGTTGAAACCGCCCGCAAAGGGTGGATGCTATAGGATTTGTCGGCCAAAAGCAAGGATGCGAGCCCCTTTGCGGAAAACCCTTGACACGGCAAACTGGAATCATTACCATTCTTTCAGTTAAAGGGGAGTAGCAATCGGCCACAATAAGGCCGACCCAACGCCCGTCACCACGGTGGAGACACCCGGGCCAGGGGCTTCCGACTTCTGTCGAAGCATGCAAGACCTTTATCCAAGGCTAAGTAACGCCGCGGGTAAAGGTCTTTTTTATTTGCCCCGGCAAAACCCTAAATGCGCCTGCCACTGCCTGTCACGGGAGACAGAGTATGCTGTCAGCGCAACAGGAGGAATCGAACCATGATGAACCGACTCAAGACCACCCTGCTCCTCACCCTCCTCACCCTCCTCATGGTGGCCATGGGGAGCGCCATCGGCGGCAAGTCCGGCATGGTCTTCGCCTTCTTCATGGCCTGCGCCATGAACTTCTTCTCCTACTGGTTCTCGGACAAGATCGTCCTGAAGATGTACGGAGCCAGGGAGATCACCGAGGCGGAGAACCCGGCATTCTACGGCATGGTGCGCCGCCTGGCCACCCAAGGAGGGCTGCCGATGCCGCGGGTCTACGTGATCCCCGACAACAGTCCCAACGCCTTCGCCACGGGGCGCAACCCGAATCACGCTGCAGTGGCAGCCACGGAGGGAATCCTCCGCATCCTCTCCACGGAAGAGCTTGAAGGGGTCATGGCCCACGAACTGGCCCACGTGAAGAACCGCGATATCCTCATCTCCACCATCGCCGCCACCTTCGCGGGCGCCATCTCCATGCTCGGTAACATGCTCCAGTGGGCCGCCATGTCCGGCGGCGGCCGCAGCGACGACGAGGAAGGGGCCGGCGGCATGATCGGCGGGCTCGCCATGGCGATCATCGCCCCCATCGCCGCGATGCTGATCCAGATGGCGGTTTCCCGCTCCCGCGAGTACCTGGCAGACGAGGCAGGGGCGCGCATCTGCGGCAATCCCCTGGCCCTGGCCAATGCCCTCAAGAAGCTTCAGATGGCATCGCAAATGATCCCGATGCAGCAGGCGACCCCCGCCTCGGCCCACCTCTTCATCGTGAACCCCCTCACGGGCGGTTCGCTGCTCAACCTCTTCTCCACCCATCCCCCCATGGAGGAGCGGATCGCACGGCTTGAGCAGATGGCCTACAACCGAACTTTCTGACACCCTCCCCCGCGGGGATGGCCCCTGGGTCGTCCCCGCGGATCCTCCAGCACGACTACTATCCACGGAGAATTTCATGTCACTGCAAACCATGATGTGGCTCGGCTTCGGGGCGATCATCCTCGTGATGTTCGTCATCGATCTGGGACTTTTCAGCCGCAAGAGTCACGAGATAAAATTCCGCGAGGCCCTCGCCTGGACCCTGGTATGGGTCTCCCTGGCGCTGGCCTTCAACGTCTGGATCTATTTCGAGATGGGCTCCACGAAGGCGCTGGAGTTCTTCACCGGCTACCTGATCGAGCAGTCCCTGTCGGTGGACAACCTCTTCGTCTTCATTATGATCTTCTCCTTCTTTCACATCACGAAGGTACACCAGCCCAAGATTCTGAAATGGGGTATCATTGGCGCCCTCATCCTGCGGGCTATCTTCATCATTACCGGCATCGAGTTGATCGAGCGGTTCCACTGGATCATCTATGTCTTCGGCGGGATTCTCGTGGTAACCGGCTTGAAGATGGCCTTTGGGGGGGACGAAAAGATCGATCCGGAGAAAAATTTCCTCATCCGGCTCGTGCGGAAGTTCGTACCGATCACCAAGCGGATCCGTGATGACCGTTTTTTCATCAACAAGGGGGGGATCAGGGCTGCCACGCCGCTTTTCCTGGCCCTGGTCATGATTGAGTCCAGCGACCTGATCTTTGCCGTCGACTCGATCCCGGCAGTCCTGGCGGTGAGCCATGACCCGTTCATCGTCTACACGTCGAACGTCTTCGCGATCATGGGTTTGCGGTCCCTCTACTATCTCCTCTCCAACGTCATGGATATGTTCGTCTATCTCAAGCTGGGAGTTTCCATCATCCTGGTCTACGTGGGAGCGAAGATGCTGCTGGTGGATGTCTACCACATACCCATCATTTTCTCCCTCGGCACCATCGTGGGAGTGCTCATCATCTCTATCCTCACCTCGGTCACCATCGGTAACCGGCGGGCCAAGGCGGCACATCGGGCTCCATAGCGACAAGCAATCCACGGCATCCAGCGCGTAGGGGCAGTCCATGAAGAGCCCCTACGCTTTCCCACCTTCCCCTGCTTCAACCTCCCCCCGATACATCTCGAACAACGCGAGAAAGAGCGCCAGCACGATGGGCCCCACCACGGCGCCCAAGAGGCCGAAGGAGGCGAGGCCGCCGAGGCCGCCTATGGCGATGACCAGGACCGGCAGCCTTGCCTTGCCGCTGATGAAAAAAGGCCTGATCACGTTGTCGATGGAACTCACCGCCACGAATCCCCAGATTATAAGTCCGATTCCCCTCACGATCTCACCGTTGGCAAGGAGATAAATTGCGGCGGGAAGCCAGATAAGCCCCGTCCCCACCACCGGAATGAGGGCGCAGACCGCCATGATGGCCCCGAAAAGAAGGGGCGACGGCAGCCCTGCCACCCAGAACCCGATCCCCCCCAGGGCACCCTGCACGAGACAGGTGAGGAATACGCCGTACATGACCGCCTTCAAAACGCGGCGGATCGTATCGGTGAGGATATCCTTGTTGGCTGCGGTGAGGGGGACGATGGCAAGAACATGCCGCTGGATGCGCTCTCCGTCACGGTAGATGAAAAAGAGGGTGATCACCATCAGGATCAGCTTGATGGTGAAAACGAAGACGTTTTTGACAATCTCCTTGGAATAGCCGAGCACCTTTGCCGCCACTTCCTTCATCTCGGGAAGAAGCCTCGTGTCGATCTCGAAACTCAGGGGCCCGGTGTAGTCCTCGATCCGAGCGATCCACGGCTTGACAACGGGATGATTCTGGACGCTCTCTACGATGGACTTGCCGCCGTCGGCGGCGATTTTTTCGAGAAATCCATAAGCCATGGCCGCTTCCTGGACGAGAAAGAAGGTGAGCCCCACAAACGGGACCACGAGGGTGAGAACCACGGCAGGGGTCATGAGACCGGCAGCAACCGTGTCCCTCTCCCCGAGTCGTGCCCGCAGCCGCCGGTAGAGTGGGAAGGTGAGAACGCCGATCACCCCGGCCCAGCCGAGGGAGGTCAGAAACGGCGCCACAATGGCATAGACCACGTAAAACATGATCGCGCAGAAGAAAAATGCCACCAGCGCGTAGAAGTGTCCCCTATCCATCCTTACCCTCAGCAGCCCCGCCTTGTTCATGAGCTGAATCCGGCGGCACCGTTTCCACGATCCGCACCTTGACGACAGCGGTCTTTTTCACCTCTTCGCATATGAGAGTGAATCGGTCCCACTCCACGCGCTCCCCCTTCTCCGGGAAACGGCCGAGCCGGTCGAGAATGAGCCCCGCCAGGGTGTCATAGGGGATATCAGCCTCAAGCTTTACTTCCAGATGCTCCGCAAGATCACTGATGGAGACGAGGGCGTCCACCAGGAGGCTCCCGTCCGAAAGCCGCTGGATGCTCCCCGGCTCGCCGATGTCGTGTTCGTCCTCGATCTCCCCCACGAGCTCCTCCAGGAGATCCTCGGTGGTGGCCAGGCCGCTGATTCCGCCGTATTCGTCCACCACCAGAGCCATGTGGATACGCTTGCGCTGCATCTCCTTCAACAGATCGTTAACCTTCTTCCCCTCGGGAACGTAATACGGAGGGCGGATGATCGACTCGATGTCGAAGCCGGGGTCGGTCACGATCCCCCCCAGCAGGTCCTTGCCGTGGATAAAACCGGCGACGTTCTCGATACTCTCCCGGTAAACCGGGTAGCGGGAGTACTTGTTGTCGAGCACCGTAGTGACCAAATCTTCGCGCGCAAGTCCCAGGTCAAGGGCAACGATGCGGGTGCGCGGCACCATAACCTCCCGGACGCAGGTATGGGTAAAGTCGAAAATATTGCGGATGAACTCCTGCTCGGTGGAGCTGAAAACGCCCGCCTCGTGGCCTTCCGCCACGATATGCTGGACATCCTCGCGGGTTATAAACGCCTGGTTTCCCTCAGCCTTGATCCCCAGGATGGCAAGGACCGCCCGGTTGGAAAAGGTGAGGAAGCTGATTATCACCCCCGCCGCCCGCGCCATGAAGTAGATCGGCTTGGCCACGCGAAGAGCCATCCGGTCCGCATACTGAAGGCCGACGGTCTTGGGGACCAGCTCGCCAAAAATGAGCGAGAAGTAGGAGATGAGCACAACCACGATACCGATGGAGATCGGTTCCGCGGCATGCCGGAGGAATTCGACGGGGCTCGCCGCGAGCAAGGGCTTGAGGTAACGAACCGCTGTCGCGCCGCCAACGGCAGAGGCGAGGGAGCCCACCAGCGTCACCCCAACCTGGACCGTGGCAAGAAATCGGTGCGGGTCGTCCTGGAGCCGTTCGACGATCTTCGCCTTCTGGTCGCCAGCGGCGACCAGTTGCGCAATCCTGCTCTTGCGGGCAGAGATTATGGCAAGCTCGGAACCGGCAAAAAAGCCGTTGCCGAGGATAAGGAGGAATATGACGGCCAACTCGCCTAAAACTGACTCCAAACAGTACCTCCGCGGGACAAGCGCGCAACACGGGATCTGCGCACAATTAAATAGTTGAATAGTAGCATAGTTTTGGCATAGTGAAACCGTGACCTGCCAGTCCGCCCAGGGCTGACACAAAACAGCCGCAGGATACGGGACCCCCCATGGGATTCAGAGGCATTACGTTGACGATACTGTTCGCCCTCATGACCGGATGCGCCGCCGCTGAACGGTCCACTATCCCCGACCGCACCTACCACAACAGCTACTCCTTCTACGACCTTATGATCTCCTGGGAGACGACCAGCGACAATGGGGGCGTTACCATCAGCGGAACCATGAAAAACCAGAGCTACTACTACCTCAGCGACCCGGAGCTTACGGCGGCTCTCCTCAATGTCGACGGGAAAATCTTTGCAGAAGGAACGTTTTTCTTCTTCCCGCACCAGCTCGCCCTGGATGAAATCGCGCCCTTCACCATCCGGATTCCCGTGAAGGAAGGGCAACTCCCGTACAGGATCAGATTTACCTACCGCTATCGCCTCGCCGAGGAGGGATGGTTCGGCTCCCCGCGCTTCCATAGTTTCGAGACGAAGCCGTAATCGCACCTACAGGCGTCGATATCCGCCACTGCGACCCATCCCCGCGAGCCACATGAAAACCACCCCGGCCACAAACCCGCCAATGTGGGCAAAATAGGCAACCCCGCCCCGTAACTCACCTCCCCCGAGCCAGTTGGCATTGAGAAACTGGAGAAGCACCCAGTAGCCGATGATGATAAACGCCGGCACCTCGATGAACGTGAAGAAGAAAATGATCGGCACAAAGGTCAGAATCCGCGCATGGGGAAAGAGGAGGAGGTAGGCCCCCATGACCCCCGCAACGGCGCCGCTCGCACCCACCATCGGGATTTCGGACCCGGGCGAGCTCAAGACCTGGGCAAGCGCAGCCACAAGCCCACACGTGAAATAGAAGACGATGAACCGCATGCGCCCCAGGACATCCTCCACATTATTGCCGAAGATCCAGAGGTAGAGCATGTTGGAAGCAATGTGGAGCCAGTTGCCGTGGAGGAACATGGAGCTGAAGACCGTGGGCAAGGCGAGGAACGGGTGGGACGTGAGGACCGCCGGGACAAGGGCAAAGTCGGCGGAGAGTCCGCCGACAAACTGCCTCGTCCTGACCAGCCCCCGTGCGGTTTCAATGAGCAGAGGCTCGTAGTGACCAGAAATGCGGTCAAGGATGAAAACCAGGACATTCAGAACGATAAAAGCGACGCTCACCAAGGGAAAGCGTCGCGTCGGATTATAGTCCTTTAACGGGATCACAGCCGGTCAACCTGCTCCATGGTTACTTCCCCTGCTCTTCGTCCTCGCAGACCTGAGGCGTGCCGGGAGCCGCCCCGGGCCGTGTCTTGCATTTGCCGATCACCTTTTCGATGAGCGGAATATTCGCGCCGTTCACGAAGGTTCCGTCAACCCAGAAGGCAGGGGTCGACTGGATGCCGAGCTTGGCGACCACGGCCTTGTGGGCGTTGAGGAGTCCCTTGTCATCATAGGGCTTGTTCAGCTTCTCGCGGTTATTGTCGAGTTCCCCCGAATAAACCTCCCAGAGGGCTTGCTCCTTATTTTCGGCCGACAAGATATAGCGGACCTTCTTCTCGGCGTCCTTATGCATCGCGAGGGGAAGGAAGAAAACATAGCGCGTCACATCGGGACGGCTTCCCCAGTACTCATGCATCTTGCGACAGAAGGGGCAGTCGGGGTCAGTTATCTCGATGACCACATGCTTCCCGTTCCCCACCTTCACCGCCTTCTCCTTGTCGGCGTCAGTGACGAGCTTGTAGCGCTCTGCGGTGAGGCGGCTGCGTGCCTCAGCCGTCAGGTTTTTCCCCTCCCGGGTAAAGAGGTCGCCAACGAACACATGCCCCGTCTTCAGGTTAACGTAGAGCACGTTACCGTCAGCCACCACCTCGTAGAAGCCGTCGATATTGGTCTTCTTCACCCCCGACGCGGGAAGCTTCGGGAAAAGCCGTTTGATCGCCGCCTCGGGACTTTCCTCCTTCGCAGACCCTTTCGGCGCGGCAAAAGCCGCCTGCGCAACGAGAAAAGCCATAAGAGAAAGTGTTCCTATCCTTCGTACCTGTTTAAGTCGCATAGATCCTCCATAGAATACTTATGGGCTGATGCAATCGGGTTTAACGGCTCAACATCCACACACATCTGGCAAATTGATACCATTTAATACCTCTTACATCAAGGTACATCTGCGTCAAACGCTGCTGAATCGCTCAGGAAGGGAGCATGACGTCTTGCAGCAGGAAGATGGGGGTTGTGTTGTGAGGTGAAATATCCTATTTTGAATCAGCGTCTTGGAACAGGAGTAAATCTGGAAGCACGTCGGTCGCTGGTGGGCCGCCCGGTCTTCAAAACCGGTGGGGGGGATGAGAAATCTCCTCGGTGGGTTCGATTCCCATGTGCTTCCGCCATTTAATGTTTACCACCATCCAAAGCAATACAAAAAGCTCCGAAAATTCGGGGCTTTTTCTTTTTCAGTTGTCCAGTAGTATCCATATGGGTATATCCCAGTGCCGGGGCTGGCTCAGGTAGATGATGAAGAAGCTGGTGAAGCCAAGGCAACATGAGTGTCCTGTCTACGGTTGACAGGCCACTTCACTTCCCTCTGCACAGGCAATCGTATGCACCTCCGGGGTTGCGATGGAAATCAGCTGAACAATTGAGCCTCTTGCAAAAGTGCATGCGACAAGCTGAATATAGTTGATTTTGTTGCATAAAAGTCGAGCTTCAAGGGTAACCATCTGATATTATTGGTTTGCGAGACAAACAATAACAGAAGGAGTACCCATGAAGCTCAAGG
>CAJPFF010000288.1 GCA_905339345.1 Geobacteraceae bacterium | reverse complement strand
CGGCACCCTGGAAGACCAGCCGCTTGCCGTCGATGACGGTGCGCGCTCCAACGGCCGACAGCGTGTGGCAGCCTGCGGCGTAGGGCTCGGCTTGGTCGAGTGCAAAGATGCGGACAACGCTTTCCTCGAACTCGGTCGGCGTCAGCCGGCTGACGCGATTGATGGCGACCGCCCCTCCGTAGGCACGCGAGCAGTCTTGCGACGGGCGATACAAGGTGCCCTCGTGAACGAATGGCGTACCCGCCGGCCGGCTGGACCGGATGTCGGTCTTCAGCGGGTTCGCCGCGTGCGGGTGCCATGGCCCCGCGAGCTGGTCCGCGTAGAAGGCATAGAGCTTGATCCACTGGTTGTGATGCGTTCTCGCGCAGAACATCCACCACCGGCCGTCATGCTGAAAGACAGTCGCGTCAACGGCATCGAAGTCTTCCAGCAGCGTGGCAACCCGCTCCCACTCCCGCGGAAAATCGACGGCACGATACAACTCCACTCGATTGGCCTGCGACATTTCCGGAATGCAGTAGACATTGCCGGCATGCTCGAAGGTGTACGGGTACGAGAGATGAACCGAATGGCCCATCATCGGCTTGAACGGTGCGGGTGAGACGTTGTCTTTCCAATGCGTGAACGAGAGGTGGCCCTTCGCCGTGTTGAAGTCGTATTCCTCCACGAGCACGGTGAGCCCGCCGTCCTTCGCGGCGACCGCAAACGGGTCCGCGACGAATCGATCCCGCGCGGGCTCAGGAAGCCACTGAACCGTCGGCTTGAAGTCTGCATCGAGGAACGCATGGATCGGCTTGTCGACGATGCCGACATTCCACTGCGCATGCTGGAGGAGCCAGCCTTTCATGTCGCCGAGTCGCGCCCACATCGTTTGCACGACGAAGCGGATCATCTCGAGGTTTCGCGGCGCGTAGAAGATGGGCGCCTTCGTCGTCGACGGCGGCGCAGTGGTGTACTGACCGACGCCGCTCGCAATGTCGCGCACGACGCGGGCTGGAAAGCCTGTGCTCGCCATCATCGCGTTGTTCAGGCTGCGGAGGTAGGACTTGCCGATGGTCTTGAAGTAGCCCTTGTGCAGCACCACACCCCCGTCCAGGCGGTCCGTCAGTCGCTGCAAGGTGACGCCGGTGACCGGATCGCCGTGGTAGATCTCCCAGAAGCCGGGGGGCATGCCGCGGTACTTCTCCAGATCCCCATGGTGATAGGACCAGACACCATGCCGAGCCGCATCAAGAACGGCGCCGCGAATGATTCCGAAACCAAAGCGGATCATAAAGTCGAGCTCGTGCTCACGGATTCGCTCGACGTCGGCAGCAGCAAAATACTCCGAGAACTTGCCGCGCTTCTCGACCTTGCAGGTCAACACGGGCAGGCCGGCCAATTTATCCGACAGGTCTACCGAACGCGCGGCCGGCATGCGCTTCATCAACCTGCGCCGATAGAGCCTCCACAGCAGATTCGAATCTCGAAGCGCTCGAACGACACGCTGCAGCGCCGTGGGGCCCGGCTTGGGAACGGCATCGTTGAGGATCAGCAAGGCGGGCGTGGCAAGCCCGTCGGCTGCCAACTCATCGAGGCAGGCAGCCTGCCAGGCGCTCACGGTCGAGCCGTTGCACAGAATGCCAAATCGCAATGGACGGTTCGCCGCCGAATGCTCGGCCGATACGGGGTCTTCGGCGTGATCAGGGTGCATGTGTTTGTACTTGAGCGCCGCCATCGGCATGAGTTGCCGCCGGGGATACCCGACGGCCGATCTGCTTCGCCGGCACGCCGGCGCATATGGACCCCGGCTCGATGTCGCGCGTCACAACGCTGTTGGCGGCGATGACCGCGCCATCGCCGATGGTGACCCCTTTCAGGATGCAGGAGCCGCGACCGATCCATACGTCGCGACCGATGCGGATAGGTGCGATCGTCTGCTTCTGGGTCTTCATGAAACTGCCCGCAGCGGTCCCGTGATTTGCATCCCGAATACTCACGTACTCGCCGATCAAGGTGTACTCGCCGATCAACACCTCGGAGTTCGAGACGATGATCGTCCCCGCATTGACGCGCACTCTTCGGCCAAGCGTGATTCGCCCGGCGTCGGTGGTGTCGAGCTGCACGCCTCGGCCGAAACGGCATTGCTCGCCCAGCGTCACGACTCCCCCGCCAAGACCGATCACGACACCGTCGAACTGGGTGTCCTCGGGGATGTGGCCTCGCACGGCGGCTCTCAGCGAGGCGAGGCGCCAAACGCGCAAGACCGGACGGGCCACAGGGCGCACGCACTTGATCAGGAGTGTCAGGGCGTTGGCGATGGCGTCGGCCAACGCCGCCAGCAGCGGTCTGCTCACTGTGGTTCCCGATCGATCGCCATGCGGGCGAACAATTCGACGGCGATCATGACGCTGATCTGGCGCGTATGGTCGTTGCCGGCGAGATGCGCTCGCCATGTTTCTTGCGCGACGTCCGCGTTGACCAGGTTTCGTTGCAGGAACCGCTCGTTCAGGAGGAGACTCTCGATCTGCGGCTTCCACGGTCCGCGCATCCATCCCGCTTGATCGGCGACCTTTAAGGCCGGGTACGCATCGACGCCGACAGCGCGCGCCGCGTGTGTCACGAGCCTCTGGAGGGCCATCGCAGCCAGGTTGGCGTGGTACCCACGCCGCGGCGCGATGTTTGTCCGTTGCCAGGTGATCGACGCGGACCTTGGAGCACCCTTCTTCATGACCTCCAGGTACAGGCGGTGCTTGACCTTGTGATCGAGGTTGACCCGTATGACCGCATCGACGAAGTCGCGATCGAAAAACGGGGCATGCGACTCCACCCCGCCGCGCAACAGCATGGTTCCGCCGTTCGTCGTCCGGAACACCCGATTCTCGTATAGCCAATCATTGAGACGCTCGACGGGGCGCGCGCCATCGCGGGCGGCAATCGACGCGGCCCAGCGCTCGCTGGCAGAGGAATCGCCGCCACTGCGGCCCATGAGCCTGTCGGCGAGCGCGTCCTCACCTTCCGACACGCGCCATCGCCAGACAGCCCGGCCCAGGCGCAAGGCGTCGTTCTCGCGCAGCCAGGGCCGCTTGAGGAAGTTGCCTCCGAGAATCGCGTCGCCGGCCAGGCCGTTGAACACGACGTCGCAGGCGGACTCGAGCAACGGAACATGGGGGAGCATGAACATGCTTTCGATGCCGCAGCTCCCACCGGTCAAATCGACGCCCCTCGACCACAACGGCGGAAATGCCGCCGCATCCCAATGCTTGACCACATGAGGTGACTTCACGATCCGAGCGAACTGCGAGGCACAAGCGATGTCCCTGCAATTCGGCAAACCCCACGTGAAGCTGGGAACGCGCTCGGGATGCCTGCAAAGGTCGAGAATGACGCGCGAGTCGAGGCCGCCGCTCAGCGTGATACCCAGTCGCGGGCTAACCGCCTCCAGCCGCCGAACGGACGCGGTGAGCCGCTGCGCCAGATCTTCCGCTGTCGCCTCGAGCCCAATCGCAGCGGACCCGTCGTGGCGCATCGTCCAGTACCGGCGCTCCTCAAACCCCTGCGGCGAGGCATGAACCGCCGTGCCCGGCGGGAGCATATCGACGCCTTCGAGCATCGTCATCCGATCGATCAGCTCGCCGCAGCGCAACAGCATGTCGATCGCGTCGCGGTCCATCTCGGCGCCCTCGAGCCACGGAAGAATGCAGCGCAGCTCTGTGGACGCGACAACGAGATTGCTGCCGCGGTGCAGGTAGACGGGGTAATGCCGGTACCGGTCGGTCAGCACACGCACGCTGAATGGCGCGCTGCGAACGACCACTGCGGCGAATGGGCCGTTCAAGGCCGCGACGCGCGCGTCATCGAACCTCGGCGCCGCAACGCAGGAAATCGCCTCCTCCGTGGCATCCCCTGTGTCTTCGACGCACTGACCGACCCATGCGACATGCGCATCCTCGCGCACGGCGATGGTCCCGCTCAGGGGGAATTCCCCGTGGCCGCGACGCCAGGCCGCCAACGCGAGCTGCTTCCCATGATGCTCCGTCAGCGTCCCGCCGTAGCGCAGCGCTGCCCGCGTGGATTCTGCCCAGGCGCGGGGAGCCGGCGGCGATCCGTCGAGTGTCCAGACGACAAGCCAACCTGACACTTATGCCTTCCTTCCCAATTCGCATGCGGCGACCATGGCCATCCTCGCGTACTTCACTTGCGCTGCTCGCCGCCGGC
>CAJPFF010000287.1 GCA_905339345.1 Geobacteraceae bacterium | reverse complement strand
TTGGTTGCGCGGGCTTCACCTCGCCGGTCTCAAGATTCTTAATTATCTCCTTTTCTCCCTTTTCGGTTATCCGGTATATATCGCCCCTTTGGTTTTCGAGTTGGGGTAATGACTTGACCCGGCTCATCAACGTGCCCCATTGACGGTCTCCGATTCCCCCTTCGGAATTGAACTGGACCGACTCTTTTGTCGTTGTTTTACCCGTCCACGCCGTCAGTTCCGCATCCTTTGGCAGGACTTTCTGCCACTTTTCCGCCTGATCGCCGACATTGCAGTGCTCCAGAATGACCTGCCTCAGGTTCGAGCCCGCCGGGATAATGATCTCTCCGGGCTCCACGTGCTCTTCGTTCGTCGTTCTGATGGTGCCGGGAGGATCTCCATGTCCCGTGGAAAAGATCAAAGCTGCATTGGGGTCCGCAAACGCACTGGTAATATCCTTTTCCGTGGCAAACTCAATGTACACCACCAGGTAGCCGGCATTTTTGAGGTATTCCATTTCATCCTGAATGGACTCTTTTTCTGTGGACTTACCGCTGGTATACATCTTCTCGAATTCGGATTTTTCATAGGTTACCAGAAAATAGGCCTTCCGTTTTCCCTGGAGTTCCGGGGGAAGGGGTGTCGCATCCTCCCTGATCGTCATGTGAACCTTATCCAGAGGGAAGGCTGGACCAGAGCTGCCTCCCTTGGACTCAAGGCCGGTTTCCTGCCGCTGGATGACCGTTGCTTCGGTTTGTCGTCGCACCGGCACAGGCATTGACATTACCTCATCCGCACAGCGGTCCGCCTCCTGCTCATGGATGTCATTCGGTACCCCAACGTTAAATTTGGAACTGCGCAGAATCTGCCGTACTTTGTTCTGCTGTGCTGAATAGGCAGGACAGGAGACCGGAGGGCATGGGGGCTCGACGTTTCGGACGTCAGAATGTTTCTTCTTTTGTGCTTGTGTGGCGAAGCTACGCATGGCCACAATCCTCCCTGTTCTTCACTTCTTCAATCCCTGATTAAAACCTCGAAGCAATTTCGCTCGAAAGAATCCTCAGCTCCTGACGATTTTCCAGACACTGTGGCCCGATCGCGCCGTTCCGGTGCCCCTGGTTCCCTCCAGAGTCTCCTCCTTAACGGATGTCAACGTTCCCTTGCCAGTCAAACCCGGCTCACTCCAGTCGAACTCGACAATGATGCCACTGACCGGAGCATCCGAAAACGTTCCAATATTTTGTACTTGCGGCAACCATGGCTTACTTCCCGAAACCGGGGTTGTTCTCTGCTGAATGACGCCATTGGTGATGGTGCCCTGCACCGTTGGATTGCCCGCCGGATACCGGTACGTGCCGGTAACCGTACCGGAAGTTGTTGCCGCTAATTCAACCTCAGTCTGTATTTGAGAAGTGGAGCCAACGCCAGTCACGGTTAGCGGGCCTCGCCACAAGCCACTCAACAGATTAGCCCACACCACCTTGGCGACGTCTGGAGAGTAAAAACTCGGGTTGGATCGCTCGTTCCAGTCGCGGGTGATGTAGTTTCCGATGGCAAACGTGAAGCTGGAAGGGTTTGCTTCCAGATCTTCATAGAATTTTAGGCCCGAGAGGTTGGCCGCAAGATCGGCGTTTGAGTAAACGCCGGTTGTCATGAGGCCCAGCGTCAATATCTCGGTGGAGCGACCTAAACCCTCGGCTGCTGCCACGCTGCCGAAATCCTGCTTCATTTCATAGTAGGAGTAGCCCTGCTGAAAAAAGTGGCCAAGCTTGTCGGCGCCGACACAGATACCGTGAATCAAGGCAGTCGGCCCTACGACGCGCCCCGCGCCGCCAGCAACGGAATAGAATTTGTTGACCGCACCGACACCGGAGAATTTGGTTCCACTGAGGGTTGACGACGGTAGGAAGACTTTGTTCGCGAGCGCTTCAATGAAACTTTCGATGGGTGTGACCGCTATCCCTGAGGCAAGCCGCTCCCTCACATCAGCCAAAAAACCCGCTACATTGATCGGTGACCCAGCAGCGTTACGAGCGGCCGTGATCTCGGCGTTAACCTTGTCGTCAACATCTTTCTCAATATCGGGGAGTTTAGCGCACACGCTGGGAATGTCCTCGACTTCGGCGCGACGAACCACGTTGGGCGCGCGGCCATCCTGCTGGACCACATGAGTCAACTCATGAGCGATCAACCGCCGCCCCGAGTCACTCCCTGGCGCATACTCTCCCGCCCCAAACACCACATCCCGTCCCACCGTATATGCGTGTGCATTGAGGGCGCGCGCCGACTCGGCCGCCTCCGGGCCGGCATGAATCCGAACCTGGCTGAAGTCGTAGCCGAAGCGGGGCTCGAAGAACGCCCGTTCGGCAGGAGGGAGGGGCTCCCCGCCACCTTGAAGGGCATGGATACGCGAATCGATTCCGGGGCCAACATCAGTGGTGGTGCTGGCTTCAGGCTTCGTTTGCGCAATCTCTTCTTCGTCCTCCCGATCCTGTCGTTGAATGGGGGTTTCGCGGTTTGGGGGATCGACACGCGCTGGAGTCGAGTCGTTCAATGGGGGGATGCGCATCACTTCATCGGCAACGCGGTCGGCTTCCTGCTCATGCACATCATCGGGCGCGCCAACGGTGAGCTTCGCCTGTAGGGGGGGGCCGCGAAGAATCTGGCGAACCTCGGCTCGCTGGGGCTGGTGAGGGGAATGGGCTGGAGGTTCCATGTTCGCACGCTGCAACGATTGCGGCGAGTGTTGCTGTTTCGCGACGGAAAATTTCTTCATGGCCTGCTCCTATGCATCCCGGGTAGCTGGCATGGGGATCACAGGCGGTATCTGGGCGGCCATCATCTTCACGTCCAGCCGTCCACCCGCCGCCTGGTCCAGTTGCCGTCGTCGGCCACGGCGTCATTGGCGGTTGTGCCGCTGGTAAGGGGGGCGTCGGGCGCTGCCCTGTGGGGCCCGTGCCGCCCCAGCTCGGTACGTTCCGTAGCGACACTCAACGTTCCCCCCGAGCCGCTGAAATCGGTGGATTTCTGGTAGTTCCAGTTCAGCCTGCGGAGGTGACGGAATTCGTCGGTAACCGTGTTGTGGGCCGATATAAAGGTGTCAAAGCGGGTGCCGGTCCGTTCGATGTTGATGTTGCCGGTGCCGTCCGAGGCATCCATGCCGGTGACATCCTCGCCGTTGATCGTGTCGCCGCCCCCCGGGACATCGCTGGTGGAAATGGTCGTGGACACCTCCAGCCGGCCGTCCCGCGGGGTCTTGGGAAGGGCGCTCAGTTCCTGGTGCTCGTCGTCAGCCGACCAGACGGTGGCTGCACCGTCCATCTGGTCCCGGAAGCGGGTGTTGATGGGCCGGAACTTCTGTTCCACGAAACGGCCCCGGCCGTCGGCATTGTCCCGCCGCCAGTACTCCCTCTCCCAGTTGACGATCATGTCCTGCAGTATCCCCACGTCCCACTGGTCCAGCTCCGCCGCAGTATCGCCAACCGCCGTGACGTCCGCATCGGCGGAAAACTCCGCATAATTATTCTCATAATCGTCGCCGGTGATGGTGACTCCCGGATTGGGGGTCAGGGATACTCCCGAAAAGTTTGCCGTGAAGTCTACGGCGCGCTGGATCGCATCCCCTTCACCGTCTCCCCCACCCTGCTGCACCACGTGGGTGAGCTCGTGGGCCATGAGGCGCATACCATCTTCCGTTCCGGTAGCGTAGCGCCCCGCGCCGAAGACAACGCCGCTCCCCAGGGTGAAGGCCTGGGCGTTGAGGGCCCGGTCCGCCTCCCGCTCGAAGACGACGTCC
>CAJPFF010000286.1 GCA_905339345.1 Geobacteraceae bacterium | reverse complement strand
TCGATGCCGCGCTTCAGTTCCATGGGGTTGTGGCCGGCGGCCACCAGCTTGGCGCCCTGGCGGTAGATGGCCTGGGCCAGCACTGTGGCAGTGGTGGTGCCGTCACCGGCAACGTCGGAAGTCTTGGAAGCGACTTCCTTCACCAGCTGGGCGCCCATGTTCTCGAACCTGTCCTCCAGTTCGATTTCCTTAGCGACGGTGACGCCGTCCTTGGTGATGAGCGGGGAGCCGAAGGACTTCTCGATGACGACGTTGCGGCCTTTGGGGCCGAGGGTCACCTTGACTGCATCGGCGAGGGTATTAACACCTTTCAGGATGGCGTTGCGCCCTTCCTGATCGAACTTGATAATTTTGGCCATGTTTCTTGTTCCTCCCTATTTATTCTTCGTCTTCGTATGTTGTTCCTATGCTGCTTCATGGCACAGCCAAAGGCTCCAGATGCAAGGCGCGTGAGGAGCGGGGCGCGTCCCGCGACGAACGCAACGCCGCAGATGGACCTTTGGCGAAGCCAGCCACCTATTCGATGACACCGAGGATGTCGTCTTCTCTCATGATAAGGTAGTCCTGTCCCTCAACCTTGATGTCGGTGCCGGCGTATTTGCCGAAGAGCACCTTGTCGCCCACTTTCAGGTCAATGGGGATAACCTTGCCGTCTTCGGTCTTCTTGCCATTGCCAACGGCAACGATTTCGCCGCGCTGGGGCTTCTCCTTGGCGGTGTCGGGGATGAAGATCCCTCCTGCGGTAACTTGCTCCTCCTCGATTCTTTTTACGAGGATGCGGTCCTGCAACGGTCTGAGTTTCATCTGCTGCTTCTCCTTTCTTCCATGAGTATGCTCACGAGATTTCACTGAAAAAAATTAGCACTCGATACTGCTGAGTGCTAACACGGAGTAACTATAGTCACCCCCCGGATAAAAATCAAGGTGATTCGCAAAAAAAAAATTTCAGGGGGATGACGATGAGGGAGAGCGTGAAGGCGCGATGGCCTCAAGGACTTTCAGGGATAGATCGCGGGCAAGGGCCCGGGCGAGGCGGTCCCTCTCCCGGTCGACGGTGGAACGGTCGTGATCGAAGAAGCTCTCCAACGGCACGAAGATCTCCACTGAGGGGATGTTCTTCCCGGGCTCATGGATGTAAACCCGGGCCTTGACCCGGATGTTGGTGGAGCAGCAGCCCGAATCCTCCACATAGCTCCAGATGTCCCCGGAAATATAGAATTGCCGGGAGAGCCACGCGGGGTCCACATCCTTTACCTCGTCCTTGAGGATGGCGAAGGAGCGCACCCCCGTCTCTCGTCGTCGCCCATTGAGCTGGTCCACAAAATCGTTGAAGACCGTGGCGGAGAACTCCTCGGGGACCAGGGCCGCGGCAAAGGGAACCACGTAGGCGGTCTCCACCTCGGCGGCGGGGCGGAAGGAGGGAGAGACGGTGACCTGGGGCTTCGGCCCGCAGCCGGCCACCATGAACGTGAAGAGGAGCGTCAACAGTACAGAGAGAGCCATCCTCCGGTAAATGACGCTACCGAACGTCACCATTTTCTCCTGGCCATCTCTTCCTGGTAAAACTTCTGGTAGAGAACCTCGTACTCCCGGCTCCCCGGCACCTTTGCCTGGGCGTAGGAGGCGAGCTTTTTCCGGACGGCGGCGTCCACCTCGCCGGTCACCGCGAAGAAGGAGGAGATCGCCTCCTTGATGCACTGGAGGGAGCGCCGCTCATCGGGAAAGTCGACAAGGTCGTCCTTCCAGAGCCGGTCGTAGATCCGGTGGGCCAGATGGGATACGCGGTCTTCTGAAATGCTCATGGTTTTCGTGCTCCGTGCCGACCAGCCGAGGGTCAGATGACGATCCCCTTCTCCTTGGCCAGTCGCTCTTTGATCATTCTCAGCATCTTGTGCCGATCGATACCGACGCCCCCCCCCATGGAGCGCAGTGTCTGCTCCAGGAGGCGCTCGGCCTCCCGCTCCAGATCCTCTTCCCCCCTGGAGTCGGCGGCGATGGTCCCCTTGATCCGGTCGAGCACCACCCCCCGCTCGGCCTTAAGGGTGACGAGCCCCGCCGCGGTGAGCCGCTCCAGCACCTGCTCCGCGAGTCGAGCGATCTGCACGTCCTTGAGCTTCATGGTTCCTCCCGATGCCCCTTCAGGTTGCCGCACGTCATGTATCGTCTTCGCCGCCTGTTTTACGGTTGGGAGTCCATTCTACCGATTGCCCGCGAAATTGCAAGGCGGCAGGTGTCGCGGCACAAACGATCCCGCAGGAAGCCTTCATGATTGACCCTCGCCCCCCCCTCTGGTATCGTTCCCCCGATGAGACGACTGCAATCTTGGACAGGGAGGGGCACGTGCTGATCGTCATGAACCATAAGGCTGGTCCGAAGCAGATAGAGGCGGTTGTGAAGGCGGTGGAAACCATGGGTCTCACGGCGGCGCCGATCCCGGGAAGCGAGCGGACCGCCATCGGCGTCCTCGGCAACAAGGGGTACGTGGACGACACCACGATCCGGGACCTCCCCGGCGTGCAGGAGGTGATCCACGTCTCCAAGCCCTACAAGCTCGTCTCTCGTGACTTCCATCCCCGCAACACCATCGTGAAGGTCTGCGGCGTCCCAATCGGTGAGGGGAAGCGGCCGGTGGTGGTGGCCGGCCCCTGTGCGGTTGAAGGGGAGGAGCAGATCCTGAAGACCGCCCGGGCCGTGAAGAAGGCCGGGGCGGATCTCCTCCGGGGGGGTGCCTTCAAACCCCGCACCGGTCCCCATACCTTTCAGGGGATGCGGGAAGAGGGGCTGAAGCTCCTGGCCAAGGCCCGGGAGGAGACCGGGCTCCCCATTGTCACCGAGGTCATGAGCCCCGACACGGTTGGTCTCGTGGCGGAATATGCCGACCTCCTCCAGGTGGGTGCCCGCAACATGCAGAACTTCGAACTCCTCAAGGAAGTGGGGCGCATTCGCAAGCCGATTCTTCTCAAGCGTGGAATGAGCGCCACTTTGGAGGAGTTTCTGGCCGCCGCCGAGTACATCCTGGCCGAGGGGAACCCCCATGTGATCCTCTGCGAGCGGGGGATCAGGACCTTCGAGACCGCTACACGCAACACCCTCGACCTGGCGGTGGTCCCCCTCATCCGGGAGATGACCCACCTGCCGATCATGGTCGACCCCTCCCACGCCACGGGAAAGCGGAGCCTCGTTGCCCCCATGGCCAAGGCGGCGCTGGTGGCGGGAGCCCACGGTGTGCTGATCGAAGTTCACCCGGAGCCGGACAAGGCCCTCTCCGACGGTCCCCAGTCCCTCACCTTCCACGGTTTCGACGTGCTCATGGAGGAAATCCGTCACCTGAACGCATTCCTCGGGTTCGGCGTCGGGGGAGAAAAAGCCTCTTGATTTCTCCGGGAGAGGGCGCTACACTAACCTCAAATATTAGAATTCTCTCTACCATGCTCGTCAGGCTGATATGCCCCAGCGGAACATTTACGTAAAACGGGGGCTCTTAAGGCCGTGGTGTGCTGCCCCATTAATGTGGGATTTGCCTGAAGCGGCACAGAGCCTGCCACCTGTAAGGAACTCGCTGTGAGGCCCTTACAAGCCAACGGCATGGTGGAGGGATGAAAAAAGAGGGGGGAAACGCACCACGCGCTTCCCCCCTCTTTTTTTCGTAACTTTTTCAGTGCGTCTAACGCCGTACATGTTCCCTCAAAATTGCCGTAAAGAGGGGGTTATGGTCCGAGCTCGACACGGAGAGGGCCATCTCCACCTCGGTTATCCCCCCCCTGATGTCCCGTATTTTCCGGGGAGTCGTCTCCCCCACCAATCCCCCCGTCCCGTCGCGCAGATATGCCATGATGCCGTCCCGCACCCCGTCACCGTCAGCCAGGAAGGTGTAGATCGATGCCCCCAGGAGCTCCCCCTTGGGAAGCCCGAAGATCTCCTCGGCCCTACGGTTAGTGATGATGAGCTTGCCGTCGGCCAGGAAGGTGACGATGGCCGACTGGGCCATTTCAAGGACGTTGCGGTAGCGGTCTTCGGACTCTGTACGCTGCCGGGTCTTGAGGTCCAGTTCCTCCATCATGCCGTTGAAGGCTGCGATGAGTTCGCCGATCTCGTCCCGGGAGCGCTGGGGAATCCGGTCGCCGAAGCTGCCGGTGGCGGTGACGTGGGAGATGGAGGAGGAAACCTGCCGGATCGGGTCGATGATGGCGCGGCGGACGAGTAGTCCCATCACGAGGATGATGAGGCAGAAGGTGAGCCCCCGATAGGCAAGATCGTTCCTGAAGTTGGTCCCGGCTTGGCGGTAGAGGTCGGCCAGGGGGATCGAGACCGACACGGCGCCGATCACCTCACCAACCCGGTAGTCGTAGGAGTAGTGCCCCTTGGGGAAACGGGCCTGGACAAAGGGAGGCGCCTCTTCGTAACGGCCGTGGCATTCGAGGCAGCTCTTTTCCGCCACCATCGGGAGCATGTAGCGGAAGGTCTGCTCATTTCCGGTCTGGACGATCCGGTAGGTCTCCGCGATCTTCTTCGAAGCGAAGAGCCCGAGCATCTCGGCCTCGAACCGGTCGGGGCGGTTCTCGGGGTTGCGGTAGCGGAGCGAAACCTGCCGCACGTAGTAGTTGCTCCCCTTGGTCAGCCGCTTGGCCACATTGGTGGCCACCACCTGGGGGACGAGGTTGTAGTTCTCGTTGGGCTCCCCCTTCACCACGCTGGAGATGTACTCACGGGTCTCGATAATCTGCCGGGCAATGCTTCGGGCATTGTCCACGGCGATCCGGTCAATGAGGGACCGCTCCCGGTGGTAGACGAAGAAAGCGGCCGCCAGGAAGACGAAAAGCAGGAGGAGCGACAGTATGATATTGAATTTGGTGGTGATCTTCAGATTGGCGAACCAGGACATGGGGCCTCCGGCGTTGCGTTACCCACCCAGTATACCCGGAGCTCGGCGGGTAGCAAGACCTTAACGGACTACCAGATGTACTCCCGGGCAGTCGCTCTCTTGTCGTGACCATGGAGAATGTGGAGGACCCGCAGCCCCTTGAGCTTCACCGGCGACAGGGATCCCAGGGGGATATAGACGATTTTCTTCCCCATCCGGGCCGCCATCTGGCGAAAGAGGCTCCGGGGGGGGCGGGCCGCCACGTACACCACATGCTTTTCGGGGGAGTAGTCCAGGGCCGCCAGGAGGAGCACCTCGGCCTTGGTGCGGGCGAAGGCGTAATCCGGGTCGCGCCAGACATCCATCATGCGCCGGGGAGGGTAGGAGAGGAGAAAACCGCCGTACTCGCAGCGGCAGATGCCGGGACCCACGATGTTGTCGGCCGGCGAGGTGGCGTAGAAGGCCATGTCAGACTCCTGGTCGTGCTCCCCGAGCCAGGTCATCCGGTAGGGGAACCTGCGCCCCTCGCGGTCCTCGTCGAAGATCACCACCACCCCGCCGACGCCCCCCTTGGCCCGCTGGCTCTCACGGACATAGATCCGGCCGTCGGCCAGATTGCGGAGAGTCTCCCGCATGTCGATCCCGTCCAGGAGCGAGGCGGTGAAGGGCTCGGTGCGGGAGAGCTCCTCGGAGAGCTGCAGGGCCCCCTTCTTCTTCAGGAACCGTCCGTAATCCTCGATCACCACATCCTCCGGGGGGTAGGAGCAGATGGAGGGGTTGTCGAACCCCTCCAGCCACTCGCCGGGGCGCTTTTCCTTCTTCCGCTTCAGGAATCCCAGGTGCGACAGCCCCTTCTGCCGTTTCTGCCGGGGACGGAAGCGGATCCGGCGACTCCCTCCCCAGATCTCCTCGGGGGAGATGGCGAGGGTAGGGAGGTCGGCCTCGCTCCGCTGCCAGGGGTAGCAGGTGGCCAGGCGCCAGAAGGCATAGGCGAAATTGTCGTCGATGCACCCCCGGGCCGCGGCCAGGAGCTGGAACAGATCGGGGAGGAGCATGCCGCCGGTGAGGGCGTAGTTTCTGGCAAAGCGGAAAAAGGCCCGCTTCTGCCAGAGGTGGACCGGCTCGCCGGTCTCCTGCCGGTAGTGGCGGGCCGCCTCCTGGAAGAGATGAAAGATGATCCGCTGCCGGTCGGGGAACTCCCCCTCCCGCCCCGTGTGGCGGGCGCTCCGGTCGATGGCGTGGCGCAGGAGTTCCTCCTCGGGGATATCCCGCTTCCCCCCCGCGATGAGCTCCAGGGCGCTGAAGCGCTTGCGGAGCGTGGCCCCGCCGTCGGCGGGCTCCGGGGGGAGGGGGCCCCGGCGCAGCTCGTACACCGCCGAGAGGAAGGGGAACTCCCCCAGGATCTCCCGGACCGAATCGGGATGGAGGTTGAAGAGGGCAACCCCCTCGCGCCTGACCCGCTCCAGGGGAGCCGCCTGGGGCCGGCCGAACTCCTCCTTAACCCGCGCCAGGTGGAACATCCCGCAGATGAAGAGGATGCGGCCGTGCTCCCGGGCCAGCTGCTGGAGCCGAAAGGCCATCCCCTGCTCCCGCCGCCGGTCCTCGTGGCCATGGGGGAATTCCGCGCACGCCTTCCGGTACTCCTCGTAGTAGGGAGTGAGACCGATCCGGTGAATGGCGTAGGGGTCAGGCAGGGGCTCGTGGTGGAGGGGATAGGAGTCGGTATCCACGTCGACCATCTCCACGGGGATGCCCATCTCCCGGCCGAGCCGCGCCCCCTCCACCAGGGGGTCCGCCGGCTCCACGAGGAGGTAGACCGTCTCCTCCGGCCCCTTCTTCCCCTTGGTGCCGTAGCGGAGAACCGACACCTCCGGCAGCCGCGCCACCCCACGCAGGAAGGGGGCTTCCAGGGTCGGCGGCAGCTCCAGGGCGATGCAGTCGGGCTTCACCCGATGCACCGCCTCGCGCACGAGGTGGGCGAACTCCATCCGGTAGTGGAGGACGGGGAGGGCGTGGACCGGGCCGAACTGTTCGATGTGGAGGCGGTGGGGCATGGCTTACGTCAGGTACCGCAGCGCCTCGTCCCCCAGCACCCGCTCCACGGAGAGCGGCAGGAGTTCGGCGGCGTCCTTTCCGGTGGCGGCCATCATCTTGAGGGCGTAGCGGGCGATGTTGATGCCGTCGCGGACCGAGTAGAGCTCGTCGGCGGCGTGGGCCCGCTGGAGGAAGTCGACCACGTACTTCAGGATGCGGGTCGGGGCAAAGGGGAGGTTCTCCTTGAGGATCATGAGCTCTTCGTCGGCCTCGGGGAAGTCGATGAAGATCTGGGGCTGGAGGCGGGAGTGGATGTACTCGGGGACCTCGAAGGTGGAGGAGTCCTCGTTCATGGTGACCACGATCCGGAAATCCCGGTGGGCCGGAACCCGCAGCCCCGTGATGATCGACTCCACGTAGCGCCGGTCGTCCAGGAGCGGCGCCAGGGACGCCCACGCCTTCTCGCTCATGCGGTTACCCTCGTCGAGGATGAGGACCCCACCCTTCAGCATGGCCGACACAAGGGACGACGCGGCGTACTGGATTTTCCCGTCGGGGCCGATGACCGGGGTGATGATGAGATCCTCGGGCCGGGTATCCATGGTGGCCTGGAAGAGATAGACGGGGCGCCCCAGACGCCTTGCCGCGGCGTAGGCGAGGGTGGTCTTCCCCACCCCCGGCTTGCCGATGAGGCGGGGGTTGAAGGGGATGTCCCGGTCGTCGATGACCATCCAGGCGGCCAGCAGCTGCTGGAGAAGCTCATCCTGGCCGACCCATTTCAGGGAGAGGCTCACCGGCCCGGCCAGGGAGAGGGAAATTCCATCTATTGTTGTCTGTTCCATGGTCAATTCACCTGTCGATAACGTACATCATCGCGAGTTTAGCCCGGTTGTCCAGGCATTGGGGGCAGAGGGTGCCGGCGTCGTTCCAGAGCTCGGCCGCCAGCCACTCCCCCGCCTCCTCGTAGGGGGTGCGCTCATGGCCTGGGGTGAATACCCCCCCGCAGACCGCGCAGGTTTTCATCTCACCATCTGCCACGGCTCACTCCCCGGCCTTCCGCACCAGATCCGCCAGGCAGTCGATGAAGAGAGGAGAGCAGTTCAGGGACGGAGAGCGCCGGAATTTGGCGTACCCCAGCTTGTGGACGAGCATGGCGTACTCGATGTCGATCTCGTGGAGGGTCTCGATATGGTCCGACACGAAGGAGAGGGGGACCATGAGGAGGTTCTTCACCTGGTGGGCCGCCAGGTGCTCCAGCATCTCCTCGGTGGAGGGCTCCAGCCACTTGACCGGCCCGGCCCGGGACTGGAAGGCCAGGTGGTAGATAACCCCATCGAACCGCTCCATGACGAGCCGCACCGTCTCCTCGATGTGGGAAAGGTAGGGGTCCCCCTCGTCAATGAAGGACTGGGGAAGCGAGTGGGCCGAAAAGAGAATCTGCACCTCGGCCAGGGGATGGAATGCGTCGAGCCCCTCCCGGATCTTCTCGGCCAGGGCCTCGATGTAGCGGGGATGGTCATAGAACCGGTCCACGTAGGTGACGTCAAAGGAGGCGCCCGCCTGTGCCAGGACCCGCTTCAGCTCGTTCACGCTGGAACCGGTGGTGGCCCGGGAATAGTGGGGATAGAGGGAGAGGGCGATGACCCGGGTGATTCCTTCCCGCCGGATGGCCGCCAGGGCCTCCACCGTGGTGGGTTTCCAGTAGCGCATGGCCACGAAGCAGCGGTAGTCATCCCCCAGGACCTCTTCCAGTGCTCCAGCCTGGGCCTCGGTCAGCTCCCGGATGGGGGACTTGCCGCCGATCTCCTCGTACTTGTGCTCCACCGGCCGGGCCCGTTTCTTGGCGATGAGCCGGGCGATGAAGGGCTGTAGGAAGGAAGGGCCGATCCGGATGATGTCCCGGTCGGAGAAGAGGTTGACGAGAAAGGGTTTCACGGCGTCCAGGGAGTCGGGACCCCCCATCTGCAGGAGGAGGACGGCGGTTTTTTCTGACATGGTCGCCTCGTTAACGGTATAGGGTCGGTCTTGCGGCGTCCCCTTCCAGATACCCCATTACCCCGGGCCGGTCAAGGAGTAAGAGGCTCGAGAATCCCCTCATCCCGGAGAAATCCGGCCACGATCCTCCGGAACTCTCCCCGGTCGGGGGGACAGTCGTTGTGGGCGCAGGCAAGCTCCACGAGGCGTCCTCGCCGGGCTGCCCGGGCCAGCTCCCGGCCGTGGCCGACGGGGATGATGTCGTCGTGGATGCCGTGAAGGACGAGAACCGGCCCGGGATAGGCGGCAAGGGCCTGGCGGTTGTCGAAGACGTCCCGCACGAGGAACCCCGGCAGGAGCATCCGCCGGGCAAAGGGTCGGGTGGAGGTGAAGGGTGACTGGAGGATGAGGGCTGCCAGGGGACGCTCTCGGCCGAGGGCGCAGGCCACTCCGCCCCCCAGGGACCGGCCGAAGGCGACCACCCGGCAGGAATCCACGTCGCTGCGGCCGATGACGGCATCGTAGGCCGCCACCGCCGCGGCGGTGATGCTCTCCTCGGAAGGCGTTCCCTCCGAACGCCCGTACCCCGGGTACTCCACCAGCAGCACCCCCACCCCCATGGCCCGAAACTCCTCGGCCTCATCGGGGAGAAAATCGATCACCTCGCCGTTGCCGTGGAAGAAGAGGAACACCGGCCTCTTACTCCCCGCCTCCATTCCCTTGGGCGGCAGAAACCACGCCTCGATCTTACCGAAGCCCGTTTCGAGCCGAAGGGGAACCGTGCCTGGGGAGAGGGGGGGCTGCCTGCCAACGTCGATGGCCCGGCCGGGGTACATGAGGGAGCGCTGGAGAAGGAAACAGAGGGCCCCATAGGCGGCGTAAACCACCGCACCAAGGATGAGGAGTCTGAGGAGGTTCATGGCGGCTGGCCGGTCAGTAGTGGGGGGGCGGCTCTTCGTCCTCCGGCTTTCCCACCGGCGACGGGGCCTCGGCCAGAACCTGTTGCCGGAGCCCCTTCAGCTCCGCCTCCAGCCGGTCGATGGTCTGCTGCTGGCGGTAGACCACGTCGTTCAGCTCGTGCACGGTGCGTGACAGGTGGGTGACGTGGATCTCCAGGTCGGTGATGCGATTCTCCATGGACACCTCTTTCTCTACGGGAAAAAGGAAAAGGGAGCCTGCTTCGCTCCCTTTTCCGATTACTCTCTCCGCGTTTCCTATTTCTGCGACAACCGGTGCACGCACTCAACCATGTGGATGGCGTTCTCCGGCGGCACCGTGGGGAGGATGCCGTGCCCCAAGTTGAAGATGTGTCCGGGGCGGCCGGCGTTCTCGTCGAGAACCCGCTTCACCTCGGCTTCGATGACCTCCTTGGGCGCATAGAGGACCGTAGGGTCCAGATTCCCCTGGACGGCCATGCCGGCACCGAGGGTGTCCCGGGCTTTCCCCAGGTTCACGTGCCAGTCGAGCCCCATGACGTCGCCGCCGGCCTTCTGCACCGTCTCCAGCATGGTGCCGGACCCCTTGACGAAGTGGATCACCGGGGTGTTCTGGCGGTTCAGGCCGTTGATGAGCTTCACGGTGTAGGGGAGGACGTACTTCTCGTAGTCGGTGGGGGAGAGGACCCCGCCCCAGGTGTCGAAGATCTGGATCGCCTGGGCCCCGGCCCGGATCTGGGCGTTCAGGTACTCCATGTCCATCATGGTCACCTTCTCCATGAGGGCGGCGTAGACATCGGGGGCGGCGTACATCATCCGCTTGATGGTGGCCCAGTCCTTTGAGCCCTTCCCCTCCACCATGTAGCAGGCCAGGGTGAACGGCGCGCCGCCGAAGCCGATGAGCGGCACCCGGCCGGCCAGCTCCTTGCGGAGGATCTTGATGGCATCGAGGACATAGGGAACATCCTCCTCCGGGTTGGGAATCCTGAGCCGCTCCACGTCGGCCATGGTCCGGACCGGGTTCTCGAAGACCGGGCCCGGGACGAAGTCGAGCTTCAGCCCCATGGGCTCCACCGGGGTGAGGATGTCGGAGAAGAGGATCGCCGCGTCGACTCCCAGGATCTCCACCGGCTGGATGGTCACCTCGGCGGCCAGTTCCGGGGTCTTGCAGAGCTCCAGAAAGGTGCACTTGGAGCGCACCGCCATGTATTCGGGGAGATAGCGCCCTGCCTGGCGCATGAGCCACACGGGGGTACGGTCAACGGGCTTGCCCCAGCAGGCGTCGAGAAAACGATTATTCATA
>CAJPFF010000285.1 GCA_905339345.1 Geobacteraceae bacterium | reverse complement strand
CGGTTTGCCCGATGGGTTCGGCAAAATCATCGAGGCCTACTGCACTGCCAGCGACCGGTTGGACCAGATGGAAGAGGAAATGGCCGGGCTAGACGCGTTGCCCGTTGCCGGCCGGCCGGTTTCTGTTGCGCTGCTCCTCTCTCCCCTTGTCTGTTGGGGGGCGGCGGTGGCGGCCTGGTTCCTCATGCCGGCGGCTGCCTATGTGGTTACCGGCATTGCCGTGGTCGCAACCCTGGCCGTGGCGCTCTATGCCGCCAGATCGAGCAGTGCGCGGAACTCCGAGGCGTCGCGCCGCCAGGGAAGGATCGACGGTCTCTCCGCCGAGATCGGTCGGCTGCGGGACGAGACGGCTCGCCACGAAAAGACGCTTGCCGCGCACCTGGGTGATGTCGACCCGGCCAGCGCCCGGGGGATTCTTGGGGAGTTGGAGCGAGCCGAGGAGATCATGGACGAGCATGACCAGGTGATGAGCGCCCTCCGGGTTCTGTCTCCCCTGGACGAACTCAAGTCCCAGGGGGCGGAGCTTGTCAGGGAACTGGCCGTGGTTCGGGAAGCCGTTGAGAGCACGGTCGGCAAGGGATTTCAGGTTATGACCCATGAGGAGTTCGCTGCGGCCGAGGAAAAGATGCAGCGACTTGCGGGGGAGGTAAACGAGAAGAAGCGGGTCGCCCTCGTCAAGGAGCAGGAGTTGGCGCTGCTCCGCGTGGGGGGACTCGACCTGGAGGCCATCGCTGAGGAAGGGGAGGAGCTCAAATCCCGGGAGGAACGGCTCGTGCGGCGGACCGGTGCGCTGCGGCTCGCCGTGGAGCTTCTGCGGGAGACCCTCGACGAATACCGGGCCACGTACCTGGCGCGTCTCTCCACCGAGATCAACGGCAAGCTCTTCAATCTTACCGCCGGGCGGTACCGGGAAGCCCGGCTCGACGACGGCTTCAACCTCACCATCGGCGCCGACAGCGGACTCCGTCCGGCGGAGGCATACAGCTGCGGCGTTCAGGATCAGGCCTACCTCGCCTCGCGGCTCGCCCTGGGCGGCATCCTTTCCCGGGGGAGAAAATTGCCTTTCCTTCTCGACGACCCTTTGATAAATTTCGATGACGAACGGAAAACCGCCGCTCTTACGACACTTAACCTCATCGCTTCCGGGCACCAGGTCATTCTCTTTGTCCATGATGAACGCTATCTCCGGCTCAAGGGGGCCGACCTCTGGCACCGGATCCGGATCGACGCGAAAGGAAAACCTGATGGACAACTGCATCTTCTGTAAGATCATCGAAGGGGTCATTCCTGCCAGGAAGGTCTACGAGGACGGCGACCTCGTCGCCATTGAAGACATCAACCCGGTTGCACCGCACCATCTTCTTCTCATACCGCGGAAGCACATCGTGAATGCCCTTGACCTTACCGCTGAGGATGATGCCCTGGTGGGCCGCGTTTATCGGGTGGCCGCAGCCATTGCCCGGGAGCGTGGGGTGGACGAGCGGGGCTTCCGCATCGTCCAGAACACGAACGCCGACGCCGGTCAGTCGGTGTTCCACATCCATTTCCATCTTCTGGCGGGACGGCATCTCGGGTGGCCGCCGGGGTAGGGGGATTGCAGTCGGCTTCTCAGAATCAAGGTGACACGCGGGAGGAAACCAATAATGCGCTATCTATGCACAGTGCTGTTCCTGGCTCTGGCTGTGACGGCCCACGCCGACATTTACAAGTGGGTGGACGGGCGGGGAACGGTCAACTACACCGAAGACCTCGGCAAGGTTCCGGCAAAGTATCGCAAGAAGGTGACGGTTATTGTTGATGGAGGGCCTACGCCGGCGGAGGTAACCGAAACGGTTGTCGAGCCCGTAGGACAGGAGAAAAAGCTGGAAGCTGGGCAGAAGGATGTCGACAAGACGCCGGCCCCAAAACAGGAAAAAACGAAGACTGTTTACGGTGATAAGGACGAAGATGCCTGGAGAGCCGAATTCAAGGCGATGAGAAGTGAAATAAAGGCCAGCGAGGCAGAGCTTGCCGCGCGCCGGACCCGGATGGCTAACCCCGGCACCATGAGTCGTGGCGAGTATCTGGGCGTCCAACGGGAAGCGAAGAGGCTTGAGGATACGTTGATAGGCCTGAACGGCAAGCTGAACGCCCTCGAAGAGAGTGCCCAGAGGGCTGGCGTACCGCTCGACGTGAGGAAGTAGCGTGAGAGAATTGGAATAAAGAAAAGCCCGGAGGATGATACCCCGGGCTTTTTTTGTAATTGACGTCCAGCGGGGATGCTTTCTCGTATTCGTCGGTAGAAACGGTCGTGAAGCCAAGCAGGACGCTCTTTTATGACCGTCGGGCCTGATCTTTCGCGGCCGTTTCCCCTTTTGGGGGCGGTTGTTACGCGCCTGACGGATGAGACGTACGCTTATTGCGCCATTCCCTGGGCGTCAATTAGTAATGTTGCTCCGGGATAACCGTATAACCGCTGGACCCTCTGACCATTGGTAAACTTTTTGTCGGGAAGGCACTTCAGGCTTCCCCTCACTGCGGGCCTGCTCACCGCGCCTGAACCCGTATTGGTGTCGTGGGTTAACCGTCAGGTCCCTCAACCGGTTGTTACCTGATTCCCAGAGCAGATGTCAAAGAACATATCCTTTTGATATTATTGTAACGCCATCATGGATTCTGTCAACAGGGGTGTAAAAATTTTCCTCTATATGCCCCCTGCTGCGCAAGTCCAGTGACAGGGGGCGTTGATTGACACCATGCGGTATTATTGCTAGGGTAGGACGATTTCGCCCAGAGAGGAGCACCCATGCAGTTTCCGCACATCGATCCGGTATTCTTCCGTATCGGCCCCCTGGAGTTTCGGTGGTACGGTCTGATGTATATACTGGGGTTTATGGCTGCCTATTTCATTGTTCTCAGGAGGGTCCGGCAGCGCGCTCTCCCCCTTACAGCGGATGATGTGGCGGATGTGATCTTCAGCCTGGCGGTCGGGGTCATTCTTGGCGGGCGGTTGGGCTACGTGCTCTTTTACAATGCTTCCTACTATCTGGCCCATCCTCTGAAGGTTTTCGCCGTCTGGGAAGGGGGGATGTCGTTCCACGGGGGGCTCATCGGCGTTGTGCTGGCTGGATTCTTTGTGGCGCGAAAAAAAGGGGTCGGGTTCTTTACCCTGGCAGACCTCTGCGTGCTCACCGCCCCGGTGGGGATCGGCCTGGGAAGGCTCGGCAACTTCATAAACGGAGAACTCTACGGGCGTGTCACCGATATGCCGTGGGGGGTGATCTTTCGGGATGGAGGAGAGATGCCGCGGCATCCGTCGCAACTCTACGAGGCTATTTTAGAGGGACCGGTGCTGTTCGCGATCCTGATGGCCGTGGGGAGGAGGGAGCGCCCTGGCGGGGTGGTATTCTGGACTTTCATCGCCTTCTACGGGCTGTTCCGTTTCTTTGTTGAGTTTTTCCGGGAGCCCGACCCTCAATTGGGACTCCTGCTTGGCCCGTTTTCCATGGGGCAGTTGCTCAGTTTTCCGATGTTCCTTCTCGGTTTGACAATGGTCCTTGTCATCACGCGGAAAGGGAAAAAATCAGAGTAACTTATTTTACGCGCAGCAGCGCAGGCACTTGGTCATCTCCAGCATATTCCCGCCGTTTATCTTCTCGTATCTCACTGTATCCATCAACTGTTTGATGATAAAAATCCCCCTGCCGCGATCTTCGAGATGGTCGAAGTCGGGCGGGGGGATGCTGTTGATGTTGAACCCCTGGCCGTCGTCGAAAACCCGGATGAGAAGGTCTTGGTCCGTGATATTGATATAGACGTGGACCATCTTGTCCGGGTCGTTGGCGTTGGCGTGCTTGATGGCGTTCACCATTGCCTCGGTGAGGACCAGGTTTATGTGGTATGCAAGCAAGTCCCTGTCGCCGTCGAAGCGGTCAAGTTCCTTGGCGATGTCCTCGCCGATCCTCCCGATAAGGCTCAGGTAGCGGGTCTGGTTCGGCACCTTGATGTCAACTTCGATCTCGTTCTTGTCCATCCCTCACACCCCTAGAAGTTTTCAAGCGCTTCCGCCGTTGAGCCGAATATCTCGAAGACCCGGTGAAGACGGGTCAGCTCGAACATGGATTTGACCTGGGGCTGCAGGCTCGAAAGCTTGAGACTCCCCTGGTGGGATATGGCATTCTTGAAACCGGAAACCAGGGCACCAAGCCCCGAACTGTCGATGAAGCGGACATCGGTAAGATCGACAAGGATATTCTTCTTTCCCACTTCGAAGAGTTCCTGCATTTTCCCCTTCAGATCATTTGAATTGTGGGCGTCGAGCCGCTCCTCCTTCACGAAGATGATCAGGATTTCATTCTTTTCTTCCGTTTTGAGATTCATGGTCCACTCCTTGATTTCAGGTCTTCCCGGAAAGAAATAACCGTCATTATGTGCCGTTTCACTTCTTATATTTTACACCAAAAGGTTACGCTCCGCTCGCATTTTCATTCATTAACCGTCAGGGCGGGAGCACCTTGAAGACGACCATGGAGATGTCGTCGTTGATGACCGACGTGGCACTGAACTTCTCCACCTCTGCGAGGATGGCCTCGATAATCTCCTCCGCCTTCCGATCATTGTGGTTGGTGAGGATGTCGCAGAGGCGTCCCGTACCGAAGAAGTCGCCCAAGGGGTTCTGGGCTTCGGTGATGCCGTCGGTGTAGAGGAGCACCACGTCCCCGTGCTGGAGGAGTATCATCTTTTCCTCGAACAGGACGTCACGCTTGACGCCAAGGATGAGGCCCTCGGCATCCAACTCCACGCAGGCCAGCTGCCCCTCGCGGAAGATGAGAGGCGGGTTGTGGCCGGCATTGGCGTAGGCGAGGATGCGATGTTCGGCGTCATAGCGGACGTAGAACATGGTGATGAAGAGCTCGGCGGCGGAGAGATCATCGTGGAGAAGTTCATTGAGGGTCGCGAGGATCGCACCCGCGGTCTTGTCGGAGCGGGTCTGGGCCCGGAGTACGCTCCTGGTCTCAGCCATGATGAGGGCTGCCCCCACGCTGTGCCCCGAGACGTCGGCGATGACTATGTCGATGTTTTTTGTGCCGTGCAGGAAAAAGTCGTAGTAGTCCCCACCCACATGGGTTGCCGGTTTGCACCGGCCCGCGATCTCCATTTCCCGGATGATGGGAGGGCTGGAGGGGAGGAGCGAAAGCTGGATCTGCTTGGCGATCTCCATCTCCTTCACCACCCGGGCGCTCTCCAGAAGTACGCGTTCCTTCTCCTCCCGCTCCCGTTCCTTTGCGTCCATCTCCTTTACGATTCGGACAGCCTGAGCCAACTGCCCCGCCAGGCTCTCCAGCAGGTCAAGGAACGGTTCGTTGAAGAGGCCGACGATGTTCTTGGAGAAGACCGACAGAACCCCCAGAGGGGGCTCTCCCTTTCGGGCGATGGGGATGTGGGCGAAGGACTTGATCCCTTCCCGTACCATCAGTTCGCGGGAGACCTGTTTGGTGATGTACTGGGTGTCGTTGACGAACTGGATCCGATTGGCCTGGAATGCCTCGCCGATGTAGGTTTCGCTCTCGGGTTCCCAGTCCTTGCCGATGATTCCGGCGATTCCCTTGCCCCGGTAGCTCCTTACCCTCAGGATTTCCTGTTCGTCGATGAGCCTGATGACCGCCAGATCGAGCTTGAACTCCTTGAGGACAAGGGCCAGGAGATCATCCATGATGATCTGGAGGTCGAGGGTCCGGTTCATGAGCTCCGACGCCTTGAGGCGCACGTAGAGGGCCTCGCGGCTTTCGGCCAGCGACGCCTGGACCGTGCTGAAGATGTCGTAAACTGGCTCCATCCTTGATCCCAGATCCGAGAGGTAGCTCTCCACGATGGCCCCGGCGGCGGCCGCCCCCACCGACCCGGCAAGGGTCTTCTCGGTGAAGCGCTTCAACTTCGGCAGTTCGAACTCCGACACTCCCCCTTGGGCTGTGATCTCGCGGTTTCCCATGTAGTCGGCAATGGCCGAGTTTGCCTGCTTATCACCGATGAATTTCGACATGAGGTTCACGAACTGCATGATCGTGACCGGTTTCGACATCCGCTTGGTTTCCCAGGGGACACCGTTTCGCTCCTTGGTGAAGACGTCGACGAACTTCCGCACTTGGTCCCGTTCCTTGTCACTTTGAGGTAAAAGGATGGAAAGAGCCAGGTATCCCCCCACGTTGAAGAGTATGCTCCAGAAGAGGGCATGGGACCAGATGTCGAAGCCGGCAAGGCCGAAGAGTTCCGTCGGCTTGAGCAGGGCGATGCCGAAGGGCCCCTCGTCGAGAATTGCTCTTGAGAACCATCCCGACATGATGAAGGAGGGGAGGAGCAGAGTGTAGAACCAGAGGCAGAAGCCGAGGACGATGCCGGTTAGGGCACCTACCTTGTTACCCCGGCGCCAGTAGAGTCCCCCCACGAGGGCCGGACCGAACTGGGCCACCGCGGCAAAGGAAATGAGCCCCATGTTCACGAGCATGAAGGTTTCGCCCACCACCGTCTGGTACAGGAAGCCGAGGGAGATTATCAGGGCGATGCAGAGGCGCTTCAGGTTGATGAGCATGGCCGGGAACCAGGGGCGCGGGTTCAGCCGGACCACGATCGGCATGAGAAGGTAGGTGACGAACATGGTGGAGATGGCAACCGACTCCACCATCACCATGCCGGCTGAGGCCGAGAAGCCGCCGAGGAATGCCAGCAGCGCCAGCCATGAATGGCCGCTCTGGAGCGGGAGGGAGAGAACGAAGAAATCGGCGCCGCGGGCGCCGCCGGTCTGGAGGATGCCCCCGAGGGCGATGGGGACGACAAAGAGATTGATGAGAAACATGTAGGCCGGCAGGAGCCACATGGCCTTTTTGATGTGATTCTCGTCGCTGTTCTCGATGACCATCACGTGGAACTGGCGGGGGAGGAGCATGATGGCTCCCATGGAGAGGTAGAGAGTTGTCAACCACTGGGCGTAGGTGGTTTCTCCGGGACCTCCGAGAGTGGTCAGGTGGTTGAGGAGTTCCCCCTGGGCGTCGATGCGGGCGAAGATGTCGCCAAACCCGCCGAAGAGGCCGTAGGTGACATAGATTCCCACGGCGAGGAAGGAGACCAGTTTCACGACCGACTCCACCGCAACGGCGGCCACGAGCCCCTCGTGGCGGCGCTCCGTGGCAACCAGCCGCCGGGCGCCGAAGATCATGCTGAAGACGCTCAGGATGAGGGCCGCGAAGAAATTGGTGTGCAGCGAGAGGGGGTAGTTTTTGTGGAGGAGAGGGAGCTGGATGTAGGGATAGCCGCAGATAATGTCGAAGGTGCTCGAAACCGCCTTGAGCTGCAGGGCAATGTACGGCATCACCCCGAAGATGGCGATGACGGTGATGACGGCGCCGAGCCACTGGGACTTGCCGTAGCGGGAGCTGATGAAGTCGGCGATGGAAGTGATGTTGTTCTCTTTGCTGATCCGGACGATCTTGCGCAGGAGAAACCACCAGGTGAAGGCCATGAGGGTAGGGCCGAGGTAGACGAGAAGAAAGTCGAGGCCGGTGGTGGCCGCCTTGCCGACGCTGCCGTAGAAGGTCCACGACGTGTGGTACACGGCGATGGAGAGCGCGTAGACGTAGGGGTTCGAGATGATGCTCTTTCCCTCTTCCCGCTTCCTATTGGCATAGTAGGCCACCGCGAAGAGCAGGACGATGTAGAGAAGCGATACACCGACCACCAGTTCAATACTGAGGATCAACGATGATCTCCTTCGTCGTGCTCGTCTTCAGGCTGGTCGATGGCCCTGGTGAAGAGGTAGATGACACCGATTGAAATCGCCCAACCACCCACGAAATAGAGGTAGAGTTGGGGGATGGCGAATATCCGGTTCGATTTGTTGAAAATCTCGAGGAACGGATAGTTCATCATGACGAGGCCGAGCATGAAGAAGATCACCCACGATTCCCGCAGTTTCAGGCGCTTAAGCAGGGCGACTCGGAATTTTTTCATCACGGCAGTATCTCCATGGTGCCGAGGAGCGTGTCGAGCAGTTCCGCAACCGGTTTGGACGTATCGATTCTGATGAGGCCGGCTTCGTCGTCGGTTGGGAAGTGGAACTCCTCTTTCTGGCGAAGATAAATCTCCCACCGCCCGTCCGAGGGTTCGTTGGTCTGGTTTTTCCTGATTTCCAGGCGCTGCTGTGCGGTCCCTTCCGGGCAGTTGGCGTGGATCAGGTGGAAACGGGCGGCATGGCGTACGGCCATCTGCCGGAAGATATCGCGGTCAGTGCGGCTGCGGAAGGTGGCATCGACGATGATGCTTTGACCGGCTGCCAGTGCGGTTTCGGCCCGTTCGAGCAGAGTGTCGTAGGTGCGGGCGGTGACAGTGATTGCGTAGATTCCTTCACCGTACCGGTCCCTGCGGTGCTCAGTGGGCAAAAGTCCGGCCAGCTCCTTTCTTACCACATCGGAGCTGACGATTTCCAGTCCCAGGTCAAAGGCCAGTTCCCGTGCCACGAAACTCTTGCCGGTTCCGGTGAGGCCGCAGGTAAGAATGAGCGATGGCGGGAGAGTCCGGCGGGCGATGTACCCCCGGGCAAGGCGGAAGTAGCGTCGGGCCCGCTCCCTGGCCGCCTCCTTGTCCGCCAGGGGGATCTGCGGATCGAGGAGCCGCATGCTCTCGACCTTTCCCCTGATGTAGGCCCGGTAGACCTTGTAGAAATCCAGCACCTCCGTGATGCCGTCGTCGCCGGTTGCCTGTACGTACTCCTCAATGAATGGCCCACAGAAATCCCCTCTGCGGTTCATGTCGAAATCCATAAGGAGGAAGGCGATGTCGGCGGCGGTATCGCCGTAGCGAAAGCGGGTGTTGAACTCGATGCAGTCGAAGATGCAGATGCCGCCGTCATCGTTCAGGCAGATGTTCTCCATGTGGATGTCGCCGTCGCAGTCGCGGATGAAGCCGCCGGCGACACGCCGGGCAAAGGTTTCGGCATTGTCCCGGATAAAGCGGTCAACCCACCCTTCGATGAACCGAAGATCCCGGCCGCTCAGGGTGTCGCCCGCGAACTGACAGGTCTGTTGAAAGTTTTCCTCCCAGTTGGTGCGAATGGTTTCGATTTCGCCGTAGCGGTCGATCTCGTCGCTCCGCTCGGCACGGCGATGGAACTTGCCGATTACCCGGGCGATGGCTCGGATTTCATCCACGGAAACTTTCCCCAGCTTCAGAAGCCGGTCGAGCATCCGTTCCGCCGGGAGCCGCTTCATCTTGACTGCGTAGTCGATGATCCTCCCGTCGCCTGAAAATCCTGCCCCGCCGGGCGTTTCCCGTACTTCCACCACGTCCAGGTAGATGTCGGGGCAGAGGCGGCGGTTGAGGCGGACCTCTTCGTTGCAGTAGAAGCGGCGCCGGTCGAGGGTCGAGAAGTTGAGGAACCCAAAGTTCACCGGTTTTTTAATCTTGTAGGCGAAGCGATCGGTCAGAAAAATATAGGAGACATGGGTCTGGACGAGCTCCACGGACACGGTGGGGTCCGGGTAGACCGAAGGCTTCAGGAGTGACCGTACGAATCGCTGTTCCATGCCGTTCCCACAGGGCGAAATATACCATAAACAGTACCATAAACGCCGGTCTGCGCAAGGGTTTCGCTCCCTTATAATCATTTGACGGGTCAGGGTAATTGTGCTAGCTTTCTTGAGGAGTTTCGGGCGCTGATTTCCCCTGAAGAGGCCATTCAATTACGACGGAAAGCCGAGCCCCTTGCATCCACTTTCCACCCTGAAGCATCTATTCACTTCTATTACATTCGGAACAACGGAGAGTTGCGCGGCGTCAAAGCGTCTTTTTCCGCTTCTGGCAAACGCAGGCACAGGTAACTGCATGAAGAAACGTATTGTCGCCGCATTTTTCCTGACTCTCTCCTTTCTCCCGGGGTGCGCCACAAACAGCGTGGGAAAGCCGGTCCCTGCCAACGAGCACTCATTTCGTCCCACCGTAGATATCGCCGGATCGAGGGCCCTCTACATCTATTCGCTGTCGCGGCTGCGCGAGATCGAGGGGGATATGGAGGGGGCTCTCACGCTCCTGAACGGCGCCATTGAGGCTGATCCCAACTCTGCGTTTCTCCATACCGCGGCCGCTGAGATCTACCTGAAAACCGCCAAGCTCGACGATGCGCTGCGGGCCTGCGAAAATGCTATCCGCATCGATCCCGGCTTCCGACCGGCGCGGGTCATGGCGGGAACCATCCTGGCCACACTCAAGCGCGACAAGGATGCCATCGGGCATCTCAGCAAGGCCATCGAGCTCGATCCGACCAAGGAGGATGCCTATCTCCATCTGGCCGTCTCCTACGTTCGGGTCTTCGATTACGAGCAGGCGGTTAACACCCTCAAGTCCCTGGTAAAGATCAATCCTGAATCGTCACTGGGCTACTACTACCTGGGGAAGACCTACGACCAGATGAAGCTCCAGAAGGAGGCTGCCAATTACTACAAAAAGGCCATCGAGCTCAAGCCCGACTTCGAGCAGGCAATGATCGACCTGGGGATTTCCCAGGAGGGGCTCGGTCTCCATGAGGATGCCATCGCCACTTACAAACAACTGCTGGAGACAAATCCTTTCAACATGAACGTGCTCCAGCACCTGGCGCAGCTCTACCTCCAGCAGCAGCGGCTTGAGGATGCCCTGCCTCTGCTCGTGGGGATGAAGGAGCGGGGTGTCGGCGGGATCGAAACCCAGCGCAAGATCGGGCTCATCTACCTGGAGCTGGAGCGCTACGACGAGGCGATTGCCGAATTCGAACAGATCCTTGCCCGGGAGCCCAATGCCCACCAGGTACGCTTCTATATCGCTAGCGCCTACGAGGACAAGGAAGAGTTCGACAAGGCAATTGAGGAGTTTGGCAAGATACCGGCAGGAACCGCCAATTACATAGAGGCCTTGGGACACATCGCCTTCATTCACCGGGACCAGGAAAGACCCGAGAAGGGGATCGAGATCCTGAAGGCGGCCATTGCCGCCCATCCCGACCAGCTGGACCTCTACCTCTATCTGGCCGGACTGTACGAATCCATGGATAAGTTTCCCGAAGGGCTCGCCGTTCTCAAGGAGGTTGAGGGTACGTTTGCCGGCGACCCGCGACTCCACTTCCGGATGGGGACCATCCTCGACAAGATGGGGAACAAGGAGGAGTCCATCGCCCGGATGAAGCGGGTCATCACCATCGCGCCCGACGATGCCCAGGCCCTCAATTATCTGGGCTACACCTACGCCGAGATGGGAATCAAGCTGGATGAGGCCCTTCAGTACCTCAAGAAGGCGGTGGAGCTTCGTCCCGACGACGGCTTCATTCTCGACAGCCTTGGATGGGTCTATTTCAAGATGAAGCGCTACGACGAGGCGGTGCCGCTCCTGGAGCGGTCGCTTGGGGTCGTGGAGGATGACCCTACCATCATGGAGCATCTGGCCGACGCCTATGCCGCCAACCGCGAGTACCGCAAGGCCCTTCAGCTTTACAAGAAGATCCTCGATGCCGATCCGGGCCGCAAGGATATCTTCGAAAAGAAGAGAAAGGTCAGGGCGGAGAGCCTGGAAAAATGACGGCACGGCTGTTCTGCTGTCTCGCAGCGCTGTTTACCCTTGTTTCGTGCAGCGGCGGCACTCCTCCCGCAGACCTTCCGCGGAGGGGGGCCGGGGTGCCTGCCCACGGCGACGCCCTGGTGGTCGGCACCATCGGCGAGCCGTCCAACCTGATCCCGCTCCTTGCCTCCGATTCCTCGTCTCATGATGTGGCGGGCAACGTCTTCAACGGACTTCTGAAGTACGACAAGAATCTGGAGTTGGTTGGGGACCTGGCGGAGTCGTGGCGCGTCTCCCCTGACGGCCTCACCATCACCTTCACCCTGCGCCGGGGGGTGAAGTGGCACGACGGCACCGAGTTCACCTCCCGCGACGCGCTTTACACCTACCGCGTCACCATCGACCCCAAGACCCCCACCGCCTATGCCGAAGACTTCAAGCAGGTGAAGACCGCCGAAGCCCCGGACCGGTACACTTTCCGCGTCACTTACGGCAAGCCCTTTGCCCCGGCCCTTGCTTCGTGGGGTGTGGGGATACTTCCGGCCCATCTCCTGGAGGGGAAGGACATCACCAAGAGCGAGCTCTCCCGTCATCCCGTGGGGACCGGCCCCTACCGCTTCAAGGAGTGGGTCGCGGGGCAGAAGCTCGTCCTTGAGGCGTTCCC
>CAJPFF010000284.1 GCA_905339345.1 Geobacteraceae bacterium | reverse complement strand
AGTGACAACCGGAAGAGTCGCATTATTCATGGGGATCACCCGTGGCTTCCGAACCTGAGGAGATCGTTATGAAACGCATTGTTGCCCTTGTTCTGCTCGCCATCATGTCATCAACGTCATTGTGCGGTTGCTACGGAAAGTTCGCCCTGACCAGGAAGATCTATCAGGTAAACGGCCAGGTGAGGGATAAATATCTGAGAAGCGCCCTCACCTGGGTATTCATCATCGTTCCCGTCTACGGCGTAGCAGCCCTTGCTGACTTTATCGCGTTCAACACCATAGAATTCTGGAGTGGCAGAAACCCGGTGGCTGAAGGCGAGAAGGAGTTCCAGTACGTTGAAGGCGACACGCGGTTCGCTATCCATGCCCGCAAGGAGGGGAATACCGTCACCTACGTCATAGATCATTTTGTGGGCGACAGGCATGCGGACAGCATGAAGATCACCTGGAATCTCTCCACGGCTGAATCACAGGCCGTAGTTACGGAGCGCGATACGATCACGGAGTACGTTGCTGCCATCGGGGATGACAGCGTCCAGGTGCGGCAATCCGATCCGGCGTCGTACGGCAGGAGGCAGGAGCTGCTAGCATATTATCGCCAGTGAATACCCACGCCTTGTTCCATCGAAGCAATTGGCCGACATCCTTTTTGGGTATTCTTGTTGACAATTGGCAATCTGTTTGGGACAATTTACCCAAATAAGCAGGGGGAATGCCATGGGAGCTTCGGCGTTGGCGGAAATACTTGGTTATGATGAAGTGAACCGTTCTCCGGTCGAGATTGTCGAACAGGGTCTTCCGTATGTTACCGTTGAACGACTCGCCGGTCTTCTCGAACTGAGCATGGAGGAACTCTGTAAAATACTCCCCGTTTCTCGCCGAACCCTTGCCCGTTACCGGGGTGAATGCCTTGATGCTCATCTTTCCGATCACCTCATGACAGTCGGCAGGGTCTACGAGCGGGCAGTGGAAGTCCTGGAAACCCCGGCGAACGCCATCCTCTGGCTGAAGACCCCTAACTATACCTTCCGCTTCAAACGCCCCATGGATTACCTCTCATCATTCACCGGCATCCAGGAGGTTCTTGACGAACTCGGCAGGCTCCAGCACGGAATCTTTGCCTGATGCTCCTGTACAGGATCGCTGAGGAGCAGTTTGCCCGAGACCTCTCCGGTGACGGCGCGAGGCTCTACGGCGGACGCTGGAACCCCAAGGGGGTTCCGATGCTCTATACTGCCGAATCGGTGGCCCTGGCTGCTCTTGAGGTTCTGGTTCGACTCTCGACACCGAAGCGATACAGCCGCATCGTCTACGAGGCGCCGGACGAGGCAAGCCTGGAAATCATGACAGTTCAGTCTCTCCCCGCCCATTGGCTCCTTCCGTACCCCAACGCATCCCTCATGGAGATTGGCGGCAGGTGGGCGCGAGAGAGACATTCCCTGCTCCTGAAAGTTCCCTCCGCGGTGGTCCGCGGGGAGGGATGGAATATCCTCATCAACCCTCTGCACTCCGAGTTCTCCACCGTGAGTATCGTTGATGTTACGCCGTTCACCTAAGATGAGCGCCTGTTGGGTCGTTAGCAGGGTCGGGGATCGGAGGACGGGCTTCCGAGCCGCCTCACCTCGTCACGCACCCGCGCGCCATGAATGCCAGCCACCTCATTCCCTCACCTCATGCACCCATCCGACTATCCCCCGGTAGTCAATCTTGTACCAGGTTAGGCCATCCCCCTCCCGGGGGCCTTCCAGCGTGGTGAACTCCGCCTTGTCGGGGAGATATCCCCGATTCAGCCCTGTGGTCACGGACGGCTGGTTGAGAATGGCGCTCGACAGGGGCGTCCCGGCTTCGGAAGCCTCGACGAGGGCCTTGAACAGCATCTCATCGGTGAGCTGCTTTCCCCGGGTCCGGATTTTCGGCATGGCGACCATGACAGTCGGATGTTTCTCCTGATACGCGCAGATGACGCGGAGGTTGTTCTCGATGCTGAAGGAGCAGCTCGGGTCGTGGAGAACCTGGCTCTTCATGGTGTCGGTGTTGATGATCTCCCAGTGGCTGAAGAGGAGTTCGCCGTACGCGAGGGGCGCCGCGAGGGTGATGGGGGTCGCCCGCCGGTAGATGCGGTAGAGGGAGCCGAAACCGTCGGACCGCTCGTTGATGTCCGGCGGCGAGCACTGGATGAGCGGAACCGTGCCGCCGTCGGTGCGGACGTCCAGGACGTACCGGTTGGTGGTTGATGGGGTGGCGAAATTGAACTGCCACGTGAGCAGGAGGCTGTCGAGGTCGGGCCCCCCTTCCACATAGCGCCGGTACCGGATGCGCAGGTCCGTCCAGGCCGCCGGTTTTGCCAGCTTTTCCTTGGTCTTGTCGTCGGTCTCCCGGAGGAGGTACCCCAGGAGGGCCAGGGATTCGCTGCTCGGCTTGATGGGAGAGAGCTGCCGGTTGCTGAAGTGGTAGGTGGCTCCCCAGATCTGCTGGGACGGCACGTCCGACCCTTCGCCCTGGCCGCTGCCCGCCGGATGGCGCACCGCGTAGAGGCGGTCCTCGGAGCGGATGGTGCCGTCGCCGAGGGGCTCCAGGGTGATCTCCAGGGTTCCGCCGGCCGGCAGGGGCTGCTCCCCGAACCCCTGCCCGGCGACGTCGATGTCGGCGATCTTGACCTTTTCCCGGTCGGGGAGGATGAGGCCGCTCTCCCTCAGGTTGATGACCGCCTCGCCGGTGCCGTTCAGCTGCTGGATGATCTCGGAGGTCTGGTCGGC
>CAJPFF010000283.1 GCA_905339345.1 Geobacteraceae bacterium | reverse complement strand
GTCCAACAGCAGCGGGGGATACGGGTTCTCGGCCGGCAACGGCATCTATAATCTGAATGTCAGCCCGCCCGCCGGAAGCGGCTTCAGCCAGTCGAGCGTAAACGGCATCACGGTGAGCGGCGCGGATGTGACCCAGAACGTTGTGCTGATGCAGCAGGCCGTCACCGTTTCCGGAACGGTGAAAAGTTCTGACGGAACCGTCGTACAGAATGCCACCGTAAGCTTCAAGTATACCGGGACGTCCACAGTCGCCAGGAACTGCACGACCGATACGGCGGGGGCCTACGGCTTATCCCTCTCGCCGGGAACCTACGACATTGAAGTTTCCGCAACGAAGGGAACCGCCAATCACGTACCCGCATCCGCACGATTCTACATTCTCGGCCAAACCGTTTTGACATCGGGAACCAGGGATTTGACTCTCAACGTGGTGAGCGTTACGGGGAAAGTCACCGACGGCGGCGGGACGCCCGTTCCCGGCGCATCCCTGTCGGTTGTGTCTCTCATCACGTCCGGCTTCTATCTGGTGTCGGAGACCGCAACCTCCGACGCCGGCGGCTATTACACACTCTACCTGCCGTCATACAACGGCTTCACCGTCAACGTCACTCCTCCTTCATCAAATACGGCTCTGGCCCCGACCATGTATTCCGGGCTGAACCTCACTGCAAACACCGCCAGGGACTTTGTCCTCAATTCGGCCCTTGTCGTCTCCGGCATCGTGACGAGCTCCGACGGCACCGCCGTCCAGGGTGCAACGATCTACTTCAACTATGCGGGCACGTCGACCGCGGCGAAAACCGTGACGACCGGAACAACCGGCGCGTATTCCACAACCCTCTCTCCGGGCACCTACGACGTGATGATATCCGCCGCCAAAGGGACGGCGAACCATGTCCCGTATAGCGCGCGCTTTTACTTCAACGGGCAGAACTTCTCCGCCGCAACCGCCAAGGATTTCGTGCTCGGCATAGCAACGGTGACCGGCAGGGTCGTCGACGGCGGCGGAACGGCCGTGGCCGGCGCAACGCTCATGGCGCAAATGGTCTACAACTCCTCGCAGTTCATCCTGTACAGTGAATCGGCCGTTTCGGACGTGAACGGCAACTACACCCTTTATCTCCCCACATACAACGGCCACACGCTGAACGTCTCGCCGCCGGCCGGAAATACCGCCCTCGCCCCGACCGTATTTACCGGTCTGAGCTTCCTGACCGACACAGTGAGGGATTTCGCCCTGAATTCCGCGATAACGGTGGACGGCACCGTGCGAAGCTCCGACGGCACTCCGGTTCAGAACGCCACCGTCTACTTCTACTACTCAGGGACCGGCAGCATCGCGAAACAGATCAACACCAGCTCCGCCGGCGCCTATTCCGTCACGCTTTCCGCCGGTTCCTACGACGTGATCATTTCCCCCGTAAAGGGAACCGCCAACCACGTCCCCCTCAGTTCACGCCTCTACTTCTACGGCCAGACTTTCACCACCGGCGGCACCAGAGACTTCACGCTCAACCTGACGACGATATCCGGCAAGACCACCGACAGCAACGGCGTGCCAATCGCGGGGGTCTCCCTGAGCATCGGATATACCTCTTTGTCGGATTTCATTCTCTACTCCGAATCCGTGACCTCCGACGCCGGCGGCTCATACACCTTCTACGTGCCCCGGTACAACGGCTACTCCGTCAACATCACCCCTCCGACCGGCAGCGGATTCTCGCCGCAGATGCTCAGGAGTCTTAACTACACGAGCGACATCCTCCAGAACATCATCCTAGACCTCCCCGACACGAAACCGCCGGTGGTGGTTTCCGGTCCCTCCGTCTCGGCCATCACCAACTCCTCGGCCGTGGTCGAGTGGCAGACCAGCGAACCGACAACGGCAGAGCTCAAGTACGGCACCGCCAACCCGCCGGCATCCGGACACTCCATCGCGACTCCGAAGTCTGTCCACTCCCAGACACTGAGCGGCCTTCTTGCCGACACCATCTACTACGTCAGCGTGGCAGCCACCGACACGTCGGGCAACGGCCCGGTCAACAGCCCGGTGGTTTCGTTCCGCACCAAGCAGCTTGCCGACACCACGCCTCCCGTTATCCTCGAAGGGCCGACCGTCACCTCCATCACCCAGAACAGCGCCACGGTGGAGTGGGCCACCGACGAGCCCTCCACGGGAACCCTCTACTACGGGCTGACCAGCAACCCTGGTACAGCCAAGAATGACACAACCCAGACAACCGGCCACCGGCTCCCCCTCACGGGGCTTGCAGCCAACACCCTCTACTATGTAAAAGTAGCGGCAAAGGACCTGAAGGGGAACGGCCCGACCACCAGCGCCGTCGTATCCTTCAGAACCCTGGCCGCGGCCGACACGACGGCGCCGTTGATCGTCGAGGGCCCCATGGCGGTCAACATCTCCGACACGGAGGCCACTATCCTCTGGAAGACCGACGAACCAGCCACCAGCGGCGTTTCCTACAACGACGGCGTCGCCTACGGCGTCACCGCGGACGCCGGCCGGGTAACCGACCATTCGGTGCGCCTGACGGGGCTCAAACCATCCACGATGCACACCTATACCGTTTCCTCCAAGGATGCCCTCGGAAACGGCCCGGCCCTGAGTCAGCCGGCCACGTTCAAAACTCTTTCAACCCCCGACACCACGCCACCTGTCATTATCGAGCGGTCGGTGGTGGTCCACACGACTCACCAGTCAGCGGTCATCTTCTGGCGCACCGACGAGCCCGCCGACAGCCTCGTGGAATTCGGTAAGACCGATGCCCTCGGGAGCAGCGAGGGGAAAGCCGCCCTGGTCACCCATCACACCATTACCCTCACCGGACTTGAGCAGGGGACCCTCTACTACTTCCGCGTGAGTTCCAAGGATGCCGTCGGCAACGGCCCCACGGTGAGCACGATCCTCACCTTCACCACCGACACCCTCCCCAGGGCGAAGTCCCTCGTCATCACGAAAGGACCGGATGTGGTTCACCTCTCCTACGACTTGGCCACCATCGCCTGGGAGACCGACATCCCGGCCGACTCGGTTATCGAGTACACCGCGGCAGGCGTTCCCGGCACGCTGCGGGTTTCCGACGCCAAGCGGGACAAAAGGCACCAGCTGACCATCGGCAACCTGGACCAGAACACCCCCTATAACGCAACGGTTGTCTCCGCCAGTGTTGACGGTGCAGTCGTCAAGGCCCCGGTCAGTTTCACCACCCTCAACCCGCCGGACACGGCAGCCCCGCAGATCATCGACGGCCCGATCGCCATCGGTATCACCGACAGCAAGGCGAGCATCAAGTGGCGCACCGACCGGGCCGCCGACTCCCGCGTCTACTTCGGCATCCAGGGTCAGCCCATGGACAACTTCGAAGGCGAGACCAAGTACCTCAAGGAGCACGTGGTGGTCCTGACCAACCTCCAGCCAGCCACCACCTACGCCTACTACGTGGTATCGTACGACCCGAAGGGCAACGGCCCGACCACGAGCTCGATCTACACCTTCACCACCAAGGGAGCCGCCGACACGATCGGACCCGACATGACAACCCCGATGGTAACCGGCATCACCGAAACCCAGGCGGTCGTCTACTGGACCACCAGCGAGCCCTCGACCACCCAGGTCGTCTTCGGCCTTGCCGCCGACCTGCTCAACAACCAGTCGGCAACACCGGGGCTCAGGGAAAAGCACGACATTACCCTCACGAACCTGGCGGCCGAGACCACGTACTATGTGAAGGCAATTTCGGCCGACACCACCGGCAACCAGTCCGAAAGTGAAGTGATCTCGTTCACCACGAGCGCTGCCCCGCGCTACTGGAAGGTGACCCCCGCCGCCACGACATACGGAACCATCTCCCCCAGCACCGTGCAGACCGTTCTGGAAGGAAACACCATCTCCTTTACCCTGACCCCGTCCACCGGCTACATGATCGGCTCCGCCAGCGGCTGCGGTGGTACCCTCTCGGGCGATACCTTCACCACCGGCCCCATAACCGCCGAC
>CAJPFF010000282.1 GCA_905339345.1 Geobacteraceae bacterium | reverse complement strand
GACGCGGCCGAGGGGGGCTCCTCCAAGGAGATGGCCTTCGTCCTGGTGGGGGAACCGGGCAACGGCAAGACCTTCTTCGTAGAGTATGTCTGCGCCCGCTACCGGGAGTTCCTGGCCAAGCCCGAGAACCGGCGCTATTCCTTCCGCTACACGGGGATGGCGCAGCTGGGGGGCTACGGGAAGATCGACATCATCGAGTCCCAGACCTACGAGGACCCCATGATCCTCGCCATGAACCTCTACGAATCCCGGAACGAGGCTGCGGAGTATCTGGGCAAGGAGTTCGGCTTCACCGACAATGAGCTGGAACACCTGGCCGACAACTACCGCCCCCTGGGGGCCTGCTCCAGCTACATCCTCAACGACATCCGCAATTTCACCGGCGGCGACATCGACGAGATGCTGAAGTTCATCGAGATCATCCCGGTCCCCCTCACCGAGACCCTCGGGACCGTCACCGGCAAGTACGCGGCCAAGGACAAGATCACCTCCAGCGCCGTTGACCTCCTGGGGGAGGAGTCGATTCAGCGGCTCCTCCACATCACCGACATCAACAACCCCTACCGCTTCGACCTGCGCCGTGGCGCCCTGGCCCGGGTGGCCGGCGGCGGCATCCACTTCTCCGACGAGATCTACAAGAACAAGAAGGATCTGGTGCAGGTCTACCTCGGCGTCATCCAGAACCGGATGATCGAGATCGACGGCTACCGCTGGCCCATCGACACCCTCATCATCGCCACCAGTAACAACGCCGAGTTCAACCGCTACCTCTCCGAGAAGGAAGAGGCCCCCATCATCGACCGCTGCCGCATCTGCTACGTCTCCCACAACACCAACTACCGGATGCAGGAGCAGCTCACCACCTACGCCATCGGCGGCGAAACCAAGACCACCCTGAACCGCGAGGAGCTCCACCAGGACCCGAACCTGAACCACGCCGCCAGCGCCGGGGTGGTGCTGACGCGGCTCCCCCGCTCCGAGAAGCTCACCCCCATCGAGACCATGAAGCTGGCCGCCGGGGAGATCGCCGGGGAGAAGAGCCTCAAGACCCTGGCCGAGGTGGTGGATATCCTGAGCCAGGAGCAGGATGTAACCAAGCGCTTCGGCCAGAAGGGGCTCGGCCAGCGGAACCTGGGGCGGGCCGTCCAGCTTCTGGTGGAGAGCTCGGAAACCAATGAGGGGCGCTGCATGGTGGCCCACGACGTGTTCAAGGCCCTGGAACGGATCGTCCTCGACTACGTCCCCGACCAGAACGACCGGGCCAAGTACCTGGAGGACCTGAAGATCGCCAAGGGACTCTACCGCGAGCGGATCATGACCGAGATGTTCAACGCTTACATGGATGAGCCCTACGCCATCAAGAAGGATGTCATGAACTACGTGAACATGATCATCGGCGTCGACGCGGAAAGCCTCGGTCCTGACCGGATGTGGAAATACAAGGACCCCCAGACCGGCGAGCTGAAGGCCCTGAAGATCGATGAGCGCTACGTCCGCAACGTGGAGGATCGCCTCGGCCTCAAGACCGACGAGCAGCGGGAGAGCTTCCGCACCACCATCCGCAAGATCTACGGCCAGAAGATCTCGGTGGAGCCCACCTACGACTTCATGGACAACCTGGATCTGGTGAAGGCGGTGACCGACGTGCGGCTGAAGAGCGACATCGCCGGCGCCGGGAGCCTCATCGGCGCCCTGGCGAACCGGACCAACGAGGAGAACCAGAAGCTCTACGACCGCATGGTCGACACGATGCTGAAGAAGCTCGGCTACTGCCGGACCTGCGCCCAGAAGACCATCGAATACTTCTGCACCCAGGAAGACGAGATCTAGCGGAGGACCGCGCGTGCCGCGCATTGACGATACCGACAAATTTGTTTCGATCATCCAGGCCATGGATGAGCCCCAGGGGTCCTACACGACCCGGATCCGCTCCCTTGACGAGCTCATGGAGCGGGACCGGTTGCGGGAAGAGGATGGTTTCCCCCGCAAGATCCGGATCGGGAAGCTCATCAAGCCGGGCAAGGGGGGTAAGGAAAAGTTCGTGGTGGTCCCCACCACGGTGGAGGAGAAGCTCATGCACGACCGGGCCCCCACCCCTCCTGAAGAAGAGGAGCCCATGGGGGGGGCCGGTGACGAAGCGGAAGGGGATATCCTCGGCGAGCAACCGATCCGGCCCGAGCAGGGGGGAGGGAGCGGAACTTCGGGGCACGGCGAGGGGGAAGGGCACGAGCTGGAGACGTCGGCCTACGACCTGGGTCGCATCCTGACCGAGCAGTTCAACCTGCCGAACCTGAAGGAGAAGGGGAAGAAGAGTTCCCTCTCCCACTACACCTACGACCTCACCGACCGCAACCGGGGCTTCGGCCAGATCCTCGAAAAGAAGCAGACCCTCAGGCGGATCATCGAAACCAACATCGCTCTGGGGAACATCACCGACGTGACCGACATCGACACGACCCGGCTCCTCATCGACCCCCGGGACCGGGTTTTCCGGATCCTCTCCCGGGAGCTGGAGTACGAGTCCCAGGCCCTGGTCTTCTTCGTGCGCGACTATTCCGGCTCCATGGAGGGGAAGGCGTCGGAGGTGGTCTGCTCCCAGCATGTGCTCATCTACAGCTGGCTCCTCTACCAGTTCGCCAAGCAGGTGGAGACCCGCTTCGTCCTCCACGACAACGACGCCCGGGAGGTACCTGACTTCTACACCTACTACAACCTCCGGGTGGCGGGCGGGACCCGGGTGGCGGCAGCCTATCGGATGGTCAACGAAATCGTGGAAAAGGAGAGCCTCGCCAAGGACTACAACATCTACGTCTTCCACGGCACCGACGGCGACGACTGGGATACCAACGGCGAGGAGACAATCCCCGAGCTGCGGCGGATGCTCACCTACGCCAACCGGGTGGGGATCACCATCGCCGAGCATAACGCCTACGGATCGCGGGGGGCCACCGAGGTGGAGCGGTACCTGAGGGGGTCGGGGCTCCTGGAGGAGAAGCCGGAGCTTCTGCGGATGGATGTGATGGGAGAGGATGCCGACGAGACGCGGATCATCGAGGGGATCAAGAAATTGATCTCGTGAACCTATGGAACTCATCGACCAACACACAAAAGTGATCATGGAAGGGTGCAAGGAGCGGGCGCGGGACGCGGGATTGCGCTTTTCCGACGAGACCCTGGAGTACATCGTCACCAACCGGGACATGCTGGAGCTCCACCCCAAGGTGATGATTCCGACCCTCTACGACTACTGGGTCCACGACGTGGAGGTTCTTAAGGAGAAGGGGAAGTACGAGCTCTACCCCCACAACCCCTACGAGACGGTCATCAACACCCGTCCCCCCATCTCCTTCTACAACGACAACAACCCCGACTGGCTCAACGTGATGATCTTCTATCACGTGCTGGCCCACATCGATTTCTTCCAGAACAACCTCTACTTCCGCCACACCTGGGAGTACGACCTGACCGGCAAGGCCCTGGCTGACAAGCGGCTCATCGCGCGGCTGCGCTCCGAGCACGGTCGGTGGGTGGACTACGTCATCGAGTTTGCCCGCTCCATCGACAACCTGGTGGGGTACTTCGACGGGCTCTCCCATATATTCCGGAGTGAACGGCCCGCCTTCCCCAAGCGGGTGGATTACTACTTCGACGTCTTTCTCCAGGAAATCAAGGGGGTCAAGACCGCCGAATACGTGAAGGAGATCGAGCGCTAC
>CAJPFF010000281.1 GCA_905339345.1 Geobacteraceae bacterium | reverse complement strand
GAAAAAGGGTCCCACCGCATACATGAACCCATCGGCGCCAAAAACGGAAGTGATGCCGGCGATTCCCAGGAAAGTGGCCGCCGACAGATAGTCACCGGCAATGGCCCAGCCGTTCTGCATGCCGGAGATCCCGCCGCCGGCTGCATAGTAGTCAGCCGTGGTCCTGGTGCTCTTTGCCGCCCGCACGACGATCGCCCCGGTCAAAAGGATAATCGCCATGAACATGCTCAGGGTAATGGCCTTGTTGGTTTTGACCTCATTTGCCAGGGGGAGAGGGGAGGTGGCCGTGGTCGATGCAATACTCGGCTTGCCGGCCGCATTGCTGGCCGGAGCTGCGTAGCAGAGGGGGAAAACGGTTATGCACAGGATCAAGGCTAAAAGGAAATGTTTCATGCCCGTTCCCCCTTGGTGATATCGGCCAGCACCTCTTTCGTCAGCGGGTCGAAATAGGTGTTGGATCTGTGTGTATAGATGAGGGCGATGGCCCAGATCATGGCAAATTCGAAGAGACAGAAAAAGTAGCAGACATTCAGTCGGCCCAGGAGCTTCGCCTTCATGAATTCCGGCGCATAACCGGCGCAGACCGGAAGCAGGTAGAACATGATGGAGCTCAGGCACCACAAGGTGAGGAGAAATGCCTTCTTTTTCCTGTGGAGCTTGATGAATTTTGGCATGCTGGCAAGCGCTGCCCAATCTTTCCTGTTTTCTGCCATGGGAATACTCCTCTCTGATATTCAGCCGTCGATGAATGGATAGCCGGTGCGCGGCATTGCCCGGCAGAATTGCCCGGCAGAGGTCAATCCCAGTTTTCCACCCTCATGGTTCCCTTCTCTTCCAGGTTTCTGTACATCTTGAAAACCTTGTGGAGCATGTGCGGCTCGTGGGCACTGTTGCTGGCCAGGCACTCCTTCAGGGAGCGGTCGAAGTACTCCTGCAGGAGGGGCTTGTAGTGCGGATGGGCACAGTTGTCGATGATCCTTTGGGCCCTTTGCCGTGGCGAGAGGCCGCGCAGGTCGGCAAGCCCCTGTTCGGTTACCAGCACGTCCATGTCATGCTCGGTATGGTCCACGTGGGTGACCATGGGGACCACACAGCTGATGCCGTGGAGGTCCGTCTGCGAGGGACGGGTAGACGGTGTATGCATGATGGAGAGATAGGCATTGCGCATGAAATCGCCGGAACCGCCGACCCCGTTGAGCAGCCGTGAGCCGTTGACGATGGAGGAGTTGACGTGGGCGTAGATGTCGAACTCCACCGGGGTATTCATGGAGATCAGGCCGAGCCGCCGTACCGGTTCGGCGTGGTTGGTGATCTGGATGGGGCGCAGCAGGGTGCGCGAAGTATACTTTTCCCAGTTGGCCAGCAGGCGCTTGATGCCGTTATCGGAGAGAGAGAAGGAGGCGGTGGTCACGTAGTCCAGTTTGCCCGAGTCGAACATATCCAGCAGGTTATCCTGAAAGACCTCTGTCCAGACATTGAGGTTTTCGAAGGGGCTGGTGAGGAGCCCGCCAATGACGGCGTTGGCGATGGAGCCAACGCCGGACTGGAGCGGCAGCAGATTTTTCGGCAGACGGCCATTTTTTACCTCGAACTGGAGGAAGTCGATGATGTGGTTGGCTATCAGCACCGAATTGCCGTCCGGCGCCCCCAGGGGGCGGCCCACCGGGTCCTTGTAGGAGTCGACGATGGCAATAATCTTGTCCGGATTGCAGGGAATGCTGGTGGTGCCGATCCGGTCCTTCACGCTCAGGATATTGTAGACCTTCTTGTTGGGGGGGAGGGCAACGCCCACGCAGTCATGGAGCCCTTCCAGGGAAGGGATCTTGCTGTTGATCTCGATAATTATCCTGTCCGCCCGCTCGATAATCTCGGCAATGATGCCGACGGCGAGGGTGGGAACGATACTGCCGTCTTCGGTAATGCAACTCGCCTCGATGATGCCGATATCGATCTTGCCGTTATTGTCCAGCGTGTAGTAGCCATAGCCGAAGTCCTGGGCGTACATGGAAAGATAGCGGTCGCCGTAATCAATTTCGCCGGCATTGATGGCCTTGCGGATTGCGTTTCCCTGCTGGTGGGGCCACCTTCTGCCGAGCATCCCAAGTTTGGCCCAGCGGTCGTCCACATCGGTTCCGATGGAAGCGCCCGTGAAGACGTTGAATTTCATCTTGCCGGCAAGGCCATGCTTTTCAACATGATCTGCCAGCAGGCCCGGTACCGTTTTGGGGTGTCCCTCGGCAAACCCGGAAAATCCCAGGTACATGCCGTCCTTGAATAACTGAAGCGTATCTTCTGCATCCATGATCCTGGAAAAGAGGCCAGGGTTTCTGATCCGTTTCAAAAATTCGCTTTCCTCTTTGACGGCCACTTGATTCATGTTTGGCTCTCCTGTTTGACAAGTTATCGATTCTCACCATTTGAAAACATTGTTTTGCACTCTTCGTTCCAAGCAGCTTAATTAAAATCCGATACAACCAAAGTAACTGATATAAAAACAATTTCTTGACAAAATGAGATTGTATTTATGTTTCTGGGTTGATGTGGATCTACGAAATATCGGATGATGCTTTGGCTGCTGGAAGGGGTAAAGCCTGGAGAGATTGGTATAAGTATGCGAGAGATGGAGGATAATCGATGAAAGAGGTTAAGATACGATATTTCGTGGGATCTACGGTATTTCGGGGGAGGGGGTGCCGCGATTGATGCCCAGCTTCTTCATTTTCGATTCCAGGGTGGTCGGTTTAAGTCCCAGAAGCTCCGCGGCTCCGTTCCTGCCTCGGATACGCCAGCCTGTTTTTTCCATGATGGAAAGGATGTGGAGCTGTTCTACCTCCGCAAGCACTGTCGCCCTGGTTGCAGGGGTTGCGGTGCTGTCAGGCACGTCCATTTCCAGAGTGGCACCGTTGCTGAGGATCATGGCCCTTTCGACCACGTTGCGCAGTTCCCTGATATTGCCCGGCCAGGAGTAGCGCACCAGGGCATCCATGTTATTCTTCGGCACCCGTTCTATCGATTTGCCGAAGGCGACGGCAAATTCCTTTACCATGGCCCGGACAAGCAGGGGAATATCCTCCTTGCGCTCCCGCAGCGGCGGTACGTAGATGGGAAAGACGTTCAAGCGATAGTAGAGGTCTTCCCGGAATCTCCCCTCCTTGACCTCCCTGGCCAGGTCGCGGTTGGTGGCGGCAATGACGCGGGTATCCACCTGAATGGGCGTGGTGCTGCCAAGCCTTTCGAACTGCCCCTCCTGAAGTACCCTGAGCAGCTTTGACTGGAGATCAAGGGGAAGTTCGCCGATCTCATCAAGAAAGATGGTCGAGCCGTCCGCGGCTTCAAACCGCCCGGTATGCCGTGCCGCGGCTCCGGTATAGGCACCCTTTTCATGGCCGAACAGCTCCGCCTCAATCAGAGTGGCCGGCAGTGCCGCGCAGTTTACCTTGATCATGGCACGATCCCTGCGCCCGCTCAGGTTATGGATGGCGCGGGCCATGAGTTCCTTGCCGGTACCGGTTTCTCCCAGCAGAAGGACGGTGGAACCCGTATTGGCAACCTGCTGAAGTTGACGCAACACGTTGCGGATGGCCCCCGACTGGCCGATGATTTCGTCGGGCCTGTACTCGATGTCAAGCTGGTCGCGCAGATAGACGTTTTCGGCTTCCAGCCGGTCCTTCAGGGTCTTGATTTCCGCCAGGGCCTTCTGGATCTTCTGATCAGCGCGCTTTCGCTCCAGGGCATTGGCAAAGATCTCCCACAGGATGCGCAGGCGCTGAATCAG
>CAJPFF010000280.1 GCA_905339345.1 Geobacteraceae bacterium | reverse complement strand
GGTAGCTGTGTGGGAAAGTAGGTCGCCGCCGGGATTTTATTACAAAAAGCCCCGCTCTCGTTGATGAGAGCGGGGCTTTTTGCTTTTTTGCAGCAGCCAGCGTCAGCTTGGACGCTAGAACGTCAAAGCGATCGTGATCTGTTTCTGGTTAAAGTAGCTGCAAATTCTTCGGGCGTCATGTCGCTTAATGAACTGTGTGGTCTTTCCGAGTTGTAGTCCTGCCGCCACGTTTCGATAATTCGCTGGGCGCTGCGCATGATGCGATCACGTATTCGGGTAACGCGTTTACCGGTTGGAGAGTGATCAGCCTCCAGGCCAGGGCATTCCCTGCTGAAGTCATCGACGATGGTCAGTACCTGGAAGCGTCTGCCGCTATAAAGAGTGTCGGAGATGAAATCCATTGACCAGTGCTGGTTGACCCCGCTCGGCCTGTCCATGACCTGACATGGCTGGTGCGCTTTCTGCGCTTTTTGAGACGCAGCGAGAGCCCTTCTTCCCGGTACAGCCGTTCGGTACGCTTGTGGTTGATCAGGTAGCCGCTCGCGTCGCAGCATGGTGTGCAGCCGCGGAGCTCCAAACTTGCGCCGCTTTTGCCCCAACTCCTGCAGGCGTAACCTGATCTCGTCATCGTTTTTCGGTATCGCCTGGTACCGGTAACTGTTGCAGTACAGCCCGACAATAGTGCAGGCCCGTCGTTCGCTGAGCTGGTGGTTGTCCTCAAGTAGGCAACCACGCTCCGCCGGGCGGCAGGCGTTACCACTATTTTGAGAGGACATCCTTGAATTGCCCGGTTTTCCAGCATGGCGTCAGCAAGCATCTGTTTAAGCCGCTTGTTCTCGGTTTCAAGCTCTTTCGGGGGGAAGGTTAACGGTAGTGTGGGAGGACGGCGGGGATGACCCCGCCTCCTTCCTGATATGATGACCTTTTCTTATTACGGGAGGGTCAATGGGTGCATATAATTGCAATCTTAGATAAGACCGTGGGCGACCATGGCGTTTGCAACTTTGATGAATCCTCCAATGTTGGCACCGACTACGTAGTTGCCGGGGCATCCATATTCATCTGCAATTTCGTAGCAAAGGCTATGAATGTTTATCATTATCTCTTCCAGTTTCTTTTCCGTGTAGTCGAACGTCCAGGAATCGCGGCAGGCATTCTGCTGCATTTCAAGCGCTGATGTTGCTACTCCGCCGGCATTGGCCGCTTTCCCCGGTCCGTAGGCAATCTTTGCTTCAAGGAAGACCTTGACCCCCTCGGGAGTGGTAGGCATGTTGGCGCCTTCACCCACGGCGATGCAGCCGTTTTTGACGAGAGTTTGGGCATCCTTGCCATTGATTTCGTTCTGGGTTGCCGACGGCATGGCAACCTGACAGGGGATTTCCCATATATTGCCGTTGTTGATGTATTTTGCATCTTTATGGTAGTCCACATAGTCTTTAATGCGGCGACGCTCAACCTCTTTGAGTTGCTTGATCAAGTCAAGGTCGAGACCTTTTTCATGGTAGATGACGCCGTTGGAGTCTGAGCAGGCGACGCACTTGCCGCCGAGTTCGCGGATCTTTTCTATGGTATAGATGGCAACGTTGCCCGACCCTGAGACGGTGCAGATTTTGCCGTCGAAGGATTGACCCTTGGCCTTGAGCATTTCGTGAACGAAGAACGTGGCGCCGTAGCCGGTTGCCTCGGTGCGGACAAGAGAGCCGCCGTAGTGGAGACCTTTGCCCGTGAGGACGCCTGCTTCGTAGCGGTTGGTGATTCGCTTGTACTGGCCGAACATGTAGCCGATTTCGCGGCCGCCAACGCCGATGTCACCGGCCGGAACGTCCGTATGCTCGCCGATGTGGCGGTAGAGCTCGGTCATGAAGCTCTGGCAGAAACGCATGATTTCGTCGTCTGATCTCCCCTTCGGGTCGAAGTCGGAGCCCCCTTTGCCGCCGCCGATGGGCATGCCGGTCAGGGAGTTCTTGAAAATTTGCTCGAAGCCAAGGAACTTGATGATGCCGAGGTAGACTGACGGGTGGAAACGGAGCCCGCCTTTGTAGGGACCAAGGGCGCTGTTGAACTCAACGCGGAAACCGCGGTTGATCTGGACCTGGCCCTTGTCGTCCTGCCAGGGTACCCGGAAGATGATCTGCCGCTCTGGTTCGCAGATCCGCTCGATGATTTTGCGCTCTTTATATTCGGGATGCTTGACAAGAACGGGGCCGAGGGATTCGAGAACTTCCCTGACTGCTTGGTGAAATTCAACTTCTCCCGGGTTGCGCCGAAGAACTTCCTGATAAATCGGTTCTACTTTGTCGTCGAGCAGCTGTGGTGACATGATGCCTCCTTTGATTAAAGTGTGAGCGATATTCAGCGTGTGCTCATGGGGTATGCATCGAATTACGGCGAATGCCTTGGGCGTATGCAGATGTTGCACCAAAAACAACGTTGCTGTCTAAATTCTAGGCACGTGATTGATTTTGCAGCAGAATGCACAGCGACTTGGTGTGTGTTGAATCAATTGAGGATCATTGTGTGATTACCTAATATACATAGCTGTGTAGTCACATTACATAATAAAGTGTATGGGATGTTGTCGGTTTGGTCTTTGTTTGGTATCCTGATAGCAACTCGAAACGATACGCCATTAATTGATTTGTCGTAAGGAGATAAGACCCTATGCTCGTAGAGATGCACTGTCATTCCGAGGAGCACTCACCGTGCAGTGCGGTTTCGGCAGTAGAGCTCGTAAGGCAGGTTTTCGCAAAGAATCTCCAAGGAATCGTGTTTACCGACCATCACTATCTCTGGGACGAAGATGAGTTGAGGGGGGTTCGGCGTGCATCGGAGGTTCCCGATCATTTCATGATTCTCAGCGGGCAGGAAGTCTGGACCCCTGAGTTGGGCGACGTGCTCGTTTACGGCGCCACGGAAGCGTTGCCTCAGGGAACACCGCTGGCCGAGGTGAGAGGGCGTTTTCCCGAGGCTGCTCTCGTATGGGCTCATCCCTACCGGAAGGGGAAGCGGCCGGCGCCGGAGAATCTAAAGAGCACCCTCATTGACGGCGTGGAGGTTTTCAACTCCGGCCACACGGTTCGGGAGAACAGCATGGGATTGCAGGACTGGCACCGGGAGAGATTCACCGCCCTTGCGGGGACCGATACCCACGGCGGGAGTTATGCTGGGCTCTATCCGACCCACTTTGATCACACGGTGCGGACCATTCAGGAGCTGGCGCTTGAGATCCGTAACGGACGCTGCCGACCTTTTCTCAAAGAGATCCCTCACGCCGGGGCCAACAGCCAGGTGATCGAAGTGACGATCGGGACCAAAGGGCTCGATGAGGTTCGGGAGCGGATCATCATCAAGGAGATCTCAAACGTTCACAAGTGGCGGTCTGCAGAGCGGGCCTTCAGGATCATGGACGCCATAGCCCAACAGGGGTTTGACGGAGGTACGTATCGGGTACCTAAGCCCATCGATGAGGATCCGGCATCCATGACCCTGATCGAACAGGGGCTGCGGGGGAAATCCCTCTTCGACAAGCTCCTGACGGCCGATGACGAGGACGGTCGAGAGTACGTTATCATGGCAGCGGAGTGGCTTGCCCGACTCCACGGCTGTTGTTTGCGGATAACCCCTGCCGGCGAGTTTCTGGACAAGGAAGCCTCGCGTCTTGAGCGCTACCTGGAGCGCTTCACCGAGATGCATCACAGACAGACGCGCAAGGCTCGGGAAATTATCGACGCGGTCAGGGCAGGGGAGACCGCCATTGCCAGGGAACACGGCGAAGTCATGGTCCAGGGGCATGGCGATTATCATCCCAAGAACATTTTTATGGGGCAGGACAGCCTTGAGAATCGTGCCACCCGTTTTGTTGCGGCCATCGATTTCGAGAGTTCGTATGTCCTCCCCCGGGCCTTCGATGTCGGATGTTTTCTGGCCCAGTTCCGCAACCAGTTCTTTGGTCATCAGCATATTCTGCAGCGTTATCCCGAGGAGCTCTTCCTCGACGCCTATTTGAGGAGTGCAGAAACGGTAGAGACGGATTTTCTGCGGCAGGTGGAGCTTTTCCGGGCAAGAACGAATATGAGCATCGCTGCTTATCTGATCAAGGTGGGGCTCGGGGATAGCGAAGATCTCTGGCGGGTGCTGGTGGAGGCGGAACGGGCCATAAGCCATCTGTGAGATTCCGCTTTCGGAGCACAAACGCGATGGTGTTTTGTCCCTGAAGGGCTATACTGCTATACTCTACCAATAATGAATTACGCCAAGGAGGAACCATACCCATGCTGAGCAAGGAGATGACGGCAGCCCTCAACAAGCAGTTGAACACGGAGCTTTATTCGGCGCACCTCTACCTGTCCATGTCATCGTACGCCAGTTCCATCGGCCTCAAGGGGGCGGCCAACTGGTTCATGATCCAGTACCAGGAAGAGATGGTACATTTCATGAAGTTTTATACTTACATCAACAGCCAGGGAGAGCATGTGGCTCTCGGTCCCCTCGACGCCCCACCCAACGAATTTCCGTCGCTGCTCGAGATGTTCGAAGAGACCCTGAAGCATGAGATGTTCATTACCCGGTGCATCAATGAACTGACCGAGCGTGCCGTGAAGGAAAAGGACCATGCAACCCAGATATTTCTCCAGTGGTTTATTACCGAGCAGGTGGAGGAGGAGGAGAACGACCGGGAAATCATTGGCAAACTGAAGTTGATCGGAGATAACGGCTACGGGATCTTGATGATTGACAACGAGCTGGGTGCCCGGGTCTTTACCCCTCCCGCCGCCGCTGCTGCCTGACATGGGGAGTTCTCCTCCTGGGTACGGGGATGCGCATCACGCGTTCCCGTACCCGGTATCGATTTGAGGGGTGTATGAAAGTCAGGTTTTGCGAGCACAACAAGGGGATGTCCAAGGTATACAAGAAGCTCACGAATACCTTCCCCAAGCTGGACGTGAAGATCAAGAACTGTATCAAGAAGTGCGGTCCATGTCATAAGACGCCGTTCGCCGTTGTGGATGGCAAAACCGTCTGCGGCATCGATGCTGAAGACCTTTACACCAAAATTGTCAAGGATCTGGGTCTGTAGGTAATCCCCCGTCCGTTCCTCCCTCCTGTCTTTCTCCGCAGTTGTCCAAATCGTTTCCCGATGTGTCTCTGGTCATGAAAATCATTTGTGTATCCTTTGTCATGGTGCTGTGACTAATATCTGTTCAAGTTTTCTGTCGGACAGCCGAAACATTAACTGTATACGGTAACGTTACGTTTTGGCTCAAGGGTCACTATTTGGATTTCTATGGCATGGTAAAGCGAATTCTCCTTTCCCTCTTTTCGTCCCGGCGAAGGATCGCATGTTTGGCGGGCGTTGTGGTGCTTGCCGTCTGTGCGACCGTGGTGAAGGTCCGTCCCTACTGGCATTTCGAGGGGGTGTATGTCCTCGAGGGCGGAGATGGTTGGTTCGAGATCACGGATGACCTGGTTCTCGGCGACGAGGACCGGCTCCTTCTGGCGCTGCCGGCGCAACCCCTCTTCAAGTTCCTTCGGGGCAGCGTAAGTTATGCATCGGCTGGCACTCACCTGGAGCATGAATGGTTCCGGTTCGATGGAAGTGGCCATGTGGAGGGGCATTTCGCCGATGGAACTATATTTCTCACGTGTCTGAGTCGCTATCTCGACAGCGGCGGCAAGGAGACCAGGGGGGTCTTTGTCGGTGGCGGGCTGCCGTTCGATCTGGGAGACGCCGGCAAGGAAACCCTCAATGACACCGGCGTTTCATTTTTCGATGGGACCCGCTGGCACCACATCTGGTGCAACGTCAACGAATCGATCACTCCCTGGAGCAACCCTTCTACGATTATTGCCCCATCATCCTGGCGGTTTCTCGGTAGCAGGGTAGCAAAGGATACTTCGGAGGAACTCGTCATCACGAGCAGCCACGAAGTCGAACTGGACGGGCTGCCGTTCAGGGTCGACCGTGTTGCCGTGTTCAGGGCGGGAACCCGCTACTTTACCCTGGCAATCCGGTTTACGAATACCGGCCGGTTTCCCGGCGGCTACTATTATGTCTATGGAGATGAGCCGTGGGTGGGGAATTACGGCACGTCGATCGGAAACGTGGGATGGGTGAGGGACCGCCTTGTCCCCTATGAGGAGGCGATCAACCCTCGGGAACACCGCTGGGCCGGCTATTTCGATTACGGCAACGAGGCTGCGGGTGAAGAGCACATCTTCAGTGGCATTGCCAACTTCATCGAGTGGCAGGGGAACATTACCCCGGACCTCGTCTATTTCTCAAACCAGATCGGCACCTATGCCGCACCAGTGAGTCGTGTCCCCCTCAATCACCCCAACAACCGGGTCCTGTTCCTGCAATGGGGGCCCCGCCTTCTGGACCCCGGCCAGTCCGATACAATCATTCTTTCCATAGGGATGGCTGACCGTGACCCGATGTCGGGATTTCCGGTCAAGCCGGATACCCCCCTCGATCCAGCTCTTCTTGAGCCGTTCTTCGCCCCGGGGTCCTAACCCGCTGCCCCGCTCATTTTCCCCGCAAAACTCTCCACAAACCGCCTGTCGATGAAATCCTTGAGGCGAAACGCGAGTCGCCCCCGCCAGACGATACCGTTGCGCACGAGGAGGGCGGTGTCGTCTCCCAGGTTGAGAAGCTGCAGGAAACTGCGCTGGGGATTGAACGGCAACAGCCGCTTACCGGTGAGCTGTGCCTGAAGGTTGTGGAAGAGGATCGGCCCCTGGCGCACGGCATAGACGCCGACCCGCGGGAGTGGCTGCTCGGCCAGGGTGATGCAGTCGCCGCCTCCGAATACGGCCGGTGACCCTGTCGAACGGAGGAAGCGGTCCACGAGGAGCGAGCCGTCCGGGGCCAGGGGGAGCCCGCATTCCCCCAGAAGCGCAGGAGGTTTCACCCCCGTTGCCACCAACGCCAGGTCCCAGGCAACCGTTCGTCCGTCGGAGAGGACCGCTCCACCGTCCATCCATCCTTTCACGCTCACTCCTTCCACTGTTTCGATCCGACTCTCTGCAAGGGCATTGAGCACCACTTCGCGCGCCCGTGGGGGAAATCGGTGCAAAATTGGGCTTGAGGCAACGAGGGTGATATCCCCCCTGTCCCTGAGAAGTCGCCGGACATTGCCGGCAATCTCGACTCCCGCTGCCCCGCCCCCCACGACGAGAACATGGGGGGGCTTCGAACGTGCGACCGCCAGGAGCCGTTCCCGGGCAGCGACCAGGTTTGCGATGGGTTTCACCGGAACGATGCAGTCAGAGGGAAGGGGATTGTCGGCCACGATTGAGCCGATGTTGAGGGACAGGGCGTCGTAAGAGAGAGTGGTGCCGTCGGCCAGGTGGAGCCGTCTGGCCTGGGAATTGATCCTCTCAGCAGGGGCGACGACGCAGCGGGCGCCACCGCCCTCCGCGAGACTCTGCACGTCGATGCGGATATCCTCAGGGCGATAGCGCCCGCCAAGCATCCCCGGCCCCATTCCCGAGTAGTAGTGGAAGCGGTCCGGGGTGACAAGGGTGACGGCGATTCCCCGGCCGATGAGGACGCGAAGACGGCGAAGGGTGTAGAGGTGGGCATGCCCGCCCCCTACCAGGACCAGGTGTGGTGAGCCGCTGCCGGGTGGCATTGCTTTCGGGCCTGTTCAGGCCTGTGCAGAGAAGCGGCTTGCGGTGAGAGGCTCCGCTGGCTCCATCCTTATGCCGTGGTCCGGGTTGGCAGCCATATGGAGTAGCGTCCTGAAGACCGTCTCCGCTGTGTCGGGACGACCGAGGGCCGCGGCAATCTCATCGGCCGTCAGAGAGGAACCGGTCCCGCGCAGGTGGGCGATGATGCCGGCCTGGAGCGAGAGCACCGTGCCGGCCGCCTTCTTCCCCGCCTCCACCCCCGGCTGGTGATAGGCGTTGATGTTCACCAGCGAGGCGTAGAGCCCCACCGCCCGCTCGAACAGGGCGATGAGCATGCCGACGGTGCGGGGCGACATCTCGGGGATGGTGATGGTGAGGGATTCCCGCCCTTTTTCGCTGAGGGCCGTGCGGCTCCCCTGGAGAAAGCCGGCCAGGTAGTCGCCGCTGGTCACCCCCGGTTCCACTGGCAGGGACACTCCGCGCCGGTCCCGGAGCACTTCGACGAAGGTGACGAAGAAGTTGTTCACCCCCTCGCGGAGCTGCTGCACGTAGGCGTGCTGGTCCGTGGCCCCCTTGTTGCCGTAGACCGAAATCCCCTGGCAGACCACGTTCCCGTCACGGTCCAGCTCCTTGCCGATGGATTCCATGATGAGCTGCTGGAGGTAGCGGGAGAAGAGGAGGAGCCGGTCCTTGTAGGGGAGGACCACCATGTCGCGGGAGCCTCTGCCGCCGGTGGCGTGGTGCCACATGAGGGCCAGGAGCGCCGCCGGGTTGCGGGTCGTGTCGGTGCGGCGGGTGAGAGAGTCGCAGAGCCGGGCACCCTCCAGCATGCCGTCGATGTCGAGCCCCTGGAGGGCTGCCGGGAGAAGCCCCACGGCCGAGGTCACGGAGGTGCGCCCCCCGACCCAGTCCCACATAGGGAAGCGGGCAATCCAGCCGGCCTGGATGGCGGCCCGGTCCAGCTCGCTCCCCTCGCCGGTGACGGCCACGGCGTACCGGGGGAAATCAAGCCCGGCCCGGCGGTAGGCGGCCTCGGCCTCAAGCATGCCGTTGCGGGTCTCCTTGGTGCCGCCGCTCTTGGAGATGACCAAAGTCAGGGTTTCGGCAAGGCCTGCGCCGATCCCGGCGAGGACCCGGTCCATGCCGTCGGGG
>CAJPFF010000279.1 GCA_905339345.1 Geobacteraceae bacterium | reverse complement strand
GGGTGAGGCGGTGCAGATCATCTACGAGATTACCGTGGAGATCGAGGGGGAGAAAAAGCCCGCCTGCGTGGTCGAGCAGCTTTTCCGGCTCTACCCCTGAGCCGGGTTGCTGCGGCCCGGTTCTCCCGTACAGGTTTCGGAAACATCTGACTGCGAGGTTTGTCGATGCCCGCAACGCCCCAGTTCCCCCTCACGGTTTTTTATGACGGCGCCTGCTCCGTCTGCGCGGCGGAGATGGCGATCTATCGGCGCAAGAACCACGGGGGGCGCCTCGTCTTCGTCGACATCAGCGATCCCGCCTTCGACCCGTCACCCCACGGGATCACCCTCGACGAGTTCATGGCCCAGATGCACGCCATCGACCGGACCGGCCGGGTCTATCGTGCCGTGGAGGCCTTCTGGGCCATTTGGCAGGCCTTCCCGGCATCGACCCTCTACGGGTTCCTCGGCACCCTCGTCATGGTCCCGGGCGTGAATCTTCTGGCCCGGCTCGGCTACCGTGGCTTCGCCCGCATCCGGAAGTATCTCCCCCGGCGCACACCTCCCTGCGACGGCGGATCCTGCCGCATCGACCACCGCTGAATCCTTCCGGCGTTCCCGCCCTTTTCAACGCCTCCTCCCTGTGGTAGTATCCTCCCCCTTTTCATTCAGCCATATAAAGGACCAACCATGAGTAAGACCAGCGACATTCTCAGAAAAATCATTGCATTCATCATCGAAGAGACCGGCCTGAAGCCGTTCCAGGTGGAAAACACCGTGGAGCTCCTGAAGGAAGGGGCCACCGTGCCGTTCATCGCCCGCTACCGGAAGGAGCGGACCGGCGAGCTGGACGAGGTGGAAATCCGCACCGTGGAGGAGCGCCTCGGCTACTTCACCGAGCTGGAGGAGCGAAAGGTCACGGTGCTCAAATCCATCGAGGAGCAGGGGAAGCTTACTCCTGAGCTCCGCGCCCGCATCGAGGGCTCCCGCCAGAAGACCGAGGTGGAGGACCTCTACCTTCCCTACAAGCCCAAGCGCCGAACCAAGGCCACCATCGCCCGGGAGCGGGGTCTGGAACCCCTGGCCGACATCATGGCGGCCCAGGAGCTTTCGTCCGGTACGCCGGAGGAGGCGGCGCTCCCCTTCGTGGACCCGGCCCGGGAGGTTCCCGACGCGGCGGCGGCCCTGGAGGGGGCGGGGCATATCCTGGCCGAGCGGCTGGCCGATGATGCCGACGCCCGGGCCTTTGTCCGCCGCCTCACCTGGGACGACGGTATCTTCTCGTCTCGCGTGGCCAGCGACAAGAAGGAGGCGGTCACCAAGTTCGAGATGTACTACGACCACCGGGAGCCGTTGAAGAGCGTCCCCTCCCACCGGATGCTCGCCATGCGCCGGGGGGAGAAGGAGGAGGTGCTGCTCCTGGCCGTCGAGGCGCCGGTGGCGGAGATCCACGCCGGCCTCAGGGCGCGGCTCGTGACCCGGGAGAGTATCTTTCGGCCGCTCCTGGAGCGGGTAGCCGAGGATGCCTACAAACGGCTCATTGCCCCCTCCATCGAGGTGGAGCTGCGGCTGGAGGCGAAGAAGCTGGCCGACGAGGCGGCCATCCGGGTCTTTGCCCAGAACCTGCGGAATCTGCTTCTCGCCCCGCCGGCCGGGGGGAAGCGGGTCCTCGGCATCGACCCGGGACTGCGGACCGGCTCGAAGCTGGCCGCGGTGGACGGCACCGGCCGCTTCCTGGAGCATGTGACCATCTACCCCCACACCGGCGAGGGGCGTGTCGCCGGGGCGCGGAAGGAGCTCCTGCGTCTCGTTGAGACCCACGATATCGAGATGATCGCCGTGGGGAACGGCACCGCGGGGCGGGAGGTGGAGCAGTTCGCGAAAGAGACCCTGGCGGAAGCGGGAAAGCGGGTGCCGGTGGTGATGGTGAGCGAAGCCGGGGCCAGCGTCTACTCCGCGTCGGATATCGCCCGGGAGGAATTCCCGGAGCTGGACCTTACGGTGCGGGGGGCCATTTCCATCGCCCGGCGCCTCCAGGACCCCCTGGCAGAGCTGGTGAAGATCGACCCCAAGAGCATCGGCGTGGGCCAGTACCAGCACGACGTGGACCAGAAGGCCCTGAAAAAATCCCTGGACGACGTGGTGGAGTCATGCGTCAACTTTGTCGGGGTCGACCTCAACACTGCCTCCTGGGCGCTCCTCTCCTATGTTTCCGGCGTGGGGCCGTCCCTGGCTAAGGCCATCGTCGCCCGACGGGACGGGGAGGGCCCCTTTGCCTCCCGGCGGGGGCTCCTGAAGGTCCCCCGCTTCGGCGAGAAGGCCTTCGAGCAGGCGGCGGGCTTCCTCCGCATCCGAGGTGGCGCGCATCCCCTCGACAACACCGCCGTCCACCCGGAGCGCTATCCTGTGGTGGAGGCCATGGCCGCCGACCTGGGGGTATCCCTGGCTCAGCTTGCCGCAGACCCGGCCCTGGCGGCGCGGATCGACCTCAAGCGCTACGTGACCGAGGCGGTGGGGCTTCCGACCCTGCGGGACATCGTGGAGGAGCTGAAAAAGCCGGGACGCGACCCCCGGGAGGAGTTCAAGACCGCCGCCTTCCGGGACGACATTCGGGAACTCTCCGACCTCAAGGAGGGGATGGTGCTGCAGGGGGTGGTGACCAATGTCACTGCCTTCGGCGCCTTCGTGGATATCGGCGTCCACCAGGACGGTCTCGTCCACGTGAGCCATCTGGCGACCCGCTACATCAAAGACCCCAACGAGGCGGTCCGGGCAGGAGAGGTGGTGAAGGTGAAGGTGCTGGCCGTGGACGGGGCCCGCAAGCGGATATCCCTCTCCATCCGCGAGGCAACGGAAGGGGAAGCGCCACGGCCCAAGGGGGAGCGGCCTCCCCGGGAGGAGAGGGGCTCCGGTGGCCTCGACCTGGCGAAGCTGGAAAAGGCGGGGTTCAGGGTGAAGAAGAAATAAAAAAAGGCCTGCATCGTGAGCAGGCCTTTCCTTTTTCTGGACATGATGGAGTCAGCTACAGCAGTCCCTTGGCCGCAGCCAGGACCGCTGCGTAGTCGGGCTCGTTGGTCACCTCCGGCACGTGCTGGATATACCGGATGGTGTCCGTGGCGTCGATGACGAAGATGGAGCGGGAGAGGAGCATCAGCTCCTTGATGACCACCCCGTAGGCGAGGCCGAAGGAGCGGTCCCGGTAGTCGGAGAGGGTCTTCACCCGGTCGATGCCGGCGGCGGCGCACCAGCGCTTCTGGGCGAAGGGGAGGTCCATGCTCACGGTGAGGAGGACGACACCGTCGGGGAGCGCCGCCGCTTCCTGGTTGAAGCGGCGGGTCTCCGTGTCGCAGACCGGCGTGTCGAGTGAGGGGACGGCGCTGATGATCTTGACCTTGCCGGCGAAATCGGCCAGGGATACCGGCGCGAGGCCGGTGTCGACGGCGGTGAAGGCCGGTGCCTTGTCCCCCGCCGCCAGCGCCGGACCGAGGAGGGTCATGGGGTTCCCCTTGAAGGTGATGATTCCTGGGCGTTCCTGCATTGAGTAGTCCTCCTTTTCGGGTTGATTGCTCCACAAGTCTACCGCATGGGGCCGAAAAGGAAAGGACCTGAATCCGTCACCATATGGTGGGCGTAGGGATTCTCAACAGCCGGAGAGTATCTTGATGCCGGTCAGTAGCAGCAACAGTGCCAGGACCGGCCTTAAGACAGCATCTGAGGCGCGGGCCGAGAACCAGGATCCGATCAAAACTCCAGGTATGGAGCCGGACAGCAACGTTAGAAGGAGCGCAACGTTGATATTGCCTCCCAGCAGATGGCCGGAACCGGCCACAAGTGCAAGGGGAATGGCGTGGGCCAGGTCTGTGCCGACAACCTTGGCCGGTGTCAGGCGCAGCGGATAGAGGTAGAGCATGATGACCGTCCCCAGGGCTCCTGCTCCGACGGAAGTCAAGGTAACAACCACCCCGAGGAACAGCCCGGCAAACACGGTCAGTGGGGCTTGAAGCCGCTTGAACAACTCAGCATCGCCTATCCTGAAGTTTCTGCCGATCTCGTGCAGACTTTTCTTGAAGATCAGCCCAATGGCCGTGATGAGCAGCATGACTCCCAAAGCCTGCATTATCAGAGTGTTTACCGTGAGGGCATCACGTCCGACGTAATGCAATGCGGCACTCGTCAGCACGGCTGCCGGCAGGCTTCCAGCCGCAAGCCGCCGGCAGACCTGCCAGTCGATGGTCCCGCGGCGGCCATGCACTGTCACGCCCGCCATCTTGGTGATCGCGGCAAAGAACAGGTCGGTGCCCACGGCCGTCTTGGGAGCGAAGCCGAACAGCAGAACCAGAATGGGGGTCATCAGCGCACCGCCGCCAATGCCGGTCAGACCGACCATCAGGCCGACCAGCAGGCCTGCGGTCATCACGGCAGGGTCAAACATTACGTCTCCCACCCCATGCAGCGCTCCCGGACCGACTTCTGCAGCATGATCACGCAGTCGTCAATGGAAAGGGATGCCGTATCCAGTTTCAGGTCGGGGCGCTCAGGCTGTTCATACGGTGATGAGATACCGGTAAAGCTTGGCAGTTCTCCGCTGCGGGCCTTTTTGTACATCCCCTTGGGGTCCCTTCCTTCGCAAACCTCCAGTGAGGTTTCGAGGTAAACCTCCAGAAAACGCTCGTTGCCGATGATTCCACGGGCCATCTCCCGGTCCTCCTGAAAGGGAGAGATGAAGGCGGTAATCAGGATCAAACCGGCATCGTTCATCAGCCTTGAAACCTCGGCGATACGTCGGATATTCTCGGCGCGGTCCTTTGGGGAAAATCCGAGGTCGCGGTTCAGGCCATGACGCACATTGTCGCCATCCAGCACGTAGCAGGCCATCCCCATGTCGATCAGCCTTCTTTCCAAGGCAAAGGCAAGAGTTGACTTGCCGGCGCCGGAGAGGCCGGTGAACCAGATTGTCAGCGGCTTCTGACGGAGCAGTTCGGTTCTGTCCGCCAGCGTCACCTGCCCATGATGCCAGACCACTTCCCGCCTTTCCGGCACTGCCCGGTCCGTCTTCAGCTCGGCATCGTAATCGGTCCGCTCCACAATGGTTGCGGCGCCGACCGTGTCATTGCCGGAGGCCGAAACAAGCAGCAATGCTCCCAGTTGACGGTTGCGCGAATATGGGTCGGCAAAAACCGGGCGGTACAGCACAAGCCGGATACGGGCGATATCATTCATCCCGAGGGACTCAACCCGCTCCTGGCGCAGCGTATCGGGGTCAATGCGGTAGCGTATCGACTCGCAGCGCGCCTTGATCCACTGGCAGCCCAGCTTGATCAGCAGCACCGTTCCTGCAACCAGGTGCTCGTCCCCGGTCCAGACCGTCATCAGATCCAGTTCCTTGAATTCTCTCGGGACATTGCCGGGATGCACGAGCAGGTCGCCCCGGGCGATATCCAGTTCATCGTCCAGGCAGACGGTTACTGCCTGACCTGCCACGGCCTGGGGCAATGCGGTACTGCCCAGGTGGATGCTTCTGATTGAAGAACGGAAACCGGAGGGGAGCGCGATCACTTCGTCGCCAACCCGCACCACGCCGGAAGCGAGGGTGCCGCTGTATCCCCTGAAGCTTGCGTCAGGGCGTACCACGCGCTGCACCGGCAGACGGAAGTCGACCAGGTTGCGGTCACCGGCCACATACACGTCCTCCAGATACGGCAGGAGGCACGGTCCTCCGTACCAGGGCATCCGCTCGCTTTTGTGGACAAGATTGTCCCCGTCGACGGCGCAGACCGGAATGAAGCAGAGGTTCTTCAGGCCAAGCCGGACGGCAAAGGTCCGGTACTCATCCTCGATCTCACGGAAGCGTTCCTCCCTGAAACCAACCAGATCCATCTTGTTGACAGCCACCAGGAGGCGTGGCACCCCCAGCAACGCACAGATGAAGGCATGGCGCCTGGACTGGGTCAACACCCCCTGCCGGGCGTCGATCAGCAGCACCGCCAGATCGGCATTGGAGGCTGCTGTCGCCATGTTGCGGGTATACTGCTCGTGGCCCGGGGCATCGGCAATGATGAAGCGGCGGCGTGGGGTGGCGAAATAGCGGTAGGCGACATCGATGGTGATCCCCTGCTCCCGCTCGGCCCGCAGGCCATCGGTCAAAAGGGCGAAATCCGGGCGCTCGCCGCCGCGCGCACCTTTGTAGAGCGAAGCGATATGGTCATCGTGGAGGGCGCCGGCATCGTAAAGCATGCGCCCGATCAGGGTGGACTTCCCGTCATCGACGCTGCCGGCGGTCATGATGCGCAGAAGGTCGGTCATCAGAAATACCCCTCCCGCTTCTTGCGCTCCATGGAACCGTCCTGGTCATGGTCGATGAGGCGGGTTGTACGCTCCGAAAGGCGGGTCTGCTCCAGTTCGGTGATGATATCCGCCAACGTGGTCGCACTGGAGGCAATCGCGCCCGTACAGGGATAGCACCCCAGCGTCCGGTAGCGGCAGAGGCGCGGGACAGGCGTCTCACCGGGCAGCAGCGGTGTCCCCTCTCCTGCCGGTATCAGCTGGCCGTTGCGCTCCACCACCATCCGCTTTGCCGCGAAGTAGAGCGGAACCACCGGGATCGACTCGCGTTCGATATAGCGCCACACATCCAGTTCGGTCCAGTTGGAAAGGGGAAACACCCGCATGCTTTCGCCGCTGTTGACGCGACTGTTGTAGAGGTTCCAGAATTCGGGCCGCTGGCGGCGCGGTTCCCACTGGCCGTTGGCATCACGGAAGGAAAAAATCCGCTCCTTGGCACGGGAGCGCTCCTCTTCGCGGCGGGCCCCGCCGATGACCGCATCATACCCCCCCTCCTGCAGCGCATCCAGAAGCCCGCTGGTCTTGAGACTGGCGCAGCAGCGCACGGTCCCCAGGTCCCACGGGTTGACGCTGTCATCGTCCCCGTCGCGGCTGTGGTAAACTCGCAGCTCGAATCCCAGCTCGGCAGCCCGGGCATCCCTGAAAGCCACCATCTCCGGGAACTTGTAGCGGGTATCCACATGCAGCAGGGGAAACGGTATCCGGCCAGGCCAGAACGCTTTCTGGCAAAGGTGCAGCATCACCGACGAATCCTTGCCGATGGAGTACATCATCACCGGACGCTCGAACTCGGATGCCACCTCGCGGAGGATGTGGATCGCCTCGGCTTCCAGCTGGTCGAGCACCGAAATGGTCAGGCCGGATCGCATCAACGTTTCGTCCGCGGCTGGGGGGCAGGGCCGTTCTTCGGGTAGAACCATTCGTAGTACCAGCCGCAGGCTCGCTCGATCTGCGACTGAATGCGGGGGGGAATTTCATGGCGCCCGGGAGCGGATATGCTCCCCTGCTGCCGGTGCAGGTATTTGAAGCGGTAGTGGCTGTCGCTCTCATGGGGCCGGGTGGTGATGCGCTGCGGATCAATCGTATGGGGCGGCAGCCCGAGCCAGCTGTAAATCCGCACCATGGTGTCGACCGGGTCGGCGATCATATCCTCGAACTTCACGAAATAGAGGCGGCTTTTTACTGTCTGCGGCAGTTCCTCTATGGCCCGGATCGACGACAGCGGCGCGCCGATGGACTTGTCCTGGGCAAAGAGCTTGTCGGCCCGACCGAAGCGGTCAAAATCGGCCAGGTGGTCGATGAAGTCCAGCAGGATGGTTTTCTGGTGCTGGGACTCGATAGAGCCGTAAATCTGCCCCAGTTCGCGGATCGGCACCAGCAGCCTCGCCTCGGGGTCCAGATGCAGCAGCATCTCGATGCAGTGCAGCCAGGCGCGGTTCTTGTCCGCGACAACGTGCTTGCCGCAGTCACCGTGCCAGCCGTGCAGAAACCCCTGCATGGCCGATTTCAGATGGGCATAGGTGGCCTCGAACTGCACGTCGAGCTGCGACAGCATGAACTGGTCGTCGCTGATGAAACGGCGCATCATCAGCAGGGCATTGCAGAGGGGCGAGCTGTGCCCCTCACAGTGTATGGCGGGATGCTCGGCAAGCAGCTGGCACAACAGGGTGGAACCGGCTCGGGGCAAGCCTGCGACGCCGACAAAACGAGGGGTCATAGGTGTTCTCCAGGCAGAAAATTTAAAGGGCGACCATGGCCGCCCTATTTTGAAACATGGAGCTAGCAACTGCAATAGATCTTTATGATTACTACGCCTGCTGCTTCGTAATTTCCACAGTCCAGCTTTGATCTCCAACAGTCACGGTAATCTTGATCGGCAGGGAACCTGCCGGAACATCGCTGGCCGTAAAAGTATTCGATTCCGGACTGTACCGAAGCCATCCCGGCAATTGCCCGCCGTCGGACAGGGAAACTGTTACTGCTGCGGCGGTTGCGGCTGCCATGTCCCTGGCCTGTTCAGGTAGCTGGAAACTGAAAGCCGACCCTGGCTGTGCCATGCTGTCCGGTACGGCTACGGCAATAATTCCGGAACTCTGCGATGTGGGCTGGCTGACAAGGGTTACGCTGAGGCCGCCTACGCCAGCGGAAATACCGGCGGATGTGCCACTGCCGCCGGTATAGTCAACAACCGGAGCGGGGGGCTGCGGGATGGCCGGAGGTGATCTCTGGTCCGAAACCGCCAGCGGGGTCGGCACTGGCTGCTGAATAGGCTCATCAGCAACAACCGGCTCATCAGCAACCGTGGGCACGGCGGATACGGTAAGCGCCCCGTCGTTATAGCTGATAGTGTAATTATCCGCGTTGAATGTGCCGCCGGTTGCATTGGATGCCGTTATTGCGTAAGGGCTTCCCGCTGCGCTTGCGGAGGCTGCTGCCCCTGTGCTGGCCAGGGTGACGCTGCCGATGGTCTCGCTGTTCTGCAGGCCACTGGAGGTGAATTCGGTGCCGGTGAAAGTTGTCGTCTGGCCGTAGGTCTTGCTGGCGTCGTTGGCGGTGATGGAGAGTGCCGCCGGGGTGATCGTCAGCGCCCCGTTGTTGTAGGTGATGGTGTAGTTGGCGGCGTTGAAGGAGCCGCCGGTGGCGTTACTGGCAGTAATGGCATAGGGGCTGCCGCTGACGGCGGCCGTGGCCGCGGTGCCGGCGCTGGCCAGGGTGACGCTGCCGATGGTTTCGCCGTTCTGCAGGCCACTGGAGGTGAATGCCGAAAGGGTCGGCGTCTGGCCGTAGCTCTTGCTGGCATCGCCGGCGGTGATGGAGAGTGCCGCCGGGGTGATCGTCAATGCCCCGTTGTTGTAGGTGATGGTGTAGTTGGCGGCGTTGAAGGAGCCGCCGGTGGCGTTACTGGCAGTAATGGCATAGGGGCTGCCGCTGACGGCGGCCGTGGCCGCGGTGCCGGCGCT
>CAJPFF010000278.1 GCA_905339345.1 Geobacteraceae bacterium | reverse complement strand
TTCGTGGAGCCCACGATTTTCAGCAGTTCCTGGGACTCCTTCTCCGGAACGTCATGCTTGGCGAGTATCTCCTTGAAGATCGTCACCATTCTGTCCCACTCACGCTCTGTGATGTTCAGGTGCGCATGGGATTCTTTCATCCCCCGTCCGTGGTACTGGCACGGTCCTCCGGTTGCCTGACAGACCATCGCGGTCACGTGATACTTCAGATACGGCGGTGGCACTCGCTTCCTGGCGGCATCGATCGCAGGATTGGCATTAAGGACCGGGTCCGGAACCAGGACATCGATAAAATCGCTCACCACGACGGAGATCGGGGCCAACCCGCCTAAACGGTTGTAGAGTGATGGTTGTTTCTGCTCTGTCCCGCTCTGAGCCAGGGCTGCTCGGCTGCCCACCACTGCAATGGTGATGAGAGCAAGAACAAACCACATTCTGATGATGCGTGAGATCATATGTTACCTCCTTCCGCTTTCAGGGAAGCAGGAGACCGATCCGTCAACTGCGTCCCTCATGGGGCGTCAATAAGGGCGCTTCTTCCGCCGCTTCGGCCGGGAGGGGGGCTGTGGGCCGTCTGGTGTAAGTGTAAGCGCTCGAAAAGACTTGTCAACGAGGCCGGGGATGCCCGGGCGGAGGGGCGAGTGGGCAGGTGGGGTGAAATCATCCCGGAATCGCCGGGCTTTCCGGACGCGCTTGTGGCGGTCAGGGGAGACGGGGAGCGCAAAAAAACACAAGCCCGGGGTGACGGTAGCCTTGACGAGCGGGGTTTTTGCGGTAACCTGAAGTAATTATTAATAAAATCTTAAGGGAGAGGAGCTCGATTTCGACTGCAGGATTCAAGGAGGAAGTCATGAACAAACGATGGATCGGCTGGCCGGCAGTAACGGCCGTACTCGCACTGCTCGTCCTGATAGCTTCACCTGCCGTCGCGGCGAAGAAATCCGCCTGCATCGACTGCCACGAGAAGGTGACACCCGGCATCGTCACCCAGTTTCTGGCCGGGAAAATGGGCAAGACCCTTGACTGTTCCACCTGCCACGGCTCGGACCACAAATCAGCCGAGGATGTGGCAAAGGTCAAGCTCCCTTCCCCCGACACCTGCGCCACATGCCACCCCAAGCGGGTGAAGGAATACCGTGAGGGGAAACATGCCCTCGCCTGGACCGTCATGAAGGCTATGCCGATGATCACGCACCAGCCTTCCGCCGTTGGCGGCGGGGATCTCAAGGGGTGCTCCGCCTGCCACAAAATCGGCGACAAGGCCGCCACAGAACTCAAGCACTACGGCAGCGGCGCCTGCGACTCCTGCCACACCCGTCACAGCTTCTCGGTGAAGGAGGCGAAAGATCCCCGCGCCTGCCGCACCTGCCACATGGGCTTCGACCATCCCCAGTGGGAGATGTGGCAAACCTCCAAGCACGGCACGATCTGGGAGATCGAGCCCACCACCGGCCGCGCCCCCACCTGCCAGACCTGCCACATGCCCGACGGGAACCACGGCGTCATGACCGCCTGGGGATTCCTGGCCCTTCGCCTCCCCGAGGACGACAAGGAATGGCTCGACAACCGGGTGACGATCCTCAAGGCCATCGGCGTGCTGGACGACAAGGGGCAACCGACCGAACGGCTCGACGCGGTGAAGGCCGCCAAGATCGCCCGCCTCACCAAAGAGGATTTCGACCGGGAGCGGGCCAAGATGGTCGAAGTCTGCAGTAAGTGCCACTCCCGCAGCTACGCCATCGAAAACCTCAGGGCGGGGGACGAAGTCATCCGGGAAGTGGACAAGATCTTCGCCGACTCTATCCGGACGGTGAAGGCCCTCTACGACGACGGCATCCTGACGAAGCCCCAGGGGTGGAAATACGCCCCGGACCTCCTCCAGTTCTACGAGGCGAAGAGCGTCGCCGAGCAGGAGCTCTATCTGATCTTCCTCGAGTACCGGCAGCGGGCCTTCCAGGGGGCCTTCCACGCCAACCCCGACTACATGCACTGGTACGGCTGGGCCAAGGTCAAGGAGGCCGCCGCCCGGATCCGGGAAGACGCGGAACGGCTCCGCAAGGAGCACAAAAAGATGTGAGCCCTCTCCATCCGGGGCTGCAACGAAAAAGGCGGGGTTCGAGACCCCGCCTTTTCGTTTTTTGCCGTGAGAGACAGTCCTCGTTAGGAGTTCCAAGGGGGCGGCTGCTGAGGCGGTTGCCGTTCACTGGATCGATTAAATCAAATCCGTTGGGGTTTGCAATGTCGGTGACCATGCCGCGGAATTATTCAACGACTGCTTCACGGCTTCCGTGATCAATTCAGTCAATTCCTCACGCGAGAAAGCGGCGAGATTCAGATTTGTCCCTGTGACTGAATTCGGTTGCCCGCGCGTTTCGATTGCAGCGGCCGTTCCGCGGCATTTCCTTTCGAAACACTTCAGGAACGACGCAAGGTCGATCCCGAGGGTTTTCAGTCTTCGCATAAACTCCTCGTTAATGGCCCCGGTTCGCCGGAGGCAATCCAGCAGTTCGCAGACCGGATCGCGTTTGGGATCGTTCGGATCCCACCGGTCCCCCCCCGGTACCGCCACGGCCGTCAGCGTCTGTTCGCGGTCGAAGGGGAGTCCGTGCATCGTCTCGCCATGGGCCCGGACACGGATGAGGTACACGCCCGGGATCGGCAAGCCATAGTTCGTCGTGTACTGGTCTCCCGATGTGGCCGAAAGCCCTATCGTGTCGATGACGCCGTCAGGTCTGCGAATCTCCGCCCACACGTTCGCACGGCCGCGCGGAACTGCGTCATATTCGCGCAGGGACGCCTCGATGTTGGCCGTGGCGCCGATCTCAAAGCTCGCCTGTGAGACGTGTGCCGAGAACGTCAGGCTCGAATACGAATGGGCAACAAACTCGTACGGTATGACCGGGCCTTTTACATTCTGGGCGCCGGAATCATAGGTGTAGCCTCCCGGTATCCGTCTGCCGAGTTTCAGCACGGCGTGCCAGAGGCCTTCATGACTTCCCGCCGCGTTCGCCGGCAGCACGGGGAGCGCACATCTATAAAACGACGCGTATTGGGTCAGAACGAACTGCGAATTGGCACCGCCCGGGCCTGAGGCTGGCGTGATCCTCGTGCCGTCGGGTGCTTCGAGCTGGAAGTCGATGACCTGTGGGGCAGGACTCAAAACGATCAGATCCATTCCGTAGTCAGCCTCGCAGATCCAGAACGGAATCCGGTGTTCGGAACGGCGGTCCAGCACCCCGGAGGGATCGGCGACAATCTGCGCATTGGTCACCCCTGCCAGGATCTGCAGGAAATACTTCGACAGCCGCATCGATTGATCCGTCGAAAGCGTTCCGGTTATGAGAAGGTAGCCGTTATGACCCTGGCAAAGCGTGGTGAGAGCGGGGACGCTTATATTTGATGGAATCCCGAGACCGACCGCGTAGGTGTTGGCCGTGATGCTTCCGGAAACGTCAGCGAGCGAAGGGGGGCGGTTCCACTGGCCGTCGGTGAGTACGACCATGGCGGTCACGTCGTAGTCCGGGGAAGGGGCGGCTTGCGCGTCATCGAGCATCTGCTTCCCGTTCACGACGCCGTCGCCAATGGATGTCCAGCCGGAGGGGTTGATGTCGCTTCCCGAAATGTGGCCGATGGCGGTCGTGCGGCCGGCACCGCCGGGAGATGCCCCCGCATCCTGGATCTCCATCATGCGCTGGGCAGTCTCGTTGAATCGGACCAGTCCGATGCCGTCGCCCGGCAGCATGATGCTGATAAAGGCGTTTGCCGCCTCGCGCAGTTTCTGAACTTTAGTGATGCCGTCACCGGCATCGTCATTCATGCTGCCCGAACGGTCGATCACGAGCGCTACGGCCGAACGCGGCCGGGCAATGGTGTTGGCGTTGATGTTGATCACCCAGGTCTGGCCCGTCTCGACGCAGCGCACCGTCACGCTGCCGCTCGCCGTGTCGCCCGGATTGGTTGAGGTGTAGGAAAGCCAGATACGCGCAGCGACAGAGGGAAGATTCGGATCGGCCGTGACCGACACCGACGTGCCCGCCGGAGTGCCGAAACCGCCGGTCGGCCCGGCCGTGATCTGAAAGGTGAGACTCCGGCAGGTAACCACATCCCATCGGATCGCCCGGTGGGTGGTAACGCCGACGCCCCCCATTCCCGCAGGAACGTTGGTGAATGAAATGCTCGGCGTTACGAGATTGATCGATTCCGCCGGCTGGAACGGCTGCAGCGTCGCCCTGATGACACCGGAGCAGACGGGGCAGAACGGTCCGTAATCGCGCATGTAACACGACGGCAGCGGCCGGTATGTGTTGCAGTCCGAATAGATGGCGCCTTCGTAGGTTCCGACCGCGCCGGCCGGAGGCGGAGAACCGGGCGGCACGCAGGTCGAGGCGGCGCACGACGCGTCGCATTGCGAGGGCATCGGCGTCGTTGCCGCGATCAGGGTACGCCATTTATTTGTTGCCCGGTTCGTGTCACGGGTAGCATTCGGCTGTGAAGGTTCGCCGGCGGGCGTTCCCGCACCGTTGCCGCCGTATTCGTCCGCCAGTCCGAACGCGCTGTGGCCCATCTCGTGGATGGCAATCTCGTTTGCCTGGGGATCGACCGAACAGGTTGCGATCGTCCCCCCCGATCCGCCGTATTTGGTCGAATTGACGATGCAGAGCACCTGATGCCGCAGCGGCACCCGCGCCGTAACGACAGAGAGCGCCAGAGCCGTGTCCACCGAAAGGAGCCGATCCAGCGGGCTTCCCGCGAACATGGTGCAGAACGTCGCATCGAAGTACGTATTCGCCGTCACCGCCGTTCCTCCCGCGCAGCCGGGATCGTCCGCCCCACTGTCGGTGGAAACCACATCGATTCGGTAAACGTTGATTCCGCAGAAGAGTTCGTTAAACGGGGGCGTATTCCGCAGCTCGGTAATGAAGTTCTGAACATGCGTGTGGTAGTTTGGGAGTTCGCTTGCGCGATAGCCGTCGCCGATAACTACCAGGTTCCAGCGGGCATTGTCAGGGCCATGATCGACTACTTTGGTGGTTCCCAGCACATATCCATCACTTGAGCCCATCATTCACCCCCTTTCCCGCGTCCGGGAATGTCAAACCGTGCCAATTCACCCGATGCCGCCGGGCGTTTGGCCTTTCCTTTGGCAGGAACGAGCGGGTTGCCCATCAGAACGACCGACCTCGCGTCGTCTTCGTCGGGGAGCAAAACCTCGAAAATCCCCTCCGTTACCTCGCCGAATCGGCGTTCGATCTTTCCGTCGGGCGAATGCACTTCAACGGAGTTCCCCAGCGGGTTGTCAAGAACCCGGTGAAAGAGCGCGCGATTGCCCGCGTCGCGAAGCTCTATCCAGAAACCGCCATGT
>CAJPFF010000277.1 GCA_905339345.1 Geobacteraceae bacterium | reverse complement strand
GCAATCTGGGTGCGCATCCTGGCCTGCTGTAACGAGACGCTGGCTTGCGCTACGGCGGCCTGTGCCTGATTCAGCTCCATCTTTGGCGCATCGCCTGCTTTCATGCGCTTCTCGGTCATCTGCGCCTGCTGCTTGAGAATGTCCACCTGCTGTTGCCACTGGCTCGTCTGCGCCAGTTCGCGCTGCCAGTTGAACCACAGGTGCAGCAGCATGCGCCCGGCTTCGTGGCGCGCATCACCCAGCGCATACTCGGCGCGTGCCACGCTTTCCGTGCCGATATCGGCATCGATCTGGGCCTTTCCAAACAATCGGAACGGGCGTTCCAGCGCGACATCCCATTCCTTCTGCTTTTGCCCGGTGGTCACAATGTTGCGTTGCGCTGCGCCTGCGCGCAGATTGAACTCGTAATTGCCGCTGTTCCACTTGCGCTGGTTTGCCTGTTCCAGCTTGACACCGGTTATGGCCGTTTGCACGGAGAGGTTGCTGCTGAGGGCAGCATCGATCTGTGCATGTGGAGGCAGGTCGGGGAAGTTCGCTTCTGCCGCAAATGCGGAGGAGGCTAGCAGGGTAGTCAGAGACAGCAGCAAGTGTTTCAAGCTAACCTCCCGAATTCCAGCACCGGCGTGATCCAGTAAGCAACCTCACGGTTGGGTTCATCATTCTTGAGGCGTGCCAGCAGTGCCTGGGCGTCGTCGAGATTCATCACAACGCTGATCTCGATGCGCCGCGAACGGCCGCGTACCTGTTCTGCCATGCTGTGCAGTTCTTCTGATTGACTGTTTCCGTCGACGCGGGAGATGGTAAATCCCGTCACCAGTTCCGGGTGTTCCAGGAGGTAATCCACCAAGCGTTCTTCCATCGATTTATGGCACAGCAAAGTCAGACAGCAATTGAGAGGCTTATGCATCTTTTTTCTCCCTGCGTGGGATACCAAATCGACGGTACAGGATAGGCAGCATGATCAGCGTCAACAGCGTGGAGCTGATCAGGCCGCCGATGACCACGATGGCCAACGGCTTCTGGATTTCCGAGCCGGGGCCGCTGGCAAACAGCAGCGGCAGCAGGCCGAAGGCGGTGATGC
>CAJPFF010000276.1 GCA_905339345.1 Geobacteraceae bacterium | reverse complement strand
TAGCGTCGGGAAATCCAATCGAGTAGAATGACTCTATCTCGATTGGGAGACTCGGATGCGAAAAGCCAAAGACAATGCAAACGTTCCTGCACTTTACTATCGTCCGCTCATCACAACTTGCCCACGTTGTGGTGCACCGCTGTATCGTCGTTGCATCATGTGGCGTAAGTATGTGATCACTTTGCAGGGTCGCTGGCGAATCTTCAGCCTGGGGTACAGTTGCAGTCGCGCGAAATGTACACAAGCCAATGTGATTCACCGCTCCCTAGACGCTGAACAACTCACTCCCAAGGGTAGCAGCTTTGGATTTGATCTATTCGCACAGGTCGGTTGGTGGCGGTTCTGGGATCACCGCACCCTGGATGAGATTGCGACTTTATTGCAAGCCAAGCATTTGCCGGTCTCGCGACGTCAGATCCTCAACTTGATTGGTGATTTCTTGGCGCTGCTCCGTGCGGCCCAACCGGCGAAGATCGAAGCTCAGCGCGCGTACTTCCAACGACACGGGATGATCATTAGCATTGATGGTATGGAACCCGAGCAAGGCAATGAGATGCTGTTTGTCGTTCGCGAAGCCCATCTGAGTTTGACGCTCGTTGGCGAAACGTTGTATAGCCGTCGCGCCGATCTGATCAGTCGGCGTTTGCTGGAACCCGTGAAAGCTTTGGGCTTTCGCATTCGCGGTGTGATCAGTGACGCCGATCAAAACATTCGTCGTGCGGTAACCGCCACGTTGCCGGGGCGTCCGCATCAAGCGTGCCAAGTGCATTGCCTGTGTGCCGCCGGCAAGCCCATTTTTGAAGCCGATCGCGCCCTGAAAACCGATTTACGCCGTGATATTCGAGCCAAATTGCGTCCGATCAGTCGCACTTTAAGCCAGTCTGCTCCAGACGATTCACAACGCACCGTGCTGGTAGACTATGCGGAAGCCTTGCGCGATGTCTTGCGCGCCGACGGTGTATCGCCGTTTGATCTGTCCGGCTTGCAGCTTTACAATGAATTGGATCGCCTCGAAGCTTCCTTGAGCCGTTGCCAGAAAAAAGGGGGCATCCACTTCTGGCGGCACTGCTGAATATTCCAACGTTGCGCGAGCATTATGCCCAACCGTATCAGCGCGTAAACCATCAACGCGACTGGATCATTGAATTAGTGCAACTCTTGGAGACCCCGGATAAACTGGGATGGCCACGTACGGCACGGCAAGTCAAACGGGAGGTCACTGAATTTCTCGAACGGTTGGAGCAGACGGCGCGAGAACAACCTGACGACGCGCCGGTCATCGCCCACATCGTTAAAGAAGTCCGCCATCGGTGGTGGGGGCTGTTCACTTGCTATCGTGTTCCGAACTTGCCTTCCTCCAACAATGGTCTGGAGACATTTTTCAAGGACCTGAAACATCATCAGCGGCGAATTACTGGACGCAAATCAGTTCATGAATTCATGTTGCGCTATGGTCCGTTTGCGGCTTTCGTTGACCATGCAGAAACGTTCGACGATTTGTTCAAGCGATTGCGCCAAGTATCTCATGCAGATTTTGTGAAAGCGCGTGCTGAGTTGCTGAAAGTTGAAACCCGTTTGAAAAAACTCCACCGCTTTCGTCATCACCCGGATGAATATTACCAAGACCTGGAAACTCGTTGGGAACAAGCTGTCACAGCGCATCAGGCACGTTAGTCTGTTTGTATGTTAATTTTGCACCTACTG
>CAJPFF010000275.1 GCA_905339345.1 Geobacteraceae bacterium | reverse complement strand
CCTCAAGAACGACTACAGGCAGTACGGGTTGGAAGTGGAAGTAGTGCACCACAGCCAGCTGATCGCGCAGCTTGTGGAACAGGGGAAGCTCAAGCTTCCCAAGCAGGCCGAGCAGGGCAAGATCGTTTTTCACGATTCCTGCTACCTGGGCCGCCACAACGACACCTTCGAGGCGCCCCGAGCTGTGCTCAAGGCGGCCACCGGAAAGGCCCCTGCCGAGTTCGAGCGCAATCAGGAAAACGGTTTCTGCTGCGGAGCCGGCGGCGGTCGGATGTGGATGGAGGAGCAGATCGGGAGCCGGATCAACCTCGAACGGGTGAAGGAAGCCCTCAAGCAGCAGCCCGACACGCTCTGCGTCAGCTGCCCCTACTGCATGACCATGATGGAAGACGGATTGAAGGACGAAGGTGCCGAGAATGTTCGGGTTAAGGATATCGCCGAGGTGATGGCCGAGGCAATGGCGTAAGGGAAGTCCCCCGGCTGAGCCGGGGGAGTTGCCTTGGTTTGATAGTTCCGGATTAGATAGGGCAATGGAACACGAACCATGAAGAAGAAAAATAAATCCATTCCGTTGATCAAGTCGGTCGACCATGCTTTTGAGCTTCTGGAGCAGTTCCAGGGTGATGTCGGTGAGCTCAGTCTGAGCGAGCTGGGGAGGCGCCTGCAGCTTCCCAAGAATAACGTGTTCAGGTTGCTGGCCACCCTTGAGTCCCGCAGGTTTATCGAGCAAAACGCGCGTACCGGCAGCTACCGGCTTGGTCTCAAGGCCTTTCACCTCAGTCGGATGGTTGCCAGGCAGATGAGGCTCGTCAGTCGTGCGAGACCAACCATGGAGGCAATGGTCAGGGAATGCAACGAGACGGTCTGCCTGACGGTCTTGAGAGAATTTTCCATTATCTGCCTGGATGCGGTCGAGTGCAGCCACCCGGTACGGGTCGTACCCCCCATCGGCATGCGGCTTCCTGCCCATTGCACAGCAGCCGGAAAGGTGCAACTGGCCTACCTACCTGAAGACAGACTGGCAAAGTTTCTTTCAGACCATGAGTTTGAGCGGACTACGCCGAATACGATTACCAACCCTGCACACTTGCTGGAGCACCTTCGGCAGATTGCCCGACAAGGGTATGCCGTCAATCAGGAAGAACTGGAGGGGGGAGTCATCTGTGTCGGGGCTCCTGTTCGCGATTACAGTTCAAATGTTGTGGGGGCAGTTGTACTTCCCGGGCCGATTACGCGGTTTGGCGCTGACCTGATAAATGAAAAACTTATTCCACTCGTGGAAAAGGGGGCTGCGGACATATCATCCAAGCTTGGGTATTTCTGAAGCATTATCCAGCGTAAGGTCATATTGTTACTGCTGTTCATAAAGGGGGACACATGTCTGGGACAACGTTTTCATATCGGCGACGAGTCGATTTTGGAGACTGTGACTCCGCGCGTGTCTATTTTACGCCGCGGGCTGTTGATTATGCCGTGGAGGGGGTTGAGGCCTGGTATGAGGATGTGCTGGGTGTTTCCTGGGCAGATCTGGTAATTCGGCACAATCTCGATCCAATGTTTGTGCAGATAGGGTGCGAATACTTCCGACCCGTGATTGCCGACCAGATTGTTCATGTGCTGGTTAAGGTGGTCGGCATCGATCGGGCCACCATGACATTTAGTGCCGTTGGGCAGAGCGCCGCTGGCGAAACCTTCTTCCGGGTCACCCTTCAGGCGCGGTTCAGCGAGGGGGACAACGTCGAATCTACCCCGATTCCGGCGCGGTATCGCCAGCGAATCGAGGCTTGTCTGGTACCCTGTGATGATTTGGCGAGTACCCCCATGAAAAAGGTGCGCGGCTTCGTCAGAAGGGATGAACGGAATCCATGCCGACAGCGGCTTGAGGGTCCAGCCGGCAAGGTGCCGTTTACCAGCCAGCGTCTGGTGGTCTTTGGAGATTGCACGGTGTCCGGGACTGTCTACGCTCCGAGGATCTTCAATTACGCCGTTGAGGCAGTGGGGGAATGGTACCGGGAGACCTTGGGCATATCGTGGCTGCAGCAGTGTATTCGCCAGAGGGGTGTTCCGTTTTTGGAGATCCGGTGCGAGTGCCTGACCCCCCTGGTGCCCAGGCAGGTGATTACCATGGCAGTAACGGTTCCTCGGCTGGGAAGTTCAAGCATCGGCTATGACGTAATAGGATATGATGAAACGGGAAAGCCCTGTTTCGATGTGCGGATGGCGGCCTGTTATATTTCGGATGCAACCGGTTCCTTCAAGGCGACCCCTTTTCCCGATGAGATGCATGCACGGATACTTGCCTATCAGGCGTCCTGCGAGCACGGTGATTGAACCGTAACTAGTCCACCTTCAGAATGACAAGTGAGACATCGTCGGTCAGGTTCTGGCTTGCGGCGAACGACCTGACCTGAGTAAGTAAATTATCGATAATCTGTTGTGGGTGAAGTGTGTGATACTCGGCAATAAGGGAGCAGAGCCGAACTTCGCCGAAAAATTCACCAACAGGATTGGATGCCTCGGTAATGCCGTCAGTATACAGCAGCAGAATATCTCCTGGCTGCAGCAGCACCTGTTTCTCTTCAAACGTGACTTTTCTTTTTACGCCGAGAATAAGACCTTCTGCATCAAGGCACTCACAGGTTCGCGAATGTGACCTCCAGACCATCGGCGGGTTGTGTCCGGCGCTGGCGAAGGAAAGCTTCCGCATGTCGGCATCGTAGTTCAGGTAAAACATGGTAATGAAGAGCTCGGCACGGGTAAGGTCTTCATAGAGAAATTCGTTGAGGACACTCAGTATCTCGCCGGGACCCCGGATGACCTTTGCCTCGGCCTGGATGATGGTGCGGACTTCCGCCATGAGCAGGGCTGCACCGACATTATGTCCGGATACGTCTGCGATGACCAGGTCCAGACTACTGGTGCCGCGAAGCAGAAAATCATAATAATCCCCTCCCACCTCGCGGGCTGGAATGCATGCTCCCGCCAGGGATATTCCCGTGACAGCCGGGGCGCGTGTCGGCAGGAGCCCCATCTGGATGGTCCGGGCGATCTGCATCTCCTTTTCATGTTCCTTCGCCTTAATCAGTTTTTCGGCCTGCTGAAAGTTGCGAAGGGCTATCCCGATCTGTCCCGCCAGATTAGTGAAGAGTTCAACGAACTCCTCGGTAAAAATTCCCTTCATTGACTTTGAGAAGGCTGACAGAATGCCCACGGGGTTTCCCTCGATCGTAATGGGGGCATGGGCAAAGGACTTGAATCCCTCCCGCCTGACAACCCGGGCGGAGACTGGTTTGTCCATGAAATCCGTATCGTTGACCACTACGGCAGAGTTGGTGAGATAGGCTGTTCCGGCGTACGTCTCAAGGCTCAATTCCCGGTCCGATTCATCAAGGTGATCCGAGCTCATCCCTTTCTGCCCCTGTACGGTAAGAACCTTCGTTTCTTCATCGAGAATGCGGATAACGCACATGTCGAACTTGAACTGCTGCTGGAGGAGTTCCAGGATGTTGTCCAGTATGGTCTTCAGGTCGGATTTCCCGGCCACAACCCGGGCAGCCTCGTAAAGAACGCCGAGTTGTTCCCGGCTGGCGGTGCGGCTGAGGGTGACCGTGCCGAACAGGTCGAAAACATCTTCCAGTTCACTCCCCCGTGCAGCCAGATAGCTATCCACGATGATGCCGGCCGAGGCGGCGCCCACCGAACCGGCCAAAACCTTCTCGGTAAAACGTTTCAGAATGGGGAGTTCGTATTCCGAGAGGCTCCCCTTTTCATCGATCCGTTGGTGTTCAAGGAATCTGGATATGGCGGCATGGGCCTGTTCTTTGCCGATGAACTTGGTCATGAGGTCGACGAATTCCACGATGGCAAATGCCTTGCTCATTCTTTTGCGCTTGACTGGTTCTTCGCGAGTTTCAAAAACATCCACAAATTTGACGGCCTGTTCGGCTTCTGTTTCGTCCGGCTCGGTCAGGAGGGAAAAGGCAATAAATCCCCCCAGGTTGAAGAAAAGGGTCCAGAATAGCGCGTGGGAGAGCATGTCGAGACCGCTCAGGCCAAAGAGTTCCAGCGGGCGCAGGAAGCCGAGACCGAAGGGGCCGCTTTCCAGAATATTCCTATTCAGCCACCCCGACTGAACAAACAAGGGGATCAGCAGGGTGTAAAACCAGAAGATAAATCCCAGTAACAGTCCGGTCATCGCACCGCGACGTGTTGCACGTTTCCAGAAGAGCCCGCCGATTATGGATGGTGCGAATTGGGCAACGGCGATAAACGTGACGATCCCGGTGTTGATCAGTGCGTATGACTCGCTGATGAACCGATAGTAGAGGTATCCGAGAAAGACGACGGCAATGATTCCGGCCCTTTTTATGGTGAGGAGAACCTTCGATATGTCGGAAGCTTCCACTTTGAATTTCAGAATGACTGGTAACACCAGATGGTCGAGAATCATGGTGGAAAGAACCACCGCTTCAACAATGACCATTCCCGCCGAAGCGGAGAAGCCACCGATGAAGGCCAGCATCGCCAGCCATGGGTGACCTGACTGCAAGGGAAGATTGATGACAAAAAAGTCGGCTGTGGCGGTATTCCCCTCGTTGATGATGATCCCTCCCAGGGCTATGGGCACGACGAACAAGGCGAGCAGAAACGCATAGGCCGGCAAGCGCCACATGGCATCTTTTATGTGTTCCTCGTCGGCATTCTCGATAACCATGACATGGAACATGCGGGGAAGGAACATGATCGCCATCATGATCATGAATAATCGGGAGAACCATAAAGAATAGGGGACTTGCGGCGTCCCCACGAGAAAGAGGTGTGTCCGGTCGGGGAATTGGGCGGCGAAGCGGTTGAAGATGTCGGTGAAGCCGTCGAAGAGGCCATAGGTAACAAATATCCCGACGGTGATGAAGGCAATGAACTTGACCACCGCCTGCAGGGCAATGGCAGCCACCAATCCTTCATTGCGCTTGGAGACGTCCAAGTGCCTTGCCCCGAACAAGACACCGAAAAGGGCGAGGAAAAGGGTGACGATAAAGGCGGTATCAATGAACGGAGGAAGTGCGGGAATAAGATTATTTAATCCGCCGGCCATTTGGGGCGGTTTTGTGAGGAGATCGAAGGTGTAGGCCACCGCCTTGAGCTGCAGTGCTATGTAAGGAGGAATCGCTGCAATGACGAAAATGGTGACAATCGCGCCCAAAAGGGGTGACTTTCCGTAGCGGCTGGAGATGAAATCGGCGATGCTGCGGATATTCTGTTCTTTGCTGATGCGTACCATTTTGCGCAGCAGGAACCACCAGATGAAAGCCACCAGAGTGATGCTCAGGTGGTCGGCGAGGAATTCTATACCGCTGGTGGCGACCCGCCCGACGGAGCCGTAAAAGGTCCAGGAGGTGTAAATAACCGCCAGGGAGAGGGAATAGATGTAAGAGTTGGAAACAATGCTCCGTCCTGCCTCACACCGTTTGTCGGCAAAAAAGGCAACGGCGTATAAAAGGCCAATATATAGGAGAGAGATTATGGAAACGATCTCAACCGGGATCATCCTGTGGATTCCCTCTTTGCCATACTTTCTGTGGCGCCTCACCCATTGGGATGTTCAGGTGATGGGGCAGGTATCGTTACTTAATAACACAGCAACGGTGAGTTGTCATGAATCGCCCCGTTGCAGCCGCCACTATCTGTACAAAAATAGATAGCAACGGAATAAGACCTGAGCCATCCTTGCCGCCCGTGCCTACTAAAAGCCGCTCCATTTTCTCTCCTCGTATTTGGATGGATCGCAGGTACGATCATCGGAATAATTGAAGCGACGACAATGACTTACAAGCGCAAGTAAATTTTTGTTGACATAAAAAAGGTATTGCAGTACTTGTTTACCATAATGCTAAAAGTTTGGACGCCCGGCCCAGTAGCAGGATCGCCGAAATATCAACACCAACCCAGCAGTCTAACAAGGAGGAGAACATGGATCTCAAAGGGAAAAATGCAATTGTAACCGGCGCCAGTCTTGGTATCGGGAGCGCCATCGCGCTGGACCTGGCAAAAAACGGTGCCAACGTCGCCATCAACTACCGCAAGCACTCCGAGGAAGCCAACGCCATCTGTGCCGAAATCCAGAAGATGGGGCAAAAGGCCATCGCGGTCCAGGCTGACGTAGCCAGCTTCAAGGATGCCCAGGCCATGGTGGACAAAGTCGTCGCAGAACTGGGGAGCGTGGATATCCTGGTGAACAACGCCGGGGTCAACCGTGACGCCGTCATCTGGAAAATGACCGAGGAGCAGTGGGACGAGTGCCTTGCCATCAACCTGAAGGGGTATTTCAACTACTGTCGCGCCGTTTCCCCCCTGATGAAAGAGCAGGGGAGCGGCAAGATCGTCAACGTCACCTCCATCAACGGCATGCGCGGCAAATTTGGTCAGACGAACTACTCGGCCGCGAAAGCCGGCATCATCGGCCTGACCAAGGCCCTTGCCCGCGAGCTAGCAAAATCCAACGTCAACTGCAACGCCATCGCCCCCGGCCTCATCGAGACCGAAATGATGGCAGCCCTGCCGGAAGACGTGAAGCAGAAATCCCTGGCCGACATCGTCCTCGGCCGCATGGGCAAGCCGGAAGAAGTGGCCTGGCTGGTCACCTTCCTCTGCTCCGAGAAGTCCCGCCACATCACCGGCGAGTGCATCAAAGTGGACGGCGGCCAATACATCTAGAAATTACTCTATCTCTCAGTCATGGAGGTTTTCAATGCGTGAAGCAGTAATCATCGATGCCGTACGGACGCCGGTGGGAAAATTCGGTGGTGCATTAAAAAATGTCCGTTCTGACGATCTGGCAGCCCATTGCATAGCCGAGCTCGTCAAGCGCAACAACCTCGATCCGAACCTGATCGAGGATGTGGTACTCGGCTGCACAAACGGGGCGGGCGAAGACAACCGCAACGTGGGCCGGATGGCGGCACTG
>CAJPFF010000274.1 GCA_905339345.1 Geobacteraceae bacterium | reverse complement strand
CTGCCTCGGCGCCGTGACCCTCGCCATCCTTGCCCTCGGCATCTGGCCCGGACCCCTGTTCGACCTGGCCGAATCCATCCTTCGCTGAGAGGAACCCCCATGCAGACCTTCATCAAGGCCCTCATCAGCCTCGCCATCATCATCGCCTGCGCAAAAATCGGGAAGCGCTTCCCGACCCTGGGCGGACTCATCGCCACCATGCCCCTTACGAGCCTGCTGGTCCTGCTCTGGCTCTGGTCGGAGTCGCCGGGGGACTACCAGCTCATGGAGGAGTACACCAGGGGGGTCCTCTGGGGGATCATCCCGACGGTCCTCTTCTTCGTGGCGGCCTTTTTTCTCTTCCGGCGGCAGTTTCCCCTGCCGTTGGTCCTGACGGCCAGCTTCGGCGTCTGGCTGGCCGGCGCCGCGGTGCATCAGTATTTTCTCAGGTAACGGGTATGGACGGAAGGCCCCGGCTTGCCGGGGTCAGTAGCCCCGCCGCCGGAGATCTTCCTGGATGAGGCGCTTGCGCTCCTGGCCCAGGCGGCCCGAGGCGGACAGGTTTCGAAGCTCCATGGTCGGCGCGGCGGCAAGGAGAGTGGTGAAGAGGGACGCGGGGGTGCTCGGGTTCCGGAGCATGGCAATCTTCAGGTTGGGACGGTTCCCCCAGCGCGGGTGGCGGGCCACGGCGGCGATGGCCTCGGCCAGGGTCCGGGAGGAGGAGACGAGCTGAAAGACCGATGCCTCCTTGAGGCGGGGGTTGGCAAGGCACGCCTCCACCACCCGCACGTCCCCCTCCTTCATGAGGGCGTCCAGGACCGGCGCGGTGGACCGGCGGGCCAGGGTGATCCGGTTGCCGAGGGGAGTCGTGGGGAGCCGCTGGATGATGGCCCGCTCTGCGGCCAGCCGCTGGTCGGGGGTCGTGCCGGGAAACTCGGTGATGGTGACGAGCTCGAAGAGGTAGAGGCGGGGAAGGAGCGGTAGGGAGATGGTTGCCGGTGTCCCCGGGTTGTGGACCAGGGCCACCGTGAGCCGGTGGTTTCCCGTTACCGCGTCGAGGCCGGCCACGGTTCTGAGGAGCTCCTCGGTCAGGTCCCGGCGCCCCAGGAGGGCCAGGAGGTGGTTGTCGTCCAGGGCAGGGTTCCGGAGCGCCGCCCGGAGCACCTCCGTGGAGGGGTCCAGGAGGGCCTCGAAGAGCTCCTCCTTGCTGCAGGTGAGGGCCCGGTGGAGCCGCCGTGACAATTCAGGGTCCAGGTGTGAACTTTTTGCGCTGCTCTCCATGGTCCGCCTCGTCGCGATTCGCGCGGAGCAACTATTCGGCACAGCACGACAACCGGCTGATATCCCTGCTGAATCCCTGGGCGCAGAGCCGTAAGCCCTCTCCCATTGAAGGATAGACATGCAACGCGTTTGCCAGATCCTCCACTGTGGCCCGCAGGCGGATGGCCAGAGCCGCCTCGTTGATGATATCCGCCCCCCGGTGGCAGGCGAGATGGACCCCCAGGAGCCGGCCCGTGGCACGGTCGGCAACCATCTTGATAACGCCGGCGGTGTGGCCGGTCACGTGGGCCTTGGGGATGGCCGAGACCGGCATGACGTTTACAGCCACGTCGAAACCGGCGGCCTTGGCACCCTCTTCGGTATGCCCCACGGTTCCCACCTCCGGGTCGGTGAAGATGGCCATGGGGACGTTCAGGTGGTCCATGGAGCATCCGCAGCCGGGATTCAGCATGTCGTCCACCGCCACGATCCCCTCCCGGGCCCCCACGGTGGCGATCATCATCCCGCCGGTGCAGTCGCCGGCGGCCCAGATCCCCGGCGCCGTGGTCCGCATCCGTTCGTCCACCGTCACGAAGCCCCGTGGGTCGGTGGCCACGCCGGCCAGTTCCAGGCCGATCCCCTTGGTGGCCGGCGCCGTCCCCGCCGCCAGGAGGAGCTTTTCGGCCGCGAAGCTCACGGGCTCGCCGTCCCGCTCGGCCTCCACCCGCACCCCTGCCCCGTCTCCCGCCACCGAGCAGATGGTTGTGCGGCAGACGATTTCCATCCCCTCCTCCCGCAGGACGTTGCGCACCGCCAGGGCCGGCTCCGACTCCACCGGCGCCAGGATGCGGGGTCCGTGCTCCAGGATCGTCACCCGGGTGCCGAGCCGCCGGAACATCTGCCCCAACTCCACGGCGATCACCCCGCCGCCGATGATGATGAGGGAGGAAGGGATGGCCTTGAGAAGAAGCGCCCCCCGGCTCGTGAGAAAAGGGGTCGATTCGAGACCGGGAATACGCGGAATCCGGGGATTCCCCCCCACGGCCACCAGGAACCGCTCGCTGCGGTAGAACCGGTCCAGCACCTCCACCCGGTCGGGGCCCAGGAATCGGCCGGTCCCCTTCACCAGCTGGAGCCCTGGCACGTTCTGAAGGATGTCCAGGTATTTTGTTTTGCGCAGATACCCCACAACCTCGTCCCGGCGGGCCATGAGGCGCTCCGCCGCCACGGGGCCGCCGCACTCGCCGAGACCGAGCCTTGCCCCCAGCTTCCCCTCCTGATAGAATAGCGCGGCGTGGATCAGGGTCTTGCTCGGCACGCACCCCCAGTTGATGCAGGTGCCGCCGAGGACGCTCTTCTCCACCATGACGACCCGCGCCCCGAGGGACTGGGCCCGCAGGGCCGCGGCAAAGGCGGTGGAACCGGAACCGAGGATGACGAGGTCGTATTTGTCGGGCATTGTCAGGCCTCCTTCAATGAAAACAGTGTACCCGAACAGGGCCCTTTGAGAAGCTTTATACTAAAATGAGTCAGGGAGGACACCATGTCAGCACCATCTCTTACCAACGACGACGCCCGTCTCGGCGCCGATACCCTCCGAATGCTTGCTGTGGACGCCGTGGAGGCTGCCAACTCGGGCCACCCGGGGCTCCCCATGGGGGCCGCCGACTACGCCTTCCTTCTCTGGCACTCCCACCTCCGCTTCGCCCCTGCTGACCCGGAGTGGCCCGGCCGCGACCGCTTCATTCTCTCGGCAGGACACGGCTCCATGCTTCTCTACGGCCTCCTCCACCTGTTCGGTTTCGACCTCCCCCTGGAGGAGCTGAAACAATTCCGCCAGTGGGGAAGCCGCACCCCCGGCCACCCGGAGTACGGCCACACCCCCGGCGTGGAGGTGACCACCGGCCCCCTGGGGCAGGGTTTCGCCATGGGGGTCGGCATGGCCCTGGCGGCGCGGATGGCCTCGGCCCGCTTCGCCGACGAACGCTTCGACCCGTGCGGCCACCAGGTCTACGCCATCGTCAGCGACGGGGACCTCATGGAGGGGATAAGCCAGGAGGCGGCCTCTCTGGCCGGACACCTGAAGCTCGGCAACCTGGTCTACCTCTACGACGACAACCGGATCACCATCGAGGGGTCCACCGATCTCGCCTTTTCGGAGGATACGGCCGGACGCTTCACCTCCCTTGGCTGGCACGTGCAGAGCGTGGACGGCCACGATGTGGCCCAGGTGGGGGAGGCCCTCTGGCGGGCCAGGATCGAGCGGGACCGCCCCTCCCTCATCATCGCCCGGACCCACATCGCCCACGGCTCGCCGGGGAAACACGACACGGCCGGCGCCCACGGTGCGCCTCTCGGTGCCGAAGAAGCGGCCGCCACCCGCAAGAACCTCGGCTGGCCCGACGAACTGTTCCACGTGCCGGAGCGTGTGCGGGAGATCTGCGGCCGGAGACAAGAGGAACTTGCCGCGGCCCACGCCGCCTGGCAGGACGAGTTCCGCCGCTGGCGCCGCCGCACCCCCGACAAGGCACGACTCTGGGATTCCCTCTGGCAGAAGGCCGTGCCCAAGGACCTGGAGGCTCGTCTCCTGGCCGCCGTTGCCGGGGCCGACGGCGCCACCCGCGCCCTCTCGGGAAAGGCAATCCAGGCCGCGGCCGCTGCAGTGCCGGCCCTGGCCGGGGGCTCGGCCGACCTGGAACCCTCCACCAACACCCGGATCGCCGATTCCCCGTCGGTCCTCCCCGGAAGCTTCGGGGGGCGGAACCTCCACTTCGGCATCCGGGAGCACGCCATGGGGGCCGTCATGAACGGCATGGCCCGCTACGGCTGCTTCATCCCCTACGGCGCCACCTTCCTGGTCTTCGCCGACTACTGCCGCCCGGCCATCCGGCTCGCGGCCCTCATGAAGCAGCAGGCGGTCTACGTCTTCACCCACGACTCGATCTTCCTGGGGGAGGACGGCCCCACCCACCAGCCGGTGGAGCAGCTTTCGTCACTGCGGCTCATCCCCAACCTCCGGGTGATCAGGCCCGCCGACGGCCCCGAGACGGCCCTGGCCTGGGGCGCGGCCCTGCGCCGCACCGACGGCCCCACGGCCCTCGTCCTCACCCGGCAGAAGGTGCCGGCCATCGTGCGGGAGGAGCCCCTGGACGCCAAGACCTTCGCAAAAGGTGGATATGTGGTGCGGCAGGGGGGAGCAGCGCCGGACGTGGTCATCATGGCCAGCGGGTCCGAGGTGGGCCTCGCCCTGGGGGCGGCGGAGGTCCTGGCCGGCGAAGGGGTGACGGCCCGGGTCGTGTCGGTCCCCTGCCTCGAAACCTTCCTGGCCCAGCCCGAGGCGTACCGCCGCCGGCTCCTGCCGGGCCGCGTCCCCCGGGTGGCGGTGGAGGCGGGGCACGGCGGCCTCTGGTGGCGCCTTCTCGGCCCGGGAGGGCTCTTCATCAGCATGGAGAGCTTCGGCGCATCGGCCCCGGAAAAGGTCCTGGCGGAAGAGTTCGGCTTCACACCGGCAAAGGTTGCCGGGCGGGTGAGAGAGCTCATGGGGCGCTGAGGGAACATGGGAACCCGATCGAAACGAAGCGAGCGGTGCGGACGCTGCCGCATGCACACGGAGCGGTGCGTCTGCCCCGACATTCCCCGGTATGACCTGGCGACCCGCGTGGTCCTCGTCATGCATCACCGGGAATACCCGAAGCCCACGGCCACCGGCCCCCTGGCCCTGGAAGCCCTCCCCAACAGCGAGATCCGCATCCACGGCGAGCGCGATTCACTCCTGGACCTGAGCGACCTGGCAACCCCGGAGCGGCGGACCCTCCTCCTCTACCCCGGCGACGACGTACCGGTCCTGACGAGGGCGCTTGTGGAAAGCGACCCCCGCCCCGTCACCCTCGTGGTACCCGACGGCACCTGGCGCCAGGCGTCCCGCATGGGGCGGCGGCTGCCGGGCCTCGGCCACACCGGGATGGTCCGGCTCCCCGAGGGAGCCCCCACCGAGTGGGGAATCCGCCGGGAGAACCACCCCCAGGGGCTGGCCACCTTCGAGGCCATCGCCCGCGCCCTGGGGATCATCGAATCCCCCGCCGTCCAGTCGGGTCTGGAGGAGCTCTTCCGCCTCATGGTGAGAAGGTCCCTCGACGCCCGGGGACGAGACTGAAAGGACATTGCGTGGAAACAAAAGAGATCCTGAAAAAATCCCTCCTCTTCTCCGGCCTGGACAGCGAACACCTGGCCGAGGTGGCGGCCATCGCCACGCGGCGCCCCTTCGGCAGGGGGGAAACCCTCTTCTCTGAAGGGGAACCGGCCACCGGCTTCTATCTGCTGGCCCAGGGGAGCATGAAGCTCTGCAAGGTCTCCCCCGACGGAAAGGAGAAGGTCCTCCACTTCGTCCACCCCGGCGAGACCTTTGCCGAGGCCGCCTTCTTCGGCGACGGCAAGTACCCGGCCGAGGCCCGGGCCACGGAGAAGGGGGAGGCGCTTTTCTTCCCCCGGGAAGGGTTCATGGGGCTCCTGGAGCGGAACCCCCGCTTCTCCCTGAACCTCATCGTCTCCCTCTCCCTCATGCTCCGACGCTTCGCCCGGCAGATCGAGGAGCTCACCTTCGCCGAGGTGCCGGCACGGCTCGCGGCCCACCTGGTGGAGCTGGCCGAGCGGAAGTCAACGGTCTTCCAGGGGACGACCTACCTGGATCTGGATGTGAAGAAGGGGGAGCTGGCGTCGCGCCTCGGCACGGTGAGCGAGACCCTTTCCCGGGCGTTCCGGAAGCTGAAGGAGGAGGGGCTTATCGAGGTGGAGGGGAGCCGGGTGGTGATTTTCGATATGGAGAAATTGAAGGTCGCCGCCGGGAGACGGCCGGCCTAGCTCTGCTACTCTTTGGGGACCCGCTTCCAGCGGTTATAGACCCAGAGCCACTGGTCGGGATAGCGGGCGATGTTTTGCTCGATGGCCCGGTTCAGGAGCCGGGTGGTGGCGACGGGGTCGCCGGAGGGATCAGGTGCTATCTCGGGAAAGAACTCCACCACGTGGCGGTCCCCCTCCCGGTGGCCGAAGCCGGGGACCAGGGCAGCGCCGGTCTTGGCCGCCATGAGGGCCGGCATGGTGGTGGTCCAGGCCTTTCGCCCCAGGAACTCCACCAGCTCCCCCTCGCTGGAAGCGACCGCCTGGTCCATGAGGAGGGCGATGGCCCCGTTCTTCCGGAGCCGGAAGAATATCTGCCGGGCCGCCCCGTCGGCGTAAATGATGCTGTTGCCGTGCCGGTTGCGAAGACGCTCCAGCAGCCGCGTCATGGGCTCGAACTTCTGGCGGCGCGCCACCACCGCCAGCCCCTCGGCGTGGGTGCCGAAGCCGTGGGCCACCAGCTCCCAGTTGTCAAAATGACCCGTGATGAAGATGACCCCTTTCCCCCGCTCCTTGGCCCGCAGGTAGTGCTCCAGCCCCCGCAGTTCAGTCCGGTCCACAAGGCCCTGTTCCTGGCCAAAATAGAGCTTGATCACCTCCACGGCGGTCCGACCCATGTTGGCGAAGGTGCGGCGGGCGATCTCCTCCGGCGTGCCGGCGGCGGGGTTCCATCCTTCCATTGAGGACATGGCGGGAAGCGCGATCCTGAGGTGTTCCACGGTCTTTCGGCGCAGCCTCCCCAGGAGGAGGAAGGCGAGCCGCCCCCCCAGGGCGCCGAGACCCACGGCCAGGCGGCGCGGCAGGACAAGGACCGGCAGGGAAACGAGGGCAACGAGGAGGAGCCCCAGCCGCCACTTGATGGCCCGGACCGTCTCCTTGAAGGACGTGGGGGGCGGGGCGGAAGGAGGCGCGGCAGGGCCTCCATTATGTTCAGGAGATTCCATCGACATGGCCGCACCCTACCACAGTTTTCGCGGGAGGGGAACCCGGCGGGCGCAATCCCCTTCAGGCCGGCGGCAGTCCCTCGCCCCGCTCCAGGGCCAAGAGGGCCGCCTTCCGTTCGAGCCCGCCAGCATAGCCGGTGAGGGAACCGTCGGCCCCAATCACCCGATGGCAGGGAATGATGATGTCGATGGGATTCCGTCCCACTGCCCCCCCCACCGCCTGGGCCGAGGGGATGCGCCCTTCGCGGCGCGGGGCCACGAGCCTCGACAGGGCGCCATAGGTGGTGGTCGTCCCCGGGGGGATGGCGCGGAGCAGCTCCCAGATCGCCATCTGGAACGGGGTTCCCTGTGGCGCCAGCGGCAGGTCGAACTCCCGCAGCTCTCCGGCGAAATAGGCGTCCAGCTGCCGACGCAGCGCCACGAAAACCGGATAATTCGGATCGTGCCGCCACTCCCCGGAATCCTCCGGCACGTATTTCTGATCGACGAACCAGAGCCCGCACAGCTCGTCCCCCTCTGCCAGTGCCGCCATGTCGCCCAAGGGTGTCTGGATGCTGCATGTCCGTTTCATCGTCGCTCCTCCTCGAATCCATGGCTGGATGGATGTTCAACCCGGCAACTATACCACAAACATAGTCTTGACTAAATTGCCCCGGGCCGTAAATATGGACGGATGCTTCAAGTCCCCGACACGTAAAAAGGTAACCCCATGGATCTTCTGAAAAATCTCAACCCGCCCCAGAAGGAGGCGGTTCTCCACGGCGAGGGGCCGCTTCTGGTCCTTGCCGGCGCCGGCTCGGGAAAGACCCGGGTCATCGTCCAGCGGATCGCCTGGCTCATCCGCGAGCGGGGCGTGCCGCCATGGCAGATCCTGGCGGTCACCTTCACCAACAAGGCCGCCGGCGAGATGCGGGAGCGGGTGGAGCGGCTCGTGGGGACGGGGGATGCCCCCCTCATCGCCACCTTCCACTCCACCTGCGCCCGGTTCCTGCGGCGGGAGATCCACCACCTGGGGTACGATTCCTCCTTCGCCATCTACGACGACAAGGATGCGGAAAAGCTCCTGAAGGAGGTGATCGCCGGGCTGGGCCTGGACGAGAAGCGCTTCCCCCCCCGCTCCTTCGCCGCCGCCATCGACGACTGCAAAAACCGGGGGATCCCCCCTGATGAGATTCCCACCGGCGATTACAACGGCGAGATCCTCGCCCGGGTCTATGGCGCCTACCAGGAGCGGCTGAAGAAGTGCAACGCCTTGGACTTCGGCGACCTCCTCATGCTGACGGTCCGCCTCTTCGAGGAGCACCCGGAGGTACTGGCCCGCTACCAGGACAAGTACCGCTGGATCCTCGTGGACGAGTACCAGGACACGAACCCGATCCAGTACCGGCTCGTGCGGCTCCTGGCCGGGGAGCGGCGAAACCTCTGCGTGGTGGGGGATGACGACCAGTCCATCTACCGCTGGCGGGGGGCCGACATCCGGAACATCCTCGACTTCGAGAAGGATTTTCCCGGCGTGGTCACCGTGAAGCTGGAGCAGAACTACCGCTCCACCCAGAACATCCTGGCCGCGGCCGGGGCCGTGGTGGCCCGGAACCGGGGACGAAAGGCCAAGACCCTCTGGAGCGAGAACCCGGCCGGCGAGGCCATCGTCTATCGCCGTCTTGCCGACGAGCGGGAGGAGGCCCGCTTCGTCTGCCGCGAGATCGAAAAGCATGTGCGGCGGGGGGGAGACCTACGGGACGCGGCGGTCTTCTACCGGACCAACGCACAGTCCCGGGTCATCGAGGATGCCATGGTGGC
>CAJPFF010000273.1 GCA_905339345.1 Geobacteraceae bacterium | reverse complement strand
CCTCCCTTTGGCGCCGAAGGTTCTGGGGGCCGGCGCACCCTCCGGCGAGCCGAAGGTTCTGAAGTTCGAGACCACCCTTCGGCATGCCGAAGGTTCTGGAGGTCGGCGCACCCTTCGGCATGCCGAAGGTTCTGGAGGTCGGCGAACCCTTCGGCATGCCGAAGGTCCGCAACCTTGGGAGCCTGGCGTTTATCTGTGTGGCACTTCATTGCCCCAACACTCGCTCACCTTCGGCATGCCGAAGGTCTAGAGGGGGTTCGGGTTTGAAGGCAGGATAGCCTGACGGCAGACATTGTTAGACGCGCTGCCGCTTGCCGAAGGGCCCTCCCGCCGAATGGCCGCTGCATCACGTGATCCGCTCATCGCGACACGCGCTTCGTCCGACACGAAGGCGCGCTTCGCGGCGCTTGCTGCGGCGCGCGGAATGACCGAATCGCGGTTGCTCATGCTGCTGATCGATACGGTGCTTGAGCGCAATTCGGCGGATGCGTCGTCGCGCTCAGATGCGTCCGCGACCGAACGCGTCACCGTGCGCCTGCGTCCCGGCGACCGAGCCTTGCTCGATGCCCGAGCCGCCATGCGCCGTATGAAGTCGGCCAGCTATGTCGTTGCCCTGATTCGCGCCCACGTCCGCGGACAGGCGCCGTTGCCGAAGGACGAGATCGACGCCTTGAAGGTGACGGTCAGCCATCTGACCGCCCTGCGCCGCCAACTCGAGGAGACGGCGCGCGCTGCAAACGCCGCGGCAGATCTCGACATGCTGCGACGCCTTCAAGAAACTGCGACACATGTCGAAGACGTTCGCCGACACGTCGCCGAGATCGTGAAGACCAACCTGATGAGCTGGGAGGCCAGCGATGCCTAAGCGAATCGTTGCGGTGCCACGCACACCCGGACAGTTGGACCTCGACCTGGTCAGCCGCGGGCGGCGCGGTCCGTCAGGCACGCTTCGGCTACAGCCGGAGCAGATCGAGCAGGTGAAGCGCACCGTACGCCGCACGCCCGAGGTGATCGTGAAGGTGTCGGGCGGCGCGCGCGATGCCGGTGGTGCCAAGGCCCACTTCGACTACATCGACCGGCACGGCAAGCAGGCAATCGTCCCCGACGAAGGAAGAGAGCTGCTGGGGAAGGGCGCCGGTGCCGACCTGGTGGGTGACTGGAACCTGGAGCTGTCACGTGGCCAGTACCGCGACAAGCCAGCGCCTGGCGAGAAGGACACTCGGCCGAAGGTCGTGCACAACATCGTGCTGTCAATGCCAGGTCGCACGGCACCCGAGGCGGTGCTGGCCGCGGCCCAGAAGTTCGCACGCGAGAACTTCGCTCTGCAGTACCGCTACGCGATGGTGCTGCACACGGACCAGAAGCACCCGCACGTCCACCTGGTCGTCAAGGCGGAGCACGAGTACGAGCCGGGCACGCGACTGCATATCAAGAAGGCGACGCTGCGGCAGTGGCGCGAGCAGTTCGCGGCATGCCTTCGGGAACAGGGAGTCGCGGCGAACGCAACACCGGGCGCGGTGCGTGGACGCATCGGGACGGCCAAGAAGAACCCGATCCATCAGCGGCTGAAGGACCTGCGCGACTACGACCCGTTGGCTGAGAACGAGCAGGCGAAGCACAAGCCGCCGAAGGAGTCGACCTTCATGCGCCGCAAGGTTGAAGCCATTGCGAAGGAACTGCAGGCCGGTCGCATGCCGCATGAACCCGGCAAGACCAAGTTGGTCGCGACACGCCAAGCCGTCACAGGCGAGTGGCTCGCCACGGCCGAGGCGCTGCGAGAGCAGGGCGAAGCTGAACTCGCTCGCGAAGTGGATGCGTTCCTGCGGTCGCTGCCTCGTGTGCGCACGGAGAAGGAGCAGATCGCGGCCGGGCTTCTGGCTGAGATCGAACGACAACGTCAGCGGGATCACGCGTCCTCGGGTCTTCCATTAAACCCGGGCCGAGAGGAGTGAGAGGCGAACCCGGTCCCGGCCAGGACCTTGCGCGCCACCCGCTATCGGGTCTTGGGCGCGCGAGTCTTTTCTTTGTCTTTGCTCCGGACCGGTGGGTTGGCTCGGCCCTCGGCAATGCGCTCAGCGAGGCGACCACGCGTTTGAGCCATGAAGCGTTGGCGGTCCAGCGGGTCGGGGAAGTTTGCTTCGGCGAAAGTGACCGCCTCGTGCATGCGCTGCACGGTATCGGCGTGCTGCGGGAACTGGCGAAGGAAGTCGTAGCGGTTCATGGAGCTGAATGCTTGCGCTTCACGCCCCAATGTCACGAGGTGCGCCGCATCGGGATCGGATTGCGCCCGCGCAGCTGCGTCGTTGCGCCAATGAATGGCTTGACGTGCGACGTCGGTTGACGCAGTGTCGTCGCTGACGAGTCGAGCGACCAGCATGTCCCATCGCAGCACGCTGTCTGCGAGTTCGCGCGCGGTCAGCTGCCGTTCTCGGAAGTCGTCCAGTACGTGGGCGGCTCTGGACTCACGCACCCAACGGTCACCCTCGAGGTGGTTGGCATACAGCTGGCGTCCATCCCTTGTCACCAGCTGAATCCGATCCGGAACCAGCTCCGATTCGACCCGGGCAACAACCTGGCGGAGCGCGTCGTAGCTGGCGTCATGGAGGGAGGCAAGAGTGGGGTCTGGTGATATCCCGTTGGACTTGGTCAGGGCGTATGCCGTGATCGATGCCTGGCGACTTTGGTCGCGGTCCGTCGCGACGGCCACCGTCGTGACTTGGTATCCGCTCGCCTTGAACTGCCTTGTGAGGGCCAGGGCACGATTCGGATCGCGCAAATCGGATTCCAGCAGCAGATTGACTCGCTGCGATGTCGCGTCGCCGATGAGGCGGCTGGTCCACTTCTCGATGTCGGCTGCCGTGTCGGGCCTGGTGGAGTTTGGCTTGTGGCGCCAAACGGGGTGGTACTCACGCAGTTCGTTGGCCGTGAGCACGACACATGGACCTGCGGAGGCGGCGATCTGGGCCTGGACTCGCGCTATCGCGCATCGCGTGCCAGATCCTGGCTGACCAGCAACGACGATGGCTGTCGGCGTGTCGGAAGATGGGACGCCGTCGAGCAAGCTCGATCGAATTCGTCTGTCGTAGATGCGAACGAGTTCGTCGTCGCCAAGGCGTTCGGGGTCCTGGACCATGGCGTCAGCTGGCCGTTCGACGAACCAACGGCCCGTACTTGCTAAGAACCGATTGAACGGCTGCGCTGTCCATGACGTCGAGTTCGACGCCGAGTTTTCGGGCGGCTTCCCGCTCCTTGGTCAAGCGGATAACCAGTTCTTCATCACTCCGGTCCAAGGCGGCTTGTTCGTCGATCGTTGTCGAACAATCGGCGATGAAGCGGGCGAGGAGCGCCAGAGCGATCTCTGCCTCGATCTGCGGCGTGATCGGTGACCAGAGTCGCTCGTCGGCTACGAGAAGATTCTCGGAGGCGGCTTGCGGCTGGATGCCCGGGTCGAACGGGATGGAATCTTCGCGGACGATACGAGTGACCAACGCCCTGAGTACGTCGCTCAGCTCATAACCCATGCGGGCGCACACCTCGGCGGCGTGAGCGCGAGCTTCCGGGTTGATTCTGAAGCGTTCGAATTCGGTGTCCATCGGCCCCCGCCATATGCGACCTTGACATCGGCGGCGGGGTCATTTTGCCCGTGTTCGATGATGGTCCTGGCGACGCCGTTGATCGTGCCTCTTGGGACGCCTAGAACCTCCAAGACCGGGCGGCAAAATGCAGCCAGGCCGTGGTGCTCTTGTCGGCGACGGGGCGCTTCGCAGCGATTGCGGCCGGCTGTGCCAACATCCCGAACGTGTGCGTCCGGCGATCACATCTTGACGCGACGTCAGTCAGCCGCCAGCGCGTGGATGATCGGGCAAGCGCCCTTTGCTGACCCCGTGTCGCACTCGCGCAGTAGCGACGTCAATGCTTTGCGCATTGCCTTCAAGTCAGCCAGCTTGCCCTCGATGATCTCCAACTTGTGGGCGGCGAGTTCTCGTGTCTCGGCGCAAGCACGTGCCTCGTCGAGTTCCAGCAGGCTGCCGGTTTCTTCCAGCGTGAACCCCAGCAACTGGGCCCGCTTGATGAACCGCACACGCCTGACCGCATCGACGGCGTAGCGCCGTTGCCCATTCATCGGCCTGTCCGGCTCGGTCATCAGTCCGCGTCGCTGGTAGTAGCGGATCGTCTCGACGTTCACGCCGGCCTCGGCGGCCAGCCGCCCTATCGTCAGCTCAGCCATCACAGCTCCTCTTGACTCCGTACCATGGTACGGACTCTAGACTGTCCGC
>CAJPFF010000272.1 GCA_905339345.1 Geobacteraceae bacterium | reverse complement strand
GAAGTTCCAATGAAACAACAACATCCGTTATCGGGACGAGCAAGAGACCTGCGTAATCATGCTACTGATGCAGAACGCATCTTATGGAAATACTTGCGGAACAGCCAGCTTGAAGGTGTGAAGTTTCGTCGCCAGCAACCTGTGGAAGACTACATTGCGGACTTTGTTTCATTTGCTCCAAAGCTGGTTGTTGAGCTTGATGGCAGCCAGCATGCGGAAAATCACCACTATGACCAGAAAAGAGATGCGTGTCTTCACAATAACGGGTTCATAGTCCTGAGATTTTGGAATAATGAAATTTACGAAAATATTGATGGCGTGCTTGCAGTTATCAGGCGGCACTGCCTGGAAGCGGCTACCCCCACCCCCCAGCCCCCTCCCGCAAGGGGAGGGGGAGATTAGCGTCGGAGCTTGATGATGCTCGTTTCACCAAAACAATACCAGTCCGCCGCCAAGGAGAACGTGCTGGAAATCTTCCGCTATGCCTGCGCCCAGATCGACGGGGCGCCGGACCCGGACAGCCGCCGCGCGGCCAGCGCCCACAACGGCTGCGTCCTGATCCAGGCCCCCACCGGCGCGGGAAAGACCCTGATCGCCGGTCTGGTGGCGGAGGAGTTCTCGAAGGAGACGAACATCGTCTGGCTCTGGTTCACCCCCTTTGCCGGGCTGGTGGAGCAGGCACGCATCGCCATCAGGAACCATTTCCAGGGTCTGCGGGTGCGGGACATCGGCTGCGACCGGGTGGCCCACAGCACCCGGAGCGGCGACGTGTTCGTCACCACCTGGGCCGCGGTGGCCGGGAAAAAGGACGCCAAGCGGCTGCGGCGGGACGGTGATCTGTCGGTGTCGCTGGATCACCTGTTGGGGCAGCTGCGGCAGCGGGGCTTCAAGATCGGCGTGCTGGTGGACGAGGCCCACCACACCTTCACCGCCGGTACGGAATCGGTCAGGTATTACCGCGAGGTGGTGCAGCCCGATTTCACCCTGATGATCACCGCCACCCCCGACGACCAGGACGCGGAGAGCTTCCGCAAGGCTTCCGGCATCGCGGTCATGCACCGGGTAACGGTGAGCCGCCTGGATGCCGTGGAGGCCCGGCTCATCAAGGGTGGCATCAAGTCGGTGGCCTACCTGGCCGGGGACCAGCACCGGGAGCTGATCGATTTCGGCCTGGCGGCCCTGGACGACGGGGTCCGGGTGCACAGCGCCATCAAGGCCCGGCTGGCGGCGGACGGGATCGATCTGGTGCCGCTCTCATGCTGGTGCAGGTGGCATCCACCGACAAGAGCGTGGACAAGGCCCGGAAGGATCTCATGTCCCTCGGCATCCCGGAGGAGGCCATTGCCGTCTACACCGCCGACGAGCCCGATGACGACCTGATGGCCGTGGCCCGGGACGAGGCGAAAGAGGTGCTGATCTTCAAGATGGCCGTGGCCCTGGGCTTCGATGCGCCGCGGGCCTTCACCCTCGTCTCCATGCGGGGCGCCCAGGACAAGGACTTCGGCACCCAGATCGTGGGGCGCATCCTGCGGGTGGACTGGCGGCTCCAGGGGCGGGAGCTGCCGGAGCTGCTCAAGTACGGCTATGTCTTTCTGGCCGACGCGGAGAAGCAGGCCGGCCTGGTGGGGGCCGCCGACCGGATCAACACCCTGCGCACCGAACTGGCCACGGTGAGCCCCTTCACCATGCTGGTGAAGGTGGGGGAGGCCGCCTCGGTGCAGGTGGTGCAGAACGGCCAGCCTGCCCTGATCCCCAAGCCCTGGACCCCGCCGCAGTTGCCGCCGGACAAGGATGCCCCTGCCGCCGGGGAGCCGGCGCCGGCCGTATCAACCCAGGACCTCCTGGCGGGCTTCATCTTCCCTTTCTCATCACAACCTGACTCCGTTAAATATCCCGAAGCCGCCTACTCCGCGCCGTCTCCCCCGGGCACGCAACAGTACCGCCTGAGGGAGAGGATGCAGCGGGTCTTCAGGAAGGAACAGCTGAACCTGAACACGGCAGGGCTGTTGCAGTGCGTCGAGAAGCGGCTCCGGATCGACGACCGGGTGTTTACCGAGGCGTTCCGGCAGGCGGTGAACGTCAAGCGGAAGGAAGAGGAGATCTTCACCCACGACATCAGCTACGGCGAGTTCCAGGCAACCCTCTCCGATGCCGAAATCGCCCGCCGGGCCCAGCGGCTCCTCTTCGAGCCCGACTACCTGGACCCCCGGGACCTCCAGACCGCCCTGATCAACACGCTGAAAGCCGAGATCAGGGAGCGGGGGATCTTCCTCGAATTCCTCGACTCGCCGGAAAAGCTGCGCCGGGCGGTGCACCTGATTCTCGTGGCCTACCCGAACCTGCTCCGGGACACGGTGCGGGGCTGCTGCGCCGACAACGCGGAGCTGGCGGACACCGCGCCGCTGCCGGAAACCGTCGACTGGCCCGCCGGCTGCGCCACGGCGCTGCTCGGCAATTACGGGGTGTTTCCGCCGGACATGAATAACGACGAAACCGCCTTTGCCCGGCTGCTGGACGCCGACATGGGGGGGACGGTGGCGTGGTGGCACCGCAACGAGTCCCGCAAGCCCTGGTCCGTGGGGCTTGTCATGCCGGACGGCAGACACTATTACCCCGACTTTGTGGTGAAGGTGAACGGGCGAACCAGAGGGAGCGGCATCCTGCTGGTGGAGGTGAAGGGGGAGCACCTGATCAACAGCCTGAAAAACCCCGACAAGGCGGTGGCCTCCCACAAGCTCTAACGCCGGCCGCTCATGGTCATGAAGGAGGGCTCGGGACGCTGGATGACGCTGCGGTTCAACGACAAGAGCGGCCGGAACGAACCGGACGCGGTCTTCCGGGTCGAGGCGATGACGGAGTATTAACCCGAAGAAATCACAAAGGCCGCCCGGAACATCCGGACGGCCTTTGTTTTTACCCTATCCGCCGAACGCACAACCTACCCGTTCCGCGTGATTTCCCCCAGGTTGCCGGCGATGACGGTGGCGGTGGCGGCCAAATCGGTTAATTGCCGCGTCCCTGGCCTCGTTCCTCCTCTTTCCCCTCTCTGTTGTGCCCTTGGCCCCGACCGGGTTCCTGCGGCTTCCCTCTATGCTGCAACCCTTGTTCCTGTCCTTGCGGCCTTGGCGCCTGCCGTACAACCCCTGGCTGCACCCTCTGTTCCTGCACTGCCGGTCCTCGCTGCTGTGGAGAGGTCCGGTGCGGTGGCTGCGAGTGTGGGACAGCCTGCTGCCCTGGGCCTTTCACCCGAGGCTCTTCCTGCCTTCCCCGCTGGACAGGCGCGGGTGTTCTGTGTTCTCCCTGCTGCCCAGGGCCTCTCATCCGAGGCTCTTCCTGTCTTCCCCGCTGGGCAGGTGCAGGTGCTCTCTGCACTGCTCCCGGCTGCTGAAAGTGCTGGCGGACCGCCTTGTCGCGCGGCTGGTAACGATAATGCTGACGGCGTATCGTCTGCTGCTGCTCCACCCGGGGGTACCGATCTCCCGAGTACTGCCGCTGGTACACAGGCAGCGGGGCGCGCGCCGGAGCGGAGCTGCGCTTCCACTTGTCCCATCCCCTTCGATGCTGCTCCCATTCATGGCCCCAGTACTTACCCCAGCGGGGGGGCGCATCCGCCCGCCATCCGCGGAAGTACGGAGGGGGATGCCGGTAGTAGCGGACGGGGACGCGCAGGATGTACACCGGCACGACCTGCGGCTCCACAATCCACCAGGGGCCGTTGTACCAGTAACTCGCGTACCAGTCGTCGTCGAGGTAAACCCAGTACAAACCGTCGTAAAAGAAATAGTTGGCAGCCACCCGCGGAGCGTAATAGACCGGGTAACCCGGCACCGGAACGAGTTCCGGGTACAACGGCAGGTTGATCCCGATGCTCACGTGGGGCAACCCGATGCCGATGCTCACCTGGGCTGAGACAGACGTCGCCGAGCAGCACAATAGCATCCACAGCACAACGACTCCGTAGCGAATTTTCCGCATGTTGTCCTCCCCTTGCGATAAGCAGGACCGCGGACAGTGCCAGTCAATGGAAAGTCACAGCGGCCCCTGTTCTCGAATTGACTGCACAGCCAGGATACGACGGTGCAGGAGTTGACGTATCGATTTGAGCACGTCAAGTGTATCCAACGCTGCTGCTCTGTCAATGGGGCCCACGCGGCGCCAACCCGCCTATGGGATTGCGGAAAGCTTAAAAATGCCCGAAATCTCCCTTGGCATGTCGGTCGCATCCATCTTCGCTTCCTGGAGCAGCGCCCCCCAACTCTTGGCCCCGCTTTTGACCTCACGATGGAGTCGTGTGGCCGGCTGCCGTGTCTTGCGGGCGATGAGGGAGGCGATAATCAACTCCTGGTTCGTGGCCCCCGCCTTTCGCAGCGCCGCCACGTCCCCATCGCCAAGCAGTTGGTTGCGAACGAGAAGATCGTCGACCACCGCGTCAGCAAGGCGGGTGCTAGAGAACGTTGTATTCAGGGCACTGGAGAATTTGGCCCCCAGGGATTTCGGGGCAATTCCCAAGGGGGCGATGACGTCCTTCCACGTCTCCTTTGACTGCCTGGTCTGAAGCAGGGTTTCCGGTGACACATTTGATTTCGAAGCGACCCAGTAGGCGACCCAAAGGTCCTCTGAAGAGGTCCCCTTTTGCTTCTTCATGACAATGGTCTTTTTCTCGACATTAAATACGTGGGCAAAGAAGGAGTTTTGTGTTGTTGCCAGAAAATAGGGATCGGCCCCCGTGGGGCGCGAGGGATCATACGCACGGTCGGTGAAGCAGTGGCAGGTGATTGCCGGCATAGCCATGAGCGACAGAGGGGAAAGCAACAGAAGGGCCAGGCTGAGGAGATAGTGTCTGCATGTCACATGACGCATACATTTTCCTTTTTTTATGGGTTTGGCATCGTTATACCTGGAATCTTATTCGACAGGGTCTGAAGGTCATTGACTCAAATCAAAAACATCTTCTTCTCGGCCAGTGCAGTAAGCGACGCACGGTAAACCCAGCAGGATTCTTCTCCGATTCGCTCCAGCAGTCCCTGCGCTCGCGGTCGTCGGCAACACAAAGGCCGCCCGGAACATCCGGGCGGCCTTGTGTTGTGCTTGAGCGGCTTAACCGGTGGATCAGAACCGCACCTGCACGCCGTAGGGGTCCTTGATCTCCACTTTCGGGTCGAAGTTCAGCTTATGCTCGCCCCGGTTCTCCAGATACTTGTTCAGTTCCAGGTTGACGGTAAGGGGTACGTCGACACCGGCCTTGGCCAGGGCCTGACGGAGCAGGGCCTCGGCCTTGGTGGCGAAGGCGGTGGCGTCCCCCAGTACCCGCATGGCCTCCGTGGGGTTGTGGAAGCCGACGGAGTTCTCGGCGCCTATGAAGGTGCAGCGGTAGAAGGCCTCCTCGTAGTAGTCCCTGGCCTTGTCATAGAGGGCCTTGTCGATCTGTTTCCCTTCGGCCTGGACCGCATGGACTTTCTCGAAGAGCTTGGCCACGGTGGCGGTTGCGTAGCCGGAGCGGAGCATGAGGGAGACGGTCCGGTCCTGGATGGCGAAGACCTGGTCCCGGAGCCATTCGGGTTTTTCCGAGTGGCACTGGGTACAGGCCTTCATGTCGCTCTTGAGGGGGCTCATGACCCGGTGGTCCGATACCTTGAAGGCCCCGACCCGGGTGTAGGGCATGTGGCAGTCGGTGCAGGAGGCCCCGGCCTTCCAGTGGACGCTGTTATTGGAGAAGAGTTCGTACTCGGGGTGACGGATGAAGCCCAGCTTGAAGCCGGTGACATTCTGCTTCCACTCGCCCACGCTGGCGTCGCTCCGAATCTGCTTGATGATGTTTTCGACGGAGATGTTCCCCATCGTGCTCCCCTGCCAGGGGAAGTAGACCCCCACCGACTTCATTTCGGCATCCTTGGGGATGTTGTAGGTGACGTGACACTGGGCGCAGACGAGGCTCCGCATCTGCTGGCGGGTCAGTTTCGCCTGGTCGACCCCCATCTTCTTCAGTGCCTCCGTGAGGGTGAAGCCGCGGGAGATCTTGAGGGTCATGTCCTTGTTGTCATGGCAGTCGATGCAGGCTACCCCGAGGGTCCGATGCTTTTCGGGGATCTGGGCAAGGACATCCTTGAAGGGCTTCTTGTAATAGTCGGCCGCCATCTCCTTCTCAAGCTTGGGTGCGTAGGGGGTCTTGCAGGTGAGGCAGACGCCGCCGGCCTTGACCCGGGTTGCGTCGATCTCCAGCTGGTCCCGCACCATGTTGGCGTGGCCCCGGGGCTCGTTGTAGGCGACGCCGAATCCCCAGCCGTTAAAGAGAAGCGCCATGTAGGGGAATTCGGAAAGCTTGTCGTAGGTGATCTTGTCGGCGTCGAAACCCCGCTTGTACTTGCTCTTGCCGGCCGGAGACGGCTCTTCGGTCTTCTTCCACATTTCATATTCCGTGGGATAGGCCTTGCCCCAGATTTCCGGATCGATTTCGCCGTCGGGGATCTGGACCGTCTTTACCGGCTGGGCTTTCTCGGGAGCACACCCCCCCAGGGCAAACAGGATTGCCGCGGCGGACAGTGCGATCATGGATGCTACAGGGTTAAGTCGTCTCATCGTTGAGCCTCCTAAAGGGTTTCCATGGCCCCGCTCCGCGTGTGGGCGATGCGGCGGTGGCATTTCCAGCATGGGCGTTCGTTGTCGATGTGGGTCACGGTGGTGTCGTGGCAGCGGACGCAGTTTTTCTGGAGCACCTTCTCTCCGTGGTCCGAGAGCCTGATGATCTCCGGCACGTGCCCCGAATAGAAGAAGAGGGCGTCCTTTGTGCCGTCGATGGATTTCCAGATGTAATGCATCGCAGGGTTTTCATTGGGGAGGTGACAGTCAACGCACTTGATCCGCCGGTGGGCCCCGGTGTGGATCCATGACTCGTACTGGCTCTCCATGGTGTGGCACCCCACGCAGAAGTCGGGGGTGCTCGACTTGGCCAGCAGCTTCGGCGGGCCGAAGAGGACGAAAAGGGCAACAGCCAGCACGATCAGCGCGCCGGTCACCAGGTAGATGACCCGGTTTCCGGTCCTGGTCGATCCCATGACATTCACCTCCTTGTGCGTGATGTGTATGCAGTAATGATAAACTGCTAACAAGTATATCTCTTCATTTTCTCATGGCAACGATGAAATCCTTCCTTTTGACTTATGTCAAAGTGACCTGCGGAATAGTTAGTACTCTTATTCGAAAACAAGCCGGTAATTGACAAAGGTTCCCGGACACTCTCCACACAAGGCACCATTCATGAACCACCATAATCACAATTCACGCATCCCCCTCTGGCGCGCCATTGTCCAGTGGGTTTTTTTCGCCTGGGTCGTCTTCATCGGCATCCGCTTCGACACTTTTGTCCGCCACTTCGAGACGTCGGGCATCACCCCCCTGGTCTCCCGGCCGCCGGGGGTGGAGGGGTTCCTTCCCATCGGCGCCCTGGCCAGCACGAAGCTCTGGCTCGCCACGGGGACCATCAACCCGGTCCACCCGGCGGCCCTAGTCATCTTCCTCACGATCGTCGGCATGAGCCTTGTGGCGAAGAAGTCTTTCTGCTCCTGGCTCTGCCCGGTGGGGACCCTGTCGGAGGCGGCCTGGAAGCTGGGGCGGCGCCTCTTCGGCCGCACCTTCCGCGTCTGGCCGTGGCTCGACGGGGCGCTGCGGGGGGTGAAGTACCTGCTCCTTCTCTTCTTCGTGAAGATCATCCTCGTGGACATGCCGGCCCTGGCCGTGGCGGCCTTTCTCGATGCCCCCTACTGGGCGGTGAGCGACGTGAAGATGCTCCATTTCTTCACCAAAATGTCGGCCACGACGGTGGTGGTCCTCGCTCTCCTCACGGGGCTGTCGCTTCTCTATAAGAACGTCTGGTGCCGCTACCTCTGCCCCTACGGCGCGCTCCTGGGAGTGGCAAGCTTTCTGAGCCCCTTCAAGGTCCGGCGCGATACGGCCGGCTGCACCGGCTGCCGCAGCTGCAGCCGGGCCTGCCCGTCCGGACTCCCTGTTCACGGAAAGGAGAAAATCCGCTCCGCCGAGTGCACCGGCTGCCTCACCTGCGTGGCCAGCTGCCCCGAGCTGGAGGTGCTCCGGATGGCGCCCTCCTTCTGGAAACGACCGCTTCCCGCCTGGACCTTCCCGGCCCTGGTGGTGCTCCTCTTCGCCGCCGGAATCGGCGCCGGCATGGCTACCGGTTACTGGCACAGCTCTCTCGCCTACGACGACTACCGCCAGCTCATCCCGATGGTGCCGTACCTCAACCATTAAAAGGTGGCAATAAAACCGCAGGGCTTGACCCAGGTCAAGGACCGGGTACCGTTTTCTCAGGTAAGGTGACCTAAACAGGAGGTGTTCCCATGACAGACAGTACGAACCACCAACTCTACCGACTCATCGCTGACGGCGTCTCCGATGCTGTCATCTTCGCCGACCGGGAAGGAATCATCCGGATCTGGAGCCCCGGGGCCGAGCGGATGTTCGGCTTCCCCGCCGCCGAGGCGGTGGGGCAATCCCTGGACCTCATCATCCCCGAGAATCTGCGGGCCCGGCACTGGGAAGGGTACCGCCGGGTCATGGAGACGGGGGAGACCAACTACGGCACCAAGCTCCTCAGCGCCCCGGCTTTGCAGGGGGGCGGCGGCCGCATCTCCACCGAATTCTCCATGGCGCTGGTCCGCGACGACAACGGTGCCATGGCCGGCAGCGGCGCCATTGTCCGTGACGTCACCGAGCGGTGGCAGAAGGAGAAGGCCATGAAGGAGCGGCTGGCGGAGCTGGAGCGGCGTGAGTCGGAGAGGGGCGGGTAGGTGGAGTATTTCATCGCAGGACATGCCCTCTGTGGGGGCTCATCGCGGCGGTCGCCCTGACTCGCAGGTCGGAGTGAGACGGCTCGCCCCATCACATGACGTGAAGGAGGATTTACCATGAACAAGAACGCCCTCATCGCCCCCGCCCTTTTTTTGACCGTGCTTGCCTCGGGGCTGCAGCTCTCCGCTGGAACTGCCCGGGCGCACTGCGACACCCTCGATGGCCCGGTCATCCAGGACGCCCGCAGTGCCCTGGACAAGAATGACGTGACGCCGGTCCTGAAGTGGGTCAGGGAAAAGGAGGAGGCGAAGGTCCGCGCCTCCTTCAAAGAGGCCGTAGCGGCGGCGAAGAAAGGTCCCAAAGTTAAGGAAGCGGCCGAGCATCGCTTCTTTACGAATCTCGTGAAGATCCACCGGGCGGGGGAGGGGGCACCATTCACCGGCCTCAAGCCCGCCGGTTCCGTGGAACCCGCCGTTGCGGCGGCCGACAAGGCCCTGGAATCGGGTTCCTCCGTTGATCTCGTGAAGCTCGTCACCGACGCGGTTGCCGACGGCATCCAGAAGCGTTACGAGCGTGTCGCCGAGGCGAAGAAACACAAGGATGAGAGCGTGGCGGCCGGCCGCGAGTACGTGGCGGCCTATGTTGACTACACCCACTACGTGGAGCG
>CAJPFF010000271.1 GCA_905339345.1 Geobacteraceae bacterium | reverse complement strand
CCGAGATGGGAACTGCACCCCCAGACCGTGCCGGCCGAATCGATGTACGACCAGAAGGGAAGCGCCAGGCACCGCCCGTACCCTCTGTCGCCACGGTGCATTTTCCCCATGGCCCCGGCACGGAAAACCACCCGGAACCCGCCCGTGGAATAGCGCTCCAGCCGCTCCCCGAGATGAAGGTACGGCGTGTAGTCGAGCTGTTCGTAACGACGGGTGATGCTCTTGTGGTGCTGCGAGTAGGGCTTGACCGCCAGGTAGTCGGCCCCCGCGTCCCTCACCATGGCCGCCAGGGGTTCAGCCTCCTCCGCATTCTCCGGCAGAAGGAGCATCTGGACCCCCACCGTGCAGGAGGCGCCGCGCCTGCGGACCACCGCGGCGGCGGCGGAGACGTTGTCGAGGACCCGGGCGAAGTCATCGGGGCCTGTTCGGTGCAGCGCCCCGTAGGTCTCCGGCGTGGCCGCGTTCAGGCTCACCCTGACCCAGCTGAGGCTGTCGGCGATCCGTTCCACAAGATCGGCGTCGAGAAGCGTGCCGTTGGTGGTCAGCGCCACGTCGATGCCAGCCCGTTTCGTGTGATTGACGATCGCCGCAATGTCACGGTGGAGCAGCGGCTCCCCCTCCCCGCCGTACATGATGCTTTTGACCCCCAGGCTCCCCAGTTCCGTGAGTCGCTCCATGAGGAGGGCGGCGTCGAGGAAGCGGGGCTCGTATCCCAGGTAATCCAGGGCGCAGAAGGAGCAGCGGTGGTTGCAGGCCCTCGAGGGGGAGATCTCCATGTAGAGCGGATATACATCCCCCTCTTCGAGCCAGCGGGCCACCCGGCGGGGATGAAACATCAGCTTGTGGCTGTCCATTCTGAAAGCGTCGGTCATGACTGTCTCTTCTTCAGCAGCCCCTGCACCATGGAGAGCAGAAGGCGCGTCATGAAACCCGCCAGGGAGAGGGCGCCCCTGAACGATTTCGGATCGGGGAGATGCAGCTGCCCCGCCGTGGCATATTTCATGTTCCCCAGGTCCAGAAGCTGCTTGGGACGGAGGAAAAACGCGAGGTGGGCGAACCACTGCAGGAGCCTGAGCTCCCAGGCGCTCCTCCCCTCGGGCACGTAGGGAATCACTTTCCCCGTAAGGCCGGCATGGGTTGCGTAATGGGCCCAGTTCCGGCTGCGGGTCCCGCCGCTCTCTTCCAGCATGCGGAACACCTCGGTCCCGGGATAGGGGAGGAGAAGGTTGAACCGGGTGAAATCGATGGGGAGACGCAGGGCGTGCCGGATGGTCTGCAGGGACTCCGCCCTGGTCTCCGTGGGGAATCCCAGGATGAACTGTCCCCCCACGACCATGCCGCACTCCTTGGCGATCCTGACCCCTTCCTCGATCTCGCGCACAGTCTCCCCTTTCCTGACCATTGCCATGATCCGTTCCGATCCGGTTTCAAATCCGATCATGACAATGGCGAAACGGGCATTTCTCATCCGTCGCAGCAGCGGGGCATCCAGGGCATCGCCCCGGGCGTGGAATCCGATCCTGACCCTTTCGGGCAATTCCCTCCGGTCGATCAGGTCACACAGGGCGTAGATATTGTCTTTATCGACCACGAAATTGTCGTCATTGATGAAGACAAAATCCTGCCCATAGTCAAAAACCAGGGTCTCCAGCTCCTCGAAAATCTTCCCCGCCGAGCGTGCCCGGTACCGGTGGCCGCTCACAGCCCGTTGCGAGCAGAAGATGCAGTCATAGGGGCAGCCCCGGGAGGTCAGCATGTTCCCGAATTGATACCGTTCGCGGTGAGGCTCGAACAGATGATAGGGGAACGGGGGAAGCGTGTCCAGGTCATCGATCATCGGCCGTTCGGGGCCGTGAATCACCCGGCCGTCTTCGATCCGGGAGATTCCCCGGACGTCGCCATAGGGAAAGCCGTCATGGATCCGCTCGACAAGCTCATGGAGAGTCAGCTCTCCCTCACCCCGCACCACAACATCGGCGCACCCCGACACCAAGGGCTCTTCGGGGAGCAAGGTCACATGGACCCCTCCCATGACGACCTTCACGGATGGGCAGCTCCGCTTGAGGAAGGCTCCCAATTCGTACGCCCGGGGCGCCGTGAGCGTTAATACGGAGATGCCGACAACCTTGGTGTCGTGTTCTTCAATACCTTTCAGCAAATCCTCTTCGTCGATGCGCCGCAACTGCTCATCAACGATATGCACGCCGATATTCTTCTGCAGAAGATACCCGGCAAGAAAGCCCAATGACATGGGCAACTGGGAGCTGATGTGGGAGGAAAACGGCCCAAGTGCATCGGCCTTGTCATAGCACGGGTTGATCAGCAGCACGGTTGGCCCGGACGACTGGGGCACCGAGTCCATTTTCTGCCGGGTCAGCATGTGGCACCGTTGAGGAGAGCGTCGATCCTTTCCTTCACAGCCCCCGGGGGGATAAAGTCAAGGCAGGGTTTGCTCTGCCCGCATACCGGGCGAAGGCAGGGGATGCAGTCATAATCGACGTCGGGGTAGAGCACTTCTCCCCGGCCGTAGAAGAAGGTCTCGTTCGGGTTCGTGGGGCCGTACAGCACGAC
>CAJPFF010000270.1 GCA_905339345.1 Geobacteraceae bacterium | reverse complement strand
CCTTGACAGGATGCCGCACCGCGCTAGACTTACACCGTTGTAATCAATCATGAAGGAGGAACTCGCAAATGGCATGCGACATCACGTCCCACAAAATGCACATGTGTGCCCTCAAGGCCGAGGGATGCAGCGACGAGGTGGCTAGCCTCTCCGCATCGCCCACCGTCAAGTGTGGCAACTGCGGCGCCCTGGCCAACTCCCCCGACAACGTCTGCAACCCCGTCCCCCTCAAGTAATCAACCGTGCATCACCATGAAAGCCCTGCGTGCGGCCCGTGACCTGATGTGCGGGCCGCTTTTTTTGAACAGGCTGCCATTCAAGTTCTAACGGAGGATTTTATGGACCTCGCGCTTAACCTTCTCTCCCGGACAGGAGGACGGCTTCTGGGCCTCCTCGTTGCCCTCGCCCTCACCATCTCCACGGCCCACGCCGCCGACAAGGACACCATCGTCGTCGGCATGGAGCTGGCCTACCCCCCCTTCGAGATGACCGACACGGCCGGCAAGCCGACCGGCGTCAGCGTCGACCTGGCCAACGAACTCGGCAAGTACCTGGGAAAAAAGATTGTCATCCAGAACATGGCCTTTGACGGACTGATCCCGGCCCTGAAGACCGGCAAGATCGACCTGATAATCTCATCCATGACCGCCAACGCGGAGCGGGCCAAATCCATCGACTTCTCCGACCCCTACCTGAGCACGGGGCTCTGTCTCCTGGTTCAGAAAGATTCGCCGGTTAAGGGGATAAAGGATCTGGACCAGCCGGGGCGTTCCGTGGCGGTCAAGAAGGGGACCACGGGCCACGCCTGGGCCGGGAAAAACCTGAAGAAGGCGAAGGTGCTCGTGCTCGACAAGGAGGCAGCCGCCGTCCTTGAGGTGGTGCAGGGGAAGGCCGATGCCTTTATCTACGATCAGATGTCCACCTACCAGAACTGGCAGAAGAACCAGGCCACCACCCGCGCCATCCTGGAGCCGTTCCAGAAGGAGTCATGGGCCGTGGGGATCCGCAAAGGGAACGGGGACCTGAAAAAGAAGGTGAACGACTTCCTGGCTGATTTCCGCAAGAGAGGCGGTTTCGAGAAACTGGGGGACCAGTATCTGAAGGAGCAGAAGGAGGCGTTCAAGAAGCTGGGCTATCCGTTCTATCTCTGACGGCCGATGAATCTCCTCTTCGCACCCCATGACAGCCGGGAGGGAAGCGCCATCCCCCTCCCGGCCCGTTTCGTCGGCATCCTCAGCGCCTTTCTCCTGGTGACGCTCGTTTTCGCCTACGCCTTCCATTCCCTCCAGTACCACTGGGGGTGGGAATCGGTCTACGCCTATCGGGTCAAGTTCGTCAAGGGGTGGCTCATGACCCTCGCCATCTCGGCAGCGGCCCTCCTCATGAGCCTTCTGATCGGCCTCTGCACGGCCCTGGCCCAGCGGAGCCGCTTCCTGCCGCTGCGGTATCTCAGCAAGCTTTACATCGAGGGAATCCGGGGAACGCCGCTTCTGGTCCAGATCCTCGTCTTCTTCTACGTGGTAGCCGACGCCTTCGGCGTGGGAGACCGCTACGCCGTTGGGGTCATTACACTCTCCCTCTTCGCCGGCGCCTACATCTCGGAAATCATCCGGGCCGGCATCGAGAGCGTTGGGGAATCCCAGCTGGAGTCGGGCCGGGCCATCGGCCTCACCCGCGCCCAGATCTACCGCTACGTGGTCTTCCCCCAGGCGTTCCGGCAGACCCTCCCTCCCCTGGCCGGGCAGTTCGCCTCGCTCATCAAGGATTCCTCGCTCCTCTCCATCATCGCCGTGAGCGAGTTCACCCTCAACGCCCAGGAGGTGAACGCCTTCACCTACAGCACCCTCGAAAGCTACCTGCCACTGGCGGTGGGGTATCTGGTCCTCACCCTTCCCATCTCCCTTCTCTCCCGGCAACTGGAAAAGAGGTACCGGTACGAAAGGTAGCCATGCAGCTGAGACTGGAGGGAATAACCAAGCGGTTCGGAAGCCAGACGGCCCTGGACGACATCTCCCTGGAGCTGCCGGAATTCAAGGCACTGGCGGTGATCGGCCCCTCGGGCGGGGGGAAGACAACGCTCCTGCGGGTGATCGGCGGGCTCATGGCGCCGGACGAGGGGGAACTTGAGATCGACGGCGAACGGATCGGCTTCGATGAGGAGAGCCTCCTGGCCCATCGGCGGCGGATCGGCACGGTCTTCCAGGCCTACAACCTCTTCCCCCACCTCTCGGCCCTGGAGAACATCACCCTTCCCCTGGAAAAGGTCCACAACATCCCCCGGCCCGAGGCAACAGACCAGGCCCAAGCCCTCCTGGAGCGGTTCCAGCTGGCCCCCCACGGCCGGAAAAAGCCGGCGCAACTCTCCGGCGGGCAGCAGCAGCGGGTGGCCATCGCCCGCGCCATGGCCATCCGCCCCCGCTTCCTGCTCCTGGACGAACCCACCTCGGCCCTGGACCCGGAGATGACGGCCGAAGTCCTGGACATCATCATGGAGCTGCGGAGCGAGGGGCGAGACATCATCATGGCCACCCATCACATGGGCTTCGCCCGGAGCGTCGCCGACCGGACCCTCTTTGTCTGCGACGGCGTCGTGGCCGAAGAGGGTCCGGCGGTGGAACTGTTCGGGAACCCGCGGAGCGGGAAGTTGCGGAATTTTCTGGCGAAGATACTGAAGTACTGAGACACCTGGCGCCAGTCACTGGCTCGCGGTTCGTCGGCAGGATGATACAATGAATCCCAGGAGGCGTCGGGATGAAACGTAACCATTACGTAAGAACAATCATCTGTGCCGTTGTTGCGGTTGCCTTCCTGACAGGCTCCTCCCCACCGAAGGCGGAAGCGATGAAGACGGTCCGGATTCCCGTCAGCGAAATAGACCCCACCGTCTGGGGCAGGGCCTATCCCACCCAATACGAGATGTGGAAAAAGACCGAGCAGCCGGAGCAGCCGGGAAAGAGCAAATACAAGCGGGGTTTCGACGCTGACCGGATCACCTACGACAAGCTCTCCGAATTCCCCTTTCTGGCGCTCCTCTTCAATGGCTGGGGCGTGGGTGTCGAGTACAACGAACCCAAGGGGCACGCCAATATGGTGCGCGACCAGCTGGAGATCGACGTGACCAGAGTCAAGGCCGGCGGTGTCTGCCTCACCTGCAAGACCCCCTATGCGCCGAAGCTGCAGAAGGAGATGGGGGAGGACTACTACGGGAAACCGTTCAAGGAGGTGCTCGCCAGGATTCCTGGACAGCACAGGACCCTGGGGGTTACCTGCAGCGACTGCCACGACAACAGGGACATGTCCCTGAAGATCTCCCGGGAGTTCACGCTGGGGGCAGCCCTCAAGGAGATGGGGGTGGAGCGGGGGAAGCTGACCCGCCAGGAGATGCGGAGCCTCGTCTGCGCCCAGTGCCACGTCACCTACAGCATCCCGAAGGACAAGGAGATGAAATCAGTGGGTATATTCTTTCCGTGGCAGGGGAGCAGGTGGGGGAACATCACCGTCGAGAATATCATCAAGAAGATTCGCAGCGACCCTGCCAACGGTGAGTGGACGCAGAGCGTGACTGGCTTCCAAATGGGGTTCATTCGCCATCCCGAATTCGAGTTCTTCTCCAACAACAGTGTCCACTGGAGGGTCCGGGTGGCGTGCAGCGACTGCCATATGCCCTTTGTCACGGTTGGAACCCGGAAGATCTCAGACCACCGTATCACGAGCCCCCTCAAAAACGATCTGAAGGCCTGTGAGCAGTGTCACATCGCATCCAAGGAGTGGCTCCGCAAGCAGGTCTACGCCATCCAGGACCGGACCATCTCAGGGTTCATCCGGGCCGGCTACGCCACCGCCACCGTGGCCAAGCTCTTCGAGCTGACCCACGGGAAACAGGCCTCCGGCAAGCAGATCGACAAAACCCTTTACGACCAGGCAAAGCATCATTACCTGGAGGCCTTCTACCGGGTGGTCTTCATAGGCGCCGAGAACTCGGTCGGCTTCCACAACCCCGCCGAGGCCATGAGAATCCTCAACGACGCCGCCAGCAATGCTGCCAAGGCCGACGCGCTCCTGCGGCAGGCCCTGGCCAAGGCAGGGGTAACGGTACCGAAGAAGATAGATCTCAAGCTGGCGAAATACCTGGACAAACGCGGGCAAAAGAAGCTCATGTTCAAGCCGGAACTTCAGATCAAGGACCCTCTGGCGGACAAGTGACGGTCTCAAGGTGAAATGGAGCAGGGAAGGAACCCGCCGGAATGAACTCTGGAACGTGCTCGTTTTCTACGGAGCAGAAGCAACCGCCAGCCACCAGGAGAACACCACCCCCGCGGCGCTGGCAATGGCCAGCAGCCCATTGAGCGCCGGACCGGGTCGCCCGAACCTGCCGACAAGATGTTCCGCTACAGCGCCAAGCACTATCCCCCACAGAAATCCAAATAGGTGCGCACCCAGGTCGGTGTGTTCGCCTGCTGTTCCCAGAACCGCCAGCAGGGCCAGACCGGCTGCCACCGGGAGAGGCCATCGTCTCTGCAGATGATGTCGATGGCGCACCACGCTGCTTGAAGCGAGGATGCCGATTGCGCCGAATACCGCGGTGGAAGCACCGACCGAAATGTGGTTAGACGTGTGAAGGGATGCGTTGACGAGGTTTCCGAGGATTCCCGAGCCAAGGATGAGGCTCCAGGCGAGCCCCGAACCGATTTCGCGACAGAGAAGGATGGCGAGCACCCCACCGATCGCCAGGTTGCTCAGGAGATGCTCTACATTCGCATGGAGAGTGAGGGCGGTGGCTGCGCGCCACCACTGGCCATCCACCATCTTTTCGGCGTCGGCGCTGCCGAGGGTGAACCAGTCGACCGGTGGATAACCGGGAAGAATAACGTCGAGCTGGGTGAGGTTGTGAAAGGTGGACAGCAGAATGAGGACCGACAGGGTTGTCAGGGCATTCCCGTTCATGGTCCGCACCAGCGGTGCCGGCGGGGGCCAGTTGCGGTTTTCGTCCTCGAAGAGGCGCAACTCATCCAGGGCCCGGTCGTAGGCTGACGCCGGGACCACCAGGTGCCAGCCGTCATCGCCCTGGACGATGCGGCAGGGGACGTACCGGGCTTCCAGGACCAGCGCCCAGAGATGAGCCGTCCCCCCTTCCAGGGTGCCCGGGTTCCGGCTGTGGCCGGGGTGGGGCGAAACGGGTAGCCACAACTCCTCGCGGGGCGTGATAGGTGATGTCTCAAACTCCATGAATGATAGTCTAATCATTGCGGAGCGGAATTGCGACCCGTGGGGGAAAAATATCGTCAGCGGATCACGCCGAACAGACTCTCAGGCGATACCCACAGCCTGCTTCACTTCGGCAATAAAGGCATGCTCCTTGTCGCTCACACGCACCCCGCCGAAACCAAGAAAGCCGCCCTCCTTCGAGGCATTCGCAGCCCTTTCTGCCACGTCCACAAGCATTTTCTTGTAGGCGTCGGCCTCGGCGGGCGTACCCTTCACGCTGACCAGGCTCACCGCAGCCTTGATGCGCTCGAGAACAGCTGCCTTGAAGTTTTGAATCTGTTGCTCGCGGGAACCTTCGCCGAGAAGCTGCTTGGTGTCAGGCATGTCGGGCATGCTGCGGTCGGCGCCGAGCGCGGCAAACAGCTCCAGACTGCTGTTGGCCCTGAAGGCCTCGGCCATGCCCATTGCGCCGCTCGCCGCCTCCTTGATCGAGGCGAACACGCCGGACGGATCAGCGGCACCCATGCCGCCGGCGACGAGCAACGGCGCCAGGCGCAGAAGTGCCCATTCGTCGACGCTGAAAGTTTCTTGCTTAGCCATGATTGATTCCTTTCTCAAAGTGGATTGGCGACCTGACGATTCGGCGTGCGACCCCCCCGAAGGGTCAGACCTCAACCGCATACAACAAATCAACTACGTCCGCTCCGTCCTTCCGACACTATCTATGAAGAGAACCTGGCCCGTGAAAGACTTCGTCTTTATTGGGTGACTCCTCCCCCTCGATAGCCCTTCAATGCACCTCATGAACTTTCTCGTTCAGCCATATTTTGATCAGTGACTGATACGGAACGTCACGACTGTTTGCAGCAATCTTGATGCTTTCCAGCAATGAGATCGGCAGCCGCAGGGAAATGGATTGGGTCGTCGGTTTCAGGTTTGGAAGCGTCACCCGCTGGGACTTCGACCAGTCCACGTAGTCGCTGGAATCGTGGTTTTCCCAGAAAGCGCGCTCTTCAGCTTCATTGGCAAATGTCGGCACGTTCTTACGTTTCCTGCTCATAGATGGCACGCTCCTTTCTATGCATATCCCGAGCTGATATCACGCGGATCTTGCTGCTGTTGAAACGAAGGGTGAAGGTGATGTGCAAGAATCGACCACCGTCGGTTTTTCCCAGGGCGTGAAAACGCGGCTCATTGTTGCTGTGCCGGTCATCGGTCAGCACGAGGAGCGGATCGTTGAAGAAAACCTGCTCCGCATCGGCCTGGCTTACCCCGTGTTTGTCGTTCTTGCGGCCGTTGCCGTCGTCCCAGTCGAAGCCGGTTATCCGCATGAAATCAATCATTATTGTATATTATCATAATATGCATTTGCTGCAAGCTTCAGTTTTCGGAAAACCAAACGAAACTGCCCCGCTGGCAGAAGCCGGCGGGGCGGATGGGAAGAAATGGATACGGGGTGGTACTGGTTGGCGGCTGCTTCAGGGAATCTATCCGTAATTTCGATGAGCAGGCAGGAAGTTAGTCAGCAAATCAACTACGTCTCCCCTCCGTCCTTACCTTGACGGAGCGCACTATGTATTGTCTCCAGCTCCATGGACTACAATCTAATCACTGCGGCCCATGCTAAAGCGTGCCGTGGTCGCCACCAGCGTTTCCGACGTATGCTTCAAAAGCCCCACCGTCTCTAGCACTTCACGGGAAACGGTTTCGACGGTCTGGGTCGCCGCCGAGGTCTCCTCGATGCTGCGGGCAACATCCTGGGAGACAGTCGATTGCTGGTTGATGGCAGTGGCGATATTGGTTATCTGCTCGTTGACTGATTGAACTGTCTCATCGATCCGGCAGAAGACCTCCTCGAGCCGCCGCATGTGTTCGGAAGCGGCAGACACCTCTCCCGAGGCGCTTTCCATGGTCCTTGCGGTCGTGGTGGCATCTGCCTGGACCGCGACAATGCGGCGCGATATCTCTGATGTGGCCTTCACGGTCTTTTCGGCAAGGGCCCGCACCTCATCGGCGACCACAGCAAAGCCCCGGCCCATTTCTCCGGCCCGGGCAGCCTCAATGGCGGCATTGAGGGCCAGAAGGTTGGTCTGGTCGGCTATGTCCTCGATGACAGAGACTATTTCTCCTATCTCGGCAGCACTCCCGTTGAGCTTGAGGACCATTGCCGACAGACCGTTGGTGGCGTCGTGGAGCCTCCTGATGGCCCCAGTGGTATCGGCGGTTGCCGAGCGGCCGCTCCGGGCAGCCGTTATGGCCTGGGCCGAGTGCTCCGATACGTTCCGGGTCCCCACTGCGATCTCGTCGATGGTCCGACTCATCTCCTCGACCGCCGTTGCCGCCTGACTTGCCTGAACACTCTGCTTCCCCAATTGGGTAGCTGTCAGGAGCGCCCCGGCTTCGAGGCGGCTGACAACCTGGGCAACCTCCCGCGACGAACCTGCCGTCAGCTCCACCAGACCCCGCAGGGAGCTCACCGTACCGTTCAAGGCTCGACAGAGCTCCCCCACCTCGTCCCTTCCTGAATCACAAACTGACACGCCGAGGTTTCCGCCGGCCACATCGCTGAGGGACGCCACCACCAGCGAGATGCGCCGCGAGATGCTCCGCACCACGGCAACGGACACGATGATACTGATGAGCATAAGCACGCAGACTCCGCCGACGGTGATGTACTTCTTCTGCTGAAACCCGGATATCCGAAGGTTAAGCAGCACGTTGAGCTCGTCGAGGGTCTTCTGCCACAGGGCTGCCGACCGGTCCAGGGCAGCGAGGGCACTGGCCTCGAAATCAACACCGCTGATCGACGGTTGCGGCCCGGCAATGATCTGCTTTTCGATGGATTCTGCCACCGTGTCGGCGGCGGCAAGGGTCTCGTCCAGCAGTGCCCCCACCTTCGGCTTAAGGTTACCCGCACCATTATTGGTGTAGGCAACGCCCATCCCCCGCTTCAGTTCGCTGGTAGTGAACCGGAGCTGCCCCAGGAGCACCACGAACCTGGTCTTTGCGTCCGGCGTGAGGTGCCCGGCAACGAGCGATTCCCTCGCATGGACGATAAGCTGGAACAGGATGTCCTCGATGGCGGGAAGCTTGAGCAGCGTTGCATCCATGGCATAGTAGCTGTCGAGATCAGGGTCGAGGATGAGATTTGAGGTGTCTCCCACCTGCGAAATCAGCGCCTGAACGCTCTGGAATGCAGCCCCATAGGCCTCCCCATTGCCGGCCTTGCCGTCGAGCCCCTTCCAGGAGGTAAGGAGCGCTTCGTACTTCTCCCTGGTCTTGAGTTTCCCACCGAGATCCTCCTCGACGGTTGCAAGTTCCTTCAGTGCCGATTCGATGCGCTCCCTGGCGCCGGTCTCGCCCGCCGAACCGGCATTGAGATGGTATTGGGGAACATTGACAAGGAGGAGATGCAGCGGCCGCAGATAGCGGTTACCGAAGATCTCCTGGCCGGCAAAGGTGATGGCTATGTTCTTCTCCGCCACCAGCAGATAGAGGAGAATCCCGATCGGAATCATGAGTGACCCGATGATGACCGCAAATTTGCTCTTCATGCTTGCATTCTGGAACATGTTCATTGCCCTTACCCTCCCCGATTCTTGGCTAACCTCAAAGAAAACAGAAAAGGCAGCGGCCGCTACCCTCTGGGGTGCGCCGCTGCCTTCGTTGGCAGAGTGAATAAACCATCATGTGTCAGCTATAAAGTTCTTTTCGGCTGGAGGACTCAGAGCTTTAGGAAAATCTGTGCATAAACATCACTTAGGGGAAATGCATGGACATCATACCTATTCCAGCAGTTTCTTCTTCCGCCCAGGCTTCTGCCTCTTCACCGTCCGCATCAGGGATAGTTCCAGCGATTCGAGAAACGAATCAGCCCCTAAAGCCCGTCCCGTCCGCTCATGGCTGCGAATTTTATCCGCTTCCTCTTCGTCGGCATCCGAAAGGAACAGCTTCCAGTCTCCGACCATTTCCAAAAGGGGAGAGACCTTGACAAGAATGTCATCCTTGCCGACGGCATGGGCCTTGGCGCTGCTCCACCTCCAGGAGTACGGATCAGGGGCAAGATGTGCCCGCACAGGGTTCATCTCAATGTATTTGACGGCTGCGAGAAGATACGTCTCGTCCATGGGAAACGACGAAAACCTCCCCTGCCACAGATGTCCCGTCCATTTCTGGCGCCGATTAATCATGACGGAATACCGGCGGTGCGCTTCGCCAATCGCCAACCTCAGTCCCTCTTCCGTTTCGGGAACCGCAATCAAATGGATATGGTTTGGCATGAGGCAATAGGCCCACACAGCGACGTTGCACTTCCGGCACCACTCGGCCATCAAGACAAGGTACGCCTGGTAGTCTTCATCACGGAAGAAGGTCTCCAGGCGTCGGTTTCCCCGTTGAGTGATGTGGTGGGGAATCCCAGGGGCAATTAAGCGAGCGATTCGTGGCATGCGGAGAAATTACTCTTGGCCGAGACCGCCGTCAAACAATAAATGAGTATGGTGTCCCTGTATTTTCCTGAGCGATCAACGGTTTCGCCAGTGACCGGCGAAGTCAGGTCCAGTGGCATATGTACGCCTGCCATGGGCGTGAACTTATGGGGCGCAAGTCCCCTGTACGGGAATCCAAAAACTCTTGAGCGGTGGATGACGGTTGATGGTGGGTTTCATTAATGCAATAGTTGCCGGGGATGAAAGGAAGGAAAAAGGATCTGAAGATATCCATCATCCAGTTGCTTGACAAAGTATCAGTCAGCACTAAAATATCGACAAAACTTATGAATAACAAGGTATTACTAATTCTAAACAGCCCGCCCAGAGGACGGGGGAGTCAAGGATCAACAAACAAGAGGGTCATGTTCTTCAAGTTTGGAATTTGTAGACGACCCCATTATTCTCACAGATTTCAGAACGTTCGAGAGCGCAGCAGGGGAGTCATGAACGACATCTACGATATCTTCATCAGTTACAAGAGGGAAGACTGCGACAGAGCGCAGCAACTCGTGCAAGCGCTCGAGGCAGAAGGCTGGTCGGTCTGGTGGGATTCGTGTATCTATGCGGGAGAGATCTTTGACGATGTCATCGAGAACGCCCTGAACGCCACCAAGTGTGTCATCGTCCTCTGGTCGCGTCATTCAGTGGCTTCGCAATGGGTCAAGGCAGAGGCGCGGGAGGGGCTTAATCGGAAAATTCTGATTCCGGCCTTCATCGATGACGTGATCCCTCCTTTGGCCTTTCGGGAAGTCCAAGCGGTTGATATGAAGAGATGGGACGGCACGACGGAATCTCAGATATTTCAGAGGATAATAGAAGCTATAGAAAATATACTTGGACCGCATATACCACCTCCACCGAGAAATTTTCGCGACGTGTTGGAGGACGGAACCGAAGGCCCAGAGATGGTAGTGGTCACGGCAGGTTCCTTTAGGATGGGGGACGTGTGGGGTGACGGTTATGACGATGAAAAACCAGTCCATGCCGTTCATATCCCCAAACCATTTGCCATAGGCAGGCACCAAGTCACCTTTATGGAGTACGACATATTTATCAAACTAACGGGTATGGAATCCCCCGATGATGAGGGTTGGGGTCGAGACGATCGGCCCGTGATCAATGTTTCCTGGTATAAGGCGGTAGCATATGCCGAGTGGCTTTCACAGCAGACTGGGAAGCGCTACCGGCTCCCTTCTGAGGCAGAGTGGGAGTATGCAGCTCGAAGCGGGGGAAGGAACGAAAAGTGGGCAGGAACGTCCAGCGTGGGGGAATTGGGAGACTATGCCTGGTACGAAAAAAACAGTGTTTGCCGAACCCATCCTGTTGGAAAGAAGAAACCTAACGGTCTTGGCCTCTACGACATGAGCGGCAACGTTTCCGAGTGGGTAAATGATTTTTGGGACGAAAACTACGTGGGGGCTCCCAGCGATGGCGCGGCTTGGCAGACAGGGAACTTCGGTTGTCGTGTGCTACGCGGCGGTTCCTGGAGCCTGAGGGCGTTGTGGGTGCGATCAGTGTTTCGCAGCAAGTTCCCCACAGATAGCTGGGGCAATTTTGTGGGGTTCCGTCTTGCGCGTGAGATGTAATGTTTTAATTTTATTCATATAATTGTTAGGAGGGATGAGGAGACTTTTCACATGATCTATATCTAGGCAAAGGCGGACAGCCATTGTATGTGCCTAAGCCCTCAGGGTATCTGATACTGTAACGCATTAATAGGAAAAGATAATCTGGAGGATAAGCTGAACAGCTCTACCGGCTTGAAAAGGACCCTCCATGGAAGTTATTTTGTCGATTTTCTCATCTGTCAAACGATTAGTAGCTTCTACAAATTCTAAATTACATAGTTTGTTAATCTCTCTCTCACGAAACAGCAAGTGTTCTAGTATTCTGATGACAGTTGAAGCATAGTTGCTAGCAAAAAGCTGCGCATCAATCTTATTCTGAAACTCTTTTTTGAGGTTTATAGGTGCAATTCTGCAACTCCATCCTGTACAAGGTCCCTTGCCTTCTATTGATTTTTCTTCTTTTACTTTTTTTAGTGCTCTCTTTACAATCTCATGTAAAAATCCAAGAGAATAATCCATCTGTCCGATCCAAGCCAACCTATTAGAAAATTCAGAAAACTCACTTACTGACTGAATACAGCCACGTATTATAGAGTTCCAGTTAGCTTCAGATAGTTCTGCAAGCTTTTCAAGCTCATTATCAAAAACTTCCTCGTACTCCGCGTTAAAATCCATGGCAAGACTAGACAAAAGGAGCCTTCTGATACGTTCTACTACATGTCGGTTAGCATAGTTTGAAGCAATGACTTCTAATTGTGAAATATTATCGGAGTCCCAGTGCTTGTTAAGTTCGTCAAGTAAAGCAAAAGCGATGCATAGATCGTGTTTAAGGGAGTCTGCTTTTTTTGAGTTAATGAATGTCTTAATTCCACTCTGTGCCTTATCTTTGCTCAACCACTTTTCCTGGAAAATACCTTTATCTGTGCGCCTAATAGACACAATAATGTCAGCAAGATTTAATATCCACAAATCAAATATACAGCATCTGCTCAGCTTAATCTGATTTTGCCTGCTGTCAGTTCTTGTCTCCTTGAGGCTATATCTTTTGAAGCAGTCTACGATATTTACGAGTTGCAAATAGCCTGATTCACCGGTGGAAAGGGTGCCGAAGCGATCGTGGAAGAAGAGCAGGTCTGCAATGAATAACAAGTCATCGTCTTCCAGTCGATAATTTGGATCATATTTCTTAACTATCTCATTGAGAAGGAACAGGGGTGGGGTGGTGCGGGAGTTGATAGTGTGATCTGTGAGAATAATTCCACCTTCCATCCCGTGCCGATGAGGTACAACGGTTTTCCCAATATCGTGATAGAAAGCGGCAAGCATAAGCTTGAAGGTCCGAATATCTGGAATATCCGGTTTGTTGGGACTATGATACATTGCATTGACCATGTCCTTTTTACTTTTCTGGTTGGTCAGCAAGGCCTCGGCATTGCTCTGAATACTGAAATATTCAATAAGGCGTGCCGTAGCCATGACAACATTGATAAAATGGTAATAGTCTCTGAAGTTTTTGGAATAATTACCCTCGTCTCTAGAATCAAGGTGCAATAGTTGGTCGATATTCCTCGGATCTGCTGGATCTCTTATAGGATCAGTCCATTGGCGCTCAAAGAAGTATTTATGAAAACGATCAACAAAAGGAAAAACCTCTTTATCAACAGGAGCAGACTTTGTAGATGAAAAGATTACATACAGCTTTTCCTCTGTACAAATATGTTTTCTTATATCCTCTAACGCATCTTTGATTTCTTTAATCATTGTGACGGGCGGTGGCGCCTTAGGCCACAGTGGAAGCTTCGGTTCTTTGCCTGCCTTAAGGTGATCCTCATATACTTTTTTCGGCCAATACGCATCCTTAAGGTATGCAATTATTGTCTTGAACTTTTCATCATCAGCATTGACCAGATTATACAGCATGACGTCACTCCTTGGGTTTATGCTTTGGATGCTAGTGGCATTCCAATTTCAAGGTGTCACGAAGGGTCAGGTCTCAACCGCGTACACACAATGACTTACCCCGATACCTTTCCTTTTCTCATCAGAACCTGATTCCTAGCGAGCAAAAAACCTGGGGTAGCCAGTCCGGCAGCAACTTGCGGCTAAACCTAATAATATCTTTGCCTTACAAAAATTTTAACTCCGCCTAATCTCTTGTCAAGCCAGTGCATGGAAATTTCCATCCATCCACGAACACATCGCAGTAAAGAATCCGCACCCAAAGGACGCGACTTTGAAATCTGCCTCCCATAGGGGGCCAAGCACCATCATTCAAGACAAATGTCATTTCTATTATGGCCAAACTTCAAATCTTGGCCTTGGCTACAAGTCCAGCATTTACGCATATATGGGACCTGTCTATTACGGCCGACGGCCATCCCCATCCGGTGACTGGCATAGCCAATAAACATTACCACGTCCTTAGGACGTGGGTTTCTACTTCGTATCAAAAGCGGCAATAAATGGTACTATTACCTCCATGCCCCCTCCCCCTGACCTCATCCACGACCCCATCCCGAAGCTCCTCACCCGGCTCGCCGTGCCGGTGGGGACCGGATTTTTCTTCAACACCATGTTCAACGTGGTGGATACCTTCTACGGGGGGCTCATCTCCACCCAGGCGTTGGCGGCGCTGTCGCTTTCGTTTCCCCTCTTTTTCATCATCCTGGCGATTGGTGCCGGCACCTCCATGGGGTCCACGGCTCTCATCGGCCACGCCTTGGGGAGCGGCCGGCGGGAGGAGGCGGAGTTGTACGCGGCCCAGGCCATATCCTTCGGCATCTTCCACGCCCTCCTCCTGACGGTGGGTGGGCTCGCGGCGTCGCCGGCCATATTCCGACTCATGGGGGCTTCCGGCGAGTATCTGGAGCTGGCCCTCGCCTATATGAACGTTATC
>CAJPFF010000269.1 GCA_905339345.1 Geobacteraceae bacterium | reverse complement strand
TGCGACTGAAAGACTGATGGACGAGCTCAAAAAAGCAACTGCCGGCAGAACAAAAGGTTATCTCTATACGAATCCCAAAACGGGCAAACCGTATACAGGCATCAGAAAGGCACTGGAGAGGGCTGCCCTAAAAGCCGGAATATCGGACCGGATTTACCACCACCTACTAAGGCACTGCTACGGTACGTATGCAACAGAAGCCGGCGTGCATCCCAGGGCACTCCAGCAAATGATGGGGCACGAAAAATTGAGCACAACTGAAAAGTACGGCGAGGTCAAAAGTAAATTCATTGTGCAGGAATCACGCAAAATGCAAAAATATCACGAAGAAAATGGCACGACCCCAGATCCAAATTAAATCACCTTTGTGACCATACCAGTCACAAACATATACCACAACCCACTGTTTTTGCAGATTTTTTATGTACTGTTTACGGACTGAAAATCCTCGTGTCGGCGGTTCGACTCCGTCTCTGGGCACCAGAAAAATCAAGGCTTCGCGGAAAATCCGCGAAGCCTTTTTTCGTTTTCTCCATATACACAACCCTGAACAAAGAAGGGGTGGCATAGAGCCACCCCTTCTTTGTTCACATCAATTCAGTACTGACTACAACTCATTAGTGCGATCCTCCGGAGAGGAAGGCGAAGAGCATCAGCACAACCAGTGAGAGACCGACGATGACGGCAAAGAAGCCGAAGGTTTTGACGATAAAGTCGTAGGCGACACCGCTGGTTTTCTTGGCGGCAAACTGCTCGGTGATCCCCAGCTCTTCATAGCGCTTCCACTGGTCACCCCGCTCCTCGAGGAACTCGTGTTTCGGCATCTGGCCATTGAAAATGACGAAGTCCATGGGGAACTTCTCCGGACGGCCGTGGGTGTTGAAGAAGTGGACCGTGAAGATGAAGCCGGTGGCAAGAAGCGCCTCGTCGGAGTGGACGATGGTCGCGACGTTGAACATCCAGCCCGGGAGGAAGCTGCCGAAGAACTCGGGGAACCAGAGCATCAGGCCCGAGCCGCCGATGGCGAACATACCCCAGAAGACCGCGATGAAGTCGAATTTCTCCCAGTAGGTCCACCGCTCGAAGGTCGGCTTCGGCCCCCGGAAGAGGAACCAGCGGACCATGCCGGCCACGTCCTTGATGTCGCGGAAATTAGGCATGAGGGAGTCGGGGCCGAACATGCGCTGGAGCCAGCCACCCGGCAGGTCCTTCCGGACGAAGAGGAAGTGGAAGGAGAGGAGGAGCGCTCCGACGAAGTAGACGAAGGTGATGCCGGCGCCGATACGGTGAACGAGAGCGGCATTGGCGGAGTGACCGAAGATGTGGTCCATCATGAACTTCGCCCACTGCTGGTCGCTGAACTTGAGAGGAAGCCCCGAGAGCGACAGCAGGAGGAAGCTGATGATGACCAGCAGATGGAGGAATATGTGACGCTTCTTGAAGCGGCGGTATACCTTGTGGCCATCGGGGATATGGTGCTCCTCATGGCCTTGGATGAGGGCCTGCTGTTTCTCGCGATTCTCCACGAAGCCGCGGAACATCCAGAACAGGGTGTGAATCCAGAACACGGCGAAGGTGCAGACGAGCAGCCCGGTCATGGCTACGAAGGTATAGAAGAGGATCGGATACTTCTCCCGGTCGTGGGAACCGTGGGAGTAGAACTTGGTGAAGAGGGGGGTCGCCTTGGGGTGGCATTTGGCGCAGGTGGCGACAAGATTCTGGGGGTTGACGCTGGAGTTGGGATCCTTTGCCGGCAGAACACCGTGGGCGGTGTGACAATCGGCGCAACCGGCAACCTTCTCGGGGAAGCCGAGGCGGTAGTTCTTGCCGTGGTAGCTCTCCATGTAGGTTTTTACGGCGACAGGGAAGACGTTGTTACGTGCCATCATCTTCTCGTCGGCGTGACACGTCATGCAGACCTTGGTGTGGAACTCGCGGTTCTCCTTGGATTTCGGATCACCGAGAGGCTTGATGGCGTGGAGGTTATGACAGTCGTTACAGGCAGCCGAATCCATGTTGCCGCCGGCCACCGCCTTGCCGTGAACGGAGTTGCGGTAGCCCGCTTCCTTGTCGTGGCACTGGATGCACTTGGCAACGACCTTCCGCTTGTCCTTGTTCCAGTACGTATGGCTATGGATGTCGGTGTGGCAGTCGGCGCATTTCACGTCCTTCTGGGCGTGGACGCTGGCGTAATGCTCGGAGTTCTCCTTCTTGTGACAACGTTCGCACTGGACCTTGTGGACCTTGGTTTCGCCCTTCATGTGCTTCGCAAGATCGGTGATCTCCACATGGCAGCTTGTACACGCGTTCTTGCCGTGGACGGACGCGGCAAATGCGGTGGCGGAAATCTTGTTGCTGTGACAGCCGAGACAGGTGGCGGGGTCGATTGCCATGCCACTTTCGGCAGCCGCAGGCCGGGCGACGGCCATGAGCAGCAGCAGTGCAGGGAACAGCCAGAAAACCTTCGACAACATGCATGCTCCTCCTTATGAGGTATTTTTTCCTGTTTTTCCCGAAAAGAGAGCGGTAAAACAAGGTATTGCAAGAACCAAAAAAACATCCTGCTTCGATCGATCGTCTCTACCTAATAATATCAGCCGGAATTATTTCAGGATGTTAGAGTCAAACAATGACAGATGAAAAGTAAAACGCTATTCTAAATATTAAGCCTCATTCAATGAAGAAACGTCAATCTCGGCGATAGTAATCCCGAGGGGGGAAAAAAGCAACAAAATAGTATACTTTTTTTATACATAACCCGCGTCTGGAAGAAGCAAAGCAAAGCGGTCGAAGCGCGGCATGCCTCCTTGAGACGAACGGTTCGCCGATGAGCGCGGAACCGGCTCTGACACCCGGATCGCTGCAGCCCGCTTTGCCGATTTCACTTCAGGAGCAATTCGGGGACAATGACAATCCCTTCTGCTGCAACAAACTCGAGAAATTCCGCCACCTCGTCCCGGGGAAGGCCGAGACGGGACGCCGCCACTCCGGCCGCTTCACGGCCGTCGAGACCTTCGAGCAGAAGGAAATAAGGTTCTATGAGAGACTCGGTAAAGATGTCGTTGCCCCGGGGGTAGATGACGGCCCACGACCTGCCGGGAGAGAAGCACGAGCATATTTCCCGCAGGTCGACGTCTCCCACCTCCAGAAGATCAGTGATTTCATAGGAAAAGCGGGCAAGCCGCACGGATGGGGCGAGGCGCAAGGGCTGGTCGAGGATAGTCATGCCGGCCAGACTGCGGTCGGTGGGAAGCTCCGGGGCCGGCGCCAGGAGCGCCGCCGCGTAGTAATAGTGGTAGTCGACCAGGTCGAGGGCGGCGGGAAGGAGGCGGGTCAGCCGGCGCTCCTTGAAGATACGGGAAAGGAACGCACGCTGGAGCGACCAGATCGCCTCATCGCTCAACGCCTCCTCCCGGGCCTCCACCCCTTCCTTCTCAAGCCACGCCCGAAAGGCATCGAGGAACTCTGCCGGGGTCCTGGCGAGGGGGGCAACAACGCCGTTGAACCAGGCGACGGCCCGTCCCCGGCTGTAGAAGATGTCGCAGGCCGCGGCGAGCCGGGCGGCGCGCTCCATGTCCCGGGCCGGAAACGTCGGGGAACCGGTGAGCGTGTAGGGGGGAGCGGGAAGGTGATCGAGCCCCGCCTCTGCTGCTCGGCCGGCGAGGGGCGTACCGGGGAGGACGGCAAGGGGAAAGATGTCAAGGTGGTTCGGGTAGAGGCCGAGGGCAAAATCGAGGGAGCGCCTGAAACCCTCGAGCGAATCGCCGGGGAGTCCGTAGATGAGATCGAAGCCGAAGACCGCCCCGCTTTCGTTCAGCAGCGAAACTCGCTTCCTGAAGTCGTCCGGGTCGAAATGGCGCCGGATCTCTTTAAGAACCGCAGGATCGGCGCTCTGGAGACCGATCTGAAGGGAACAGGTGATACTGGCGAAGAGCCGCGCCATCTCCCGGTCCACAAACTCGCTCCGCACCTCGAAGTGGAAGTGTATATGGGGGGCACGCCGGCGGATCATCCGGAGGATCGTCTTTGCCCGCTTCGCATCGATGTTGAAGGTGGAGTCGAGAACGAACACCTGGGGAACGTTGTGCCGGACAAGAAAGTCGAGCTCGGCGTCGACCCGCTCCAGGGAAAACCGCCTCACCCCCTTGGTCCCCTTGTAGTCGAAACAGTACTCGCAGCTGAAGTCGCACCCCCGGGAGAGCTGCCAGAGAAGCCCGCCATAGCGCCGGGGCTCGATCACCCCCGCGAGGAACGGCGACGGGATGGTATCAAGGAACGCCACTGGTTTCTGGGGCCGGATTACAAGCTCCCCCCCCTCAGACCAGGCGGTCCCCGGGGCGCCGCAGAGGGGATGTCCTGCACAGAGCCGGGCCGCCACTTCGAGAAACGGTACCTCTCCCTCGCCAAGAATCAGAAAATCGTACCCTCCCCCTGCAAGCGCCCCGGCAGGGTCGGCAGTCGCCTCGGGGCCACCGGCGAAGATCACAAGCCCCGGTCGCTCACGCCGCAGCACGGCGACCACCCGCGCCGACGCCTCGGGGTTCCAGAGGTAGAGGGAAAAACCGACTGCATCGGGTTCGTGGGCAAGGATCTCGGCGGCACATGCGTCGGGGGAATCGGCGCACAGGAAGTCGCACAGCGTGACCGTGACACGGGCGGCGAGCTCCTCGTCGGTCGCGAGGTACGCCTTCAGGAACGCGTTGGCAAGGGGAACGGCTTGGGGAGAGGGGGATGGATGGATGGCAACAAGGACGACCTTCACGGGCTCCTCCGGTGAGACAGAGTGGAGATATCTAACCGCTTCCTCGGAGAGATGACACCGGTGGCAGTTACTGGGACCGGCGAGGGCGGGCCTTGATCTTGGGCACGCCATCCTCGATGACGATCCGGAATTCCACCCGGTCGGTGCCGTACTTGGCCGCGATCGCCGGCTTCTGCCTCTCGATGGCGGAAGCGACCATCTCCCTGGTTATGGTTTCGACGGGAAGGTTGCAGGAGCGTCGCGCCTCGATGAACTGGCGGTACAGGTCGTCGGTATCGTCGCGGTGCGGTGGCGAGGTTTTGCCGGCTGGAGCGGAACGATCGTCGTGCATGGCCATCCGGAACCGGTCGCGGGAGTACCTCCCCTCCTCCATGAGACGGAGGATCCGGTTCCAGTACTGACGGTAGGAGTTCAGCTTCGCCACGAGGGAATTGTACTTGAAGTTCAGCATAGTGTTGACGATCTTCACGCTGACGTACTTGCGCGCCAGGCGGTCGACGGTTTCCAGCAGACGCACCGGTTCCCGCTTCTCCAGACCGAGAAAATACTGCTCGTACTTGATGATCAGTTCATTGAGGCACTGCTCGAACTGGGCTATGTCTTCCGGAATCCCCATAGGCTCTCCGGGTCAGACTATAGACAGAAAGCCCCCTCCGTGTAAAGACGAAAGCTTATCCCGCCCCCCGTCTAATCGCTTGACGGCCGCGCGGGGCATCGTATAGAGTAAGTCGCTTCAATACCTAACATTTTCCCTCAAAGGGGGGCCGCCATGGGCGATCTTGCGGCGATCATCCTTGCCGCCGGCAAGGGAACGAGAATGAAATCAGAGCTGGTCAAGGTGATGCACCCCCTGGCCGGCGTACCGATGGTGGCGTGGCCCGTTGAAGCGGCCCGGCAAGCGGGGGCATCCCGCATGGTGCTGGTGGTCGGTCACCAGGCGGACACCATCCGCGAGCACTTCGCCGGCACGGAGAACATGGCCTTCGCCCTCCAGGAAGAGCAGCTGGGCACCGGCCACGCCGTGGCTAGCGCCGCCGCGCCCCTCGACGGTTTCAGGGGAAGAGTCCTGATTCTCTGTGGCGACGTCCCCCTCATCCGGGCCGAGACGCTCCAGGGGATGATCGCCGCCCACGGTGCCTCCGGGGCGGCCCTCACCGTCCTCACCACACGACTCGAAAACCCCTTCGGCTACGGCCGGATCATCCGCGGCTTCGACGGCCGGGTCATCCGGATCGTCGAAGAAAAGGACGCAACCCCCGAGGAACGGGGGCGGAACGAGGTGAACGCCGGCATCTACTGCGCCGAGGCGGCGTTTCTCTTCGACGCGGTCAAGCGGATCGGCAACGACAACGCCCAGGGGGAATACTACCTCACCGACATCGTCACCATGGCTAACGAGCGGGGGCTGCGCTGCACGGCCCATCCCGTAGCCGACCCGATGGAGGTCATGGGGGTGAACGACCGGGCCCAGCTGGCCGAGGCGGGACGATTCGCCCGGCAGCGGATCAACGGGGCGCTCATGCTCGACGGGGTGACCATCGTGGACCCGGCCGCCGCCTACATCGACCGGGGGGTAACCGTGGGGCGCGACACCACGATCCACCCGGGAGTCCACCTTTCCGGCGAAACACGGATCGGCGAAGGGTGCGTCATCGAGTCAGGAGCCGTCATCAAGGGAAGCACCCTCGGCGACGGCTGCGTCGTGGAGCCGGGGGCCATGATCCGGAGCTGCCGCCTCGGAAGCCGCGTGATGGTGAAGGCAGGAACCGTCATGGAGGATGCGGTCATCCATGACCACACGGCCATCGGCCCCATGGCGCACCTCAGGCCAGGCACCGAACTCATGGCCCACGTGAAGATCGGCAACTTCGTGGAGACCAAGAAGATCACCATGGGTGAAGGCTCCAAGGCGTCCCACCTCACTTATCTGGGTGACGCCTCCATCGGCAGCAACGTCAACGTCGGCTGCGGCACCATCACCTGCAACTACGACGGGGTACGCAAACACCGGACCGTCATCGAGGACGACGTCTTCGTGGGGAGCGACGTCCAGTTCGTGGCGCCGGTGACCATCGGCCGAAACTCCCTCATTGCCGCAGGCACCACGGTAACCCGGGATGTCCCCCCCGACTCTCTGGCCATCGCCCGGACCCCCCAGGTGAACAAGGACGGGTGGAAACTCAAAAAACGGGACTAGGGTTCCGAAACCAGGCAATATCCGGGTCTCAACGACTCTTACCTATTTAAACGGAGAATTGATATATGTGCGGAATTGTCGGCTATATCGGCGCCCAGGAGGCGACCCCCATCATCCTCGACGGCCTCAAGCGCCTTGAATACCGGGGATATGACTCCGCCGGGGTCTGCACCCTCGACTGCGGACGGGCCGAGGTGCGGCGAAGCGAGGGAAAGCTCATCAACCTGGAGCGCCTTGTGTCGGCCCAGCCCCTGCTGGGACAGATCGGCATCGGCCACACCCGCTGGGCTACCCACGGCAGACCCTCGGAGATTAACGCCCACCCCCACCAGTCGGGGTCGGTCATCGTGGTCCATAACGGGATCATCGAGAACTACCTGGAGCTGAGGGAACGGCTCAAGGGAGCCGGCCGGGAGTTCCTGAGCGAGACCGACACGGAGGTTATCTCCCACCTCATCGACGAAAAGTACGCGGCCTGCGGCGACTTCGAGCGTGCCACCCGGCAGGCCCTGCTGGAGTTGCGGGGGGCCTATGCCGTCTGCGTCCTCAGCGAGAAGGAGCCGGGGGTTCTCATCGCAGCAAAGCAGGGTTCCCCCATGGTGGTGGGGCTCGGCGCCGGCGAGTTCTTCGTGGCCTCGGACATCCCCGCCATCCTCTCCCACACCCGGGAAATGGTCTTTCTGGAGGACGGCGAGATGGCCATCTTCCGCAACGGCACCCCCTCCTTCAGCCGGGTGAGCGGCGAGCCCCTCGAAAAGGCGTCGCGCCACATCGACTGGTCTCCCCTCATGGCCGAGAAGGGAGGGTACAAACACTTCATGCTCAAGGAAATCTTCGAGCAGCCCCGGGCCGTTCGCGACACCATCGCCGGCCGGCTCCGGGAGGAGCAGGGGGACGTATATCTGGAGGACCTGAAGCTCACCGACGAAGAGCTCAGGGGAATCGACCGGATCTGCATCGTTGCCTGCGGCACCTCGTGGCACGCGGCCCTGGTGGGAAAATTCCTCTTGGAAGAGCACTGCCGCCTTCCCGTGGAAGTGGACATCGCCTCCGAGTTCCGCTACCGCAACCCCGTGGTGAACGACCGGACCCTCATGGTCCTCATCTCCCAGTCGGGGGAGACCGCCGACACCCTGGCCGCCATGCGGGAAGGGAAAGCCCGAGGGGCCAGGAACGTCGCCGTCTGCAACGTGGTCGACTCCTCCATCGCCCGGGAGGCCGCCGGCGTCGTCTACACCCACGCGGGACCCGAGATCGGCGTCGCCTCCACCAAGGCCTTCGTCACCCAACTGGTGGCCCTCTACCTCTTTACCATCCGGCTCGGCCGGGCCCTGGGGACCCTGGACCAGGCAAAGGGGCGCGCCATGATCGCCTCCCTCGTGAAGATTCCCGGCCTCATCGAAAAGACCCTTGAGATGAACGACCAGGTAGAGAAGGTGGCCCGCCACTACATGAACGCCCGGGACTTCCTCTACCTGGGCCGCGGCATCTGCTACCCCATCGCCCTGGAAGGCGCCCTGAAACTCAAGGAGATATCCTACATCCACGCCGAAGGATACCCGGCGGGAGAGATGAAGCACGGCCCCATCGCCCTCATCGACGAGAACATGCCGGTGGTGGTCCTCGTGCCGAAAAACGCCACCTACGAAAAGGTCCTCTCCAACATGGAGGAGGTCATCGCCCGGGGAGGGCGGGTCATTGCCATCTGCTCCGCCGGCGACGACGGCGTAGCCCAGAAGGCCGAGGAAACCCTCGAAGTCCCCACCGACGGCGAGGAACTGACCACGATCCTTCTCTCGGTCCCCCTCCAGCTTCTGGCCTATCACGTGGCGGTCCTCAAGGGAACCGACGTGGACCAGCCGCGCAATCTGGCGAAAAGTGTGACAGTGGAGTAGCGGCGCTTGTCCTTTAGTGTTGTTTTGTATAGTGACAAAAATTGCTGTCACCACTACTAAACGGAAATGGCTGCCAGATTTCAGGCAGCCATTTCCGTTTCCGATTCTGAGAGAGGTGGCCCCCGGAATTCGGACAGTGTGATAAGGTAGATAGCCGCACACTGAAGAAAAGGGGGAGCTGACAGTCAGCACCCCCTTTTCTTCAATTACCGTTATTTGCTCTGCCCCGTTCAGGATTTCAAATACTCCGCAATCTTCTTCGCCAGGGTCTGGTAGATCCGGAGGCATTCGGCCTCGTCCTTTTCCAGGAGCGTCACCCGGAACCCCTGGAGCGGCGTGTTGAAAGAGGAAAGGGGCACGATGCAAATGCCGGTGCTGGCCAGAATGTAGTAGACGAACCGCTTGTCCGGCGAGACGCCGGGGGCGTTCACGAGACCCTCCACCAGCTGCCGTACCTCGGCGTTCTCGATGGGGAGGGACTGGCAGTTGGTGAGGAGGCCGTCCTGGAAGGCCACCGACATGTAGAAGGCTCCGTTGGTCCGGTTCACCATGAGCCCCGGCACTTCCTTGAGGCAGTCGAAGGTGATGGTGCTCATCTTCTCATAGCGCTTGATCCGTTCCTGGAGGTAGGTCTGATACTCCGGGTGCTTCATGATGGCCGGGATGCACTTCTGGGGGAGGGTGGTGGAGCAGACCTCGTTCATCTTGGCGGAGAGGATGGAGTTTATGTACTTGCGGAACTGCTCGTCCCTGCCACCGTTGTAGACCTCTATCCAGCCGCAGCGGGAGCCGGGCCAGGGGATTTCCTTGGAGATCCCCTTCATGGCGATGGCCGGTACGTCGCCGATGACATCGGAGATGGGGACGGTGGTCTGGCCGTTGTAGGTGATGTTGTTGTAGACTTCGTCGGCGATGATGAAGAGCTCGTATTTGCGGGCAATGGCGACGATCTTCTCGAGAGTCTCCTTCGGGAAGACCATGCCAGTGGGGTTGTCGGGGTTAATGAGGAGGATGCCGGAGATCTGGGGGTTGTACCGAACGTGGTTCTCCAGGTCTTCCAGGTCCGGGAACCAGTGGTCCTCGGGCTTCAGCCGGTAGCAGACCGGCGACGCCTGGGCGTGGGCCGCCTCGCCGATGGAGTGAGTGGTGTAGGTGGGGGACGGCATGAGGATGCGGGTTTCGTGGCGCAGGTTGCCGTAGACCGTGGAGATGGCGTCACCGAGGCCGTTGAAGAAGATGATGTCGTCGGGAGTGATCTGGGCCCCGCCGCGGCTGTTGGTGAGCCCGCAGATAAACTCCCGGGTCTCCAGGACGCCCCGGGTGTGGCAGTAGCCCCAGGTGTCGTTCTCCATCACTTCCTGGGCCACGATCTCCTTCATCCAGCGGGGGATCTCCTCCCCCTTCACGATCGGGTCGCCGATGTTCTCCCAGTTGATCCTCACCCCGTGCTTCTGGAGCTTCTCCGCCACGTTCACGATGTTGCGAATCTCGTAGGTCAGTTCGCCCGCGCCGGGCGTCACCAGTTCGTTTCTCACGCTCTCCCCCTCTTCTCTCTCTGTTGGTGTTGGTCCTGAAAAATTGCAAAGGCCGTGGGGGTCGCCCACGGCCTTTCGATGATACACGAAGCGGATACGCCTCCTCACACGGCAGCGGGGA
>CAJPFF010000268.1 GCA_905339345.1 Geobacteraceae bacterium | reverse complement strand
GTACACTTGCCGCAGGATTCATCCTTGAGGAAGTCGATGAAGTACCGGGCAATATCCACCATGCAGGTATCTTCATCCATGACGATCATGCCCCCGGACCCCATCATGGAGCCGGCCTTGGTCAGTTCATCGAAATCCACCGGCAGGTCCAGCTGCGCCTCGGGGATGCAGCCACCTGAAGGGCCGCCGGTCTGCACGGCCTTGAACTTCTTGCCGCCGGGGATGCCGCCGCCCACTTTCGTGATGATGTCCCTCAGGGACACGCCCATGGGCACTTCGACGAGGCCGGTATTGGTGATCTTGCCCACCAGGGAGAATATCTTGGTCCCCGTGCTCCCCGGGGTGCCGAAGGAGGTGAACCAGTCGGCTCCCTTGTTGATGATCTGCGGAACGTTAGCCCAAGTTTCCACGTTGTTCAGAACGCTCGGATGGTCCCAGACCCCCTTGACGGCGGTATGGATGTACTTGGGCCGCGGCTCGCCGGCCCGCCCTTCCAGGGCCGTCATCAGGGCGCTGGATTCGCCGCAGACAAAGGCGCCGGCACCCATGTGGACCTTGACGGTGAAATCGAACCCGGAACCGAGGATGTTCTTGCCGAGAAGGCCCCGCTCCTGGGCCTGCCTGATGGCAAGATTGATATTGACGACCGCCAGGGGATATTCCTGGCGGACGTAGATGAACCCCTCATGGGCGCCGACGGCGTAGGCCCCGATGATCAGCCCTTCGAGGATCGAATGGGGGTTCCCCTCGATGAGCGCCCGGTCCATGAACGCCCCGGGGTCACCTTCGTCGGCATTCACTATTACATACTTGATGGGGTCAGGGGCATTTCGGGACTCCTCCCACTTGCGCCAGGCGGGGAAACCGCCCCCCCCCCTGCCCCGCAGGTTCGACTTCTTCACCTCCCCCATCACCTCTTCGGGGGTCATCTGGAAGAGAACCTTGGAGAGGGCCGAGTAGCCGTCGATGGCCAGGTAGTCTTCGATGCTCTTGGAATCGATCCTGATGTTCTCGCTGAGGATGTTGCGCTGCTGGTTCTTGTAGAAGGGAATGTCCGACTCCCGCAGCGCTCTCGTTCCCGTCGCCGGGTCCTCGTAGAGCAGGCGATCCACCACCTTCTTCTCCTTGATGGTATGGGAGACGATCTCGGGAACGTCTTCGGGCTTTACCCGGAGATAGCAGATCTCCTCGGGGTAGATCATCACGATCGGCCCCCGCTCGCAGAAGCCGGGACAGCCGGTTCCCTTGGTGTTGACTTCAGTCGTCAGGCCATGGAAATCAAGCTCCGTCTTGAAGGCGGCAATGACCTCGGCCGCTCCGGAGGCGAGACAGCCGGCACCGGCGCACACGGATATGCACGGCTTGGTCGGGTCGATCCGGGAGACGATTTCCTTCCGGGAGCATTCCAATTTTTCGGGTGAGCTCAACATTGGCATAATATGACCCTTACTCACAGTTATTCAACACGGATGCAATCTGTGACGGTGCGATGTTGCCGTGGTGCTTGCCGTCCACTTCCATTACCGGTCCGAGGGCACAGCAGCCGAGGCAGTTGACGGTCTCCAGGCTGAACTTCAGGTCCGCGTCCGTTTCGCCGGGACTGATGCCGGTCAGGTCCTGTACCGTGTCGAGGACACGCTGCGCACCACGGACATGGCAGGCCGTACCCACACAGACGTGAACCTCGTGACGGCCTTTGGGAACCAGGCTGAAGGCTTTGTAGAAGGTGGCAATGTGCTGGATGCGGCTCATGGGCACCTGCAGTTTCTCACTGACCCTGTTAAGAGCCTCCTTGGGCAACCAATGGTGTTCACTCTGAATATCCAGGAGGATCTGTATGAGCGAACTGGCTTCGCCGTCATGCTTGTCAATGATTTGGTCTATTTTTGAGATATCCATGGTCGCCTTCCTCTTCTTCCTTCTGTAATCCGCACTCCGCTTCTTCTCAGGCCAGGGCGTACCGCTTCAAACCTTGGTCGAACCTGACCAACCCGTGCATCGTCGAATTCTTCAGATGTCGTGACACCTCAGAGGCGTTCATGCCGAGACTCTGGGCAATTTCGCTCGTGGAAAGGGGCTTATCCCGCAGAAGCAACGTAATCTGGCTTACCGCCAACTTATTCACCACCAGATCGTCAAAGAGTTTTTTCAGTTCATCACTGGCGAAGAACTGGCTGTACTCTTCCTCGGTCTTAAAGCGCTGCCGCAGCCTTTCCCGTTCCACCAGCTTGATGTAGGGGATCAGCTTGGAGGCTGCCTCCAGTTTCAACTTCAGGGCATTTTCCTCTATTCCTTCCCCTTTGCCGAGCGGTCCCAGCTCCTTCAGCCTCTTGCCAAAGTCATTCATTACTTCGGCATACCGCATCCCCTCCGAGGCGGAAATCCACTCAAGCCTCAGTCTGTCGGGATTCACCCCGATTTTCTCCAGGATCTTCTTGGCGATATGCACATTCTTCAAGACATCGTAGTTGCCTTCGGTGACATAATGGCATTCGCCAGGCCAGCAGCCGCCGATGAACACCCCGTCCGCACCCTTGGAGAAAGCCCTGAGCACGAATGCCAGGTCTACTCTGCCGGTGCACATTACGCGAATAATCTTTGTTTCAGTTGTATATTGCAGTCTGGAAACTCCAGCCAGGTCGGCAGCGCCGTACGCTCACCATGTACACAAGAAACCGATAACGTTGGGTTTGCTCTCAAGTCCGGTACTCATTGTTGTCTCCTTCCCAGGCAGTACTACCTGCCATGCTCGTTAGTGGTTCTCTTTACTGGCCGGAATAGCCGCATCGATCTGGGCAAATATCTCGTCGTCGGTATAGTGCTTCAGATAAATGGCCCCGGTCGGACACTTTGCGTTGCAGAGACCATCCCCCTTGCAGAGAATCGGTTCAACCCGGGCCTTTTTCCCCTGGGGCGTATCGGCAAAGGATATGGCGCCGTACTTACAGGCCGTGATGCATGCCCCGCAGGATACGCAGTCGTGCTCGGTCACATCGCATACTGCGCCTGAGGCGGTAACCGTCTCCCTGGAGAGAATTCCGACGGCACGGCCTGCGGCTCCGTAGGCCTGACTGATCGTCTCCGTCAGATGCTTCGGATAGTGGGCTGTCCCGCAGAGGAAAACCCCATCGGCGGCGAAGTCCACCGGCCGGAGCTTCACATGGGCTTCCTGGAAGAAGCCGTCAGGGTTGTTGGAGACCTTGAAGAACTTCCCTGCTTCCTGACTGGATTCGGCAGGAATGACCGCGGCAGCCAGCACGACCAGATCGGCTTCCAGTTCCATCATCTGACCCAGGACCGGATCGGGCACCGTGACCTTGAAACCCTCACCGGCAGCTTCCACTACCGGCTTGGTGTCCGCTTCGTAGCGGATGAATTTGACGTTCTTCTCCGATGCCTCGCGGTAATAGGTTTCCTTGAGCCCGTAGGTTCTCATATCCCGGAAGATGATCTGGATTTCCATCTCAGGATTGATCTCCTTGAGCTTGTGGGCGTTCTTTATGGCCTGGCTGCAGCAGACGCGGCTGCAGTAGTTCCTGTCCGCCTGCCGGCAGCCGACGCACTGGATCATCACCACGCTCTGGGCATTACGCACCTTGTCACTCTGCGCAACGATCTCCCCTTCCAGTTCCAGCTGGGTCAGCACCTTGTCGCTCTGGCCGTACAGGTATTCCGTGGGCTTGTATTCCTGGGCGCCGGTAGCGATGACGGCCACACCATGCTTCACTTCCCTGACCCGCCCCTGGGATGTCACCCTGGTGACGAAATTGCCCACATAACCGGAGACCTCAGTGATGGTCGCATCGGTCCAGACGTGTACTGCAGGATGCCGATAGACCTTGGTGACCAGTTCCTTCAGGTAAGACTGGACGTCCAATCCTTCCAGGGTGTAGTGGAGCCGTCTGGCCATTCCGCCCAGGTCATCGTCCTTTTCGATCAGGTAAACCTCGAATCCCTGTTCGGCCATATTGAGGGCGGCTGTCATGCCGGCCACGCCCCCGCCGACCACGAGTCCCGTATGATCCACCGGCAACTGGAATTCCTGCAGCGGTTCCAGATGGGCGGCCCGGGCCACGGACATCCTGACGATCTCTTTTGCCTTTTGGGTGGCGCTCTCCTTTTCGCGGGAGTGGACCCAGGAGCAATGCTCACGGATATTGGCGAATTCGAAGAAATACTGGTTGAGTCCCGCTTCCCGGCAGGTATCCCGGAACAGGGGCTCGTGGGTCCGTGGCGTGCAGGCCGCCAATACGACGCGGTTGAGCCCTTTTTCCACGATGGCATCGGAAATCTGCTTGGCGTTTTCCGTGGAGCAGGCAAAGAGGTTTTCGCCGGCCCATGAAACGTTGGGCAGTGTGGATGCGTATTCAATCACGGCGGGGATGTCAACGACCCGGCCGATGTTAGCGCCGCAGTAGCAGACGACAACCCCGATCTTCAGTTCCTCCTGGGAGACGTCCCGCTCCGCAGGATAAACCCGTTCCCGCTCCAGTCTGCCGCGCCGGTAGGAGAGGAGTTGGCCGCAGAGAGCACCGGCGCCGCTGGCGGTCACGACGGACTCGGGTATGTCCAGGGGGCCCTGGAAGGCGCCGCTGACGAAGACTCCCTTGCGGGATGTCTCGATGGGGTTGTAGGGGTTATTCTTGCAGAACCGCTGGTCGGTGAGCTCGATGCCGATCTTCTGGGCCAGCGCCTCCACATCCTTCGGCGGGTTGAGCCCCACCGAGAGCACCACCATGTCGAATTCCTCTTCCTTCACCCCGTCGTCAAGGGTGGAGTACTTGATGGTGACATTCTTGGTGCTTTCGATCTCCCGGCCAACCGTGACGTAGCTGCGGATGAAGCGCACGTCGGAAAGCCGCTCAGCCCGCTGATGGAATCGCTCGAAATCCTTGCCATAGGCCCGGATGTCGTTATGGAAGATGGTTGCCTGGAGGTCAGCGTCGTGATCCTTGGAAAGGATCACCTGCTTCTGGGTGTAGGCGCAGCAGACAGCCGAGCAGTAGTTGTTGCCCCCTTCGTTCACCTGCCGCGAACCGACGCACTGGATCCAGGCGATCTTGTGGGGGTGCTTCTTGTCGGAGGGGCGAAGGATCTCCCCTTCATAGGGTCCGGTGGCGCAGAGGATCCGTTCGTAATCGAGACTGGTGACGACGTTCTGCATCCTGCCGTAGCCGAAGTCACCCCTCAGCTTCGGATTGAAGGTCTCGTAGCCGGGCGAGAGAATGATCGCCCCCACCTCCAGCACCATGGTCTCCGGCTTCTGGTGGAGATCGATAGCGTTGGTCTTGCAGGCACCTACGCAGATCTGGCATTTCCCCTCTTTGAGGTAGAGGCAGGTTTCCGGGTCCACATAGGTGACAAGGGGAACCGCCTGGGAGAAGTAGATATGGACTGCTTTGTTCTCAGACAGGTTCTGGTTGAACGGATCGGGGATCTTGACCGGGCAGTAGTCCACGCAGATGTTGCAGCCGGTGCACTTCTCCTCCGAGATGTACCGCGGCTTCTTGGTCAACGTCACCTTGAAGTCGCCCGCCTCGCCCTCTACCCGGTCCACTTCCGTGTAGGTGATTATCTCGATGTTGGGGTTCCTGGCGCATTCGATGAACTTGGGAGACTCGATGCACATGGAACAGTCGTTGGTGGGGAAGGTTTTGTCCAGCTGGGACATCTTGCCGCCAAGAGCAGGCGATTTGTCGACCAGAAAAACCCGAAACCCCGAATTGGCGAGATCGAGAGCGGCCTGAATACCGCTGATCCCTCCGCCGACAATAAGTACGTCACCAATATTTCTGTCTGAGGTATTCATAGAAGTTTGCCCTTCGACTGGAGTGCTGTTCAGTGCTCTTCTTCCGTGGCTCTGTCTCTGTGCCAACCGGCGCCTAAATGACTTCCAGGATGATTTCCGCGAGATCCTTGACCTCGACCTTCTCATGTTCCGCCAGATCCAGGCTGCTGTCGGTAAAGTTCGTGATGCAGTAGGGACAGGAGGTGGCCAGCACCTGGGCTCCCACATCGACCGCCTGCCTGAGCCTCAGGTCGGCGAATCGCTCTTCCTTCGGGGTCTCCATCCAGATACGGCCGCCACCGCCGCCGCAGCAAAGGCTGCTTTCCCGCGTATCGGCCATCTCCAGAAGTTCCAGGCCGGGAACCTTCTGCAGCACCTCCCGGGGCTCGTCGTAGATCCCGTTATGGCGACCCAGGTAGCAGGGGTCGTGATAGGTGACTGCCTTGGCGTACTCCCCGGTGATCGTGAGACGCCCTTCGTTGATCAGCTGGCCTATGTACTGGGAGATGAAGACCACCTCGAAATTCACCTTGAACTCGGGATACTCGTTCACGAAGGTGTGGTAGCAGTGGGGGGAAGAAACCAGGACCTTCTTTACCCCGTTGTCGATGAACTGCTTGATGTTCTCCTTGGCCAGCCGCTTGAACAGCTCCTCGTTGCCGGTCTTGCGGATACTTTCCCCGCAGCAGCTTTCCTTGGAACCCAGGATGCCGAAATCCACTCCGGCCTTGTTGAGGATCGCCGCGGTCGCGGCAGCCACCTTTCTCATTCTCGGGTCGTAGCTCAGGTAACAGCCGGTGAAGTAGAGGAGCTCCATCCCCTCGGCGTACGGATTGATCGGCAGATCCTTCGCCCAGTCGCCCCGCTGTGCCCGTTCGCCCCCCAGCGAGTTCCCCTCGGAGGTGAGACTCGCCACCACGTTGCGGATCGTACCCACATGGCCGGGATAGACATCGTATTCCGCGCCAATCCTGCGCATGGCAACACCGGCCTCGATCTGGTTCACTCCCCTGGGGCAGCGGCTGGGACAGGTTCCGCAGGTACTGCAGCGCCAGATATCTTCCTGCTCTATCTCGGTCAGACCGAACGTTCCCTGGCGGACGATCTTGCGCATGCTGAACTTGCGGACCCGGTTCCAGGGG
>CAJPFF010000267.1 GCA_905339345.1 Geobacteraceae bacterium | reverse complement strand
ATACTTTAATGAAACCATATGGAGAGCAAAAAAAGGCCCCGGAATGGGGCTGAGCAATGACGAAACCGGTGCCCGTCAGCGTACATGGTCCTCGGGATAGGCGCCGATTTTATGGATGGAGAGATCGGCACCGGCGAATTCATCTTCATCCGAGAGCCGGATGCCAACGGTCTTGGCAAGGGCGCCGTACACGAGGAATCCGCTCGCAAGAGCGAAGAGGATGGCGGCGACCGTGCCGAGGAGCTGGGACACAACCGATACGCCACCCATGCCGCCGAGCAGGGGGTGACCGAAGATTCCGGCGGCGATGCCTCCCCACGAGCCGATGACGCCGTGCAGGGGCCAGACGCCGAGCACGTCGTCGATCTTGAGTCGCTCCTGCTCGATCTGGAAGCCGTAGACGAAGATGACGGAGGCAATGGCGCCGGTGGCAAAGGCGCCCAGGGGATGCATGATGTCGCTCCCGGCGCAGACGGCGATGAGCCCCGCCAGGGCGCCGTTGTGGATGAAGCCGGGGTCGTTCCTGCCGGCAACAAGGGCCGCCAGCACGCCGCCAACCATGGCCAGGAGCGAGTTCACCGCCACGAGCCCCGAAATTTTCTCAAGGTGTCCGGCACTCATGACGTTGAAGCCGAACCAGCCAACCGCCAGAATCCAGGAACCGAGGGCCAGAAAGGGGATGTTGCTGACGGGGATGGGGTGGGATTTGCCCCTGATGTACCTCCCCATGCGGGGGCCGAGGATGAGGACGGCGGGGAGGGCAAGCCAGCCGCCGATGGAGTGGACCACCACGGAGCCGGCGTAGTCGTGGAACTCGGCGCCGCCGATGCTCTTGAACATGCCCTGGAGGAATGAGGCGTTCTTGCCCCAGATGAGGGATTCGAAAATGGGGTAGGTGAGGGAAGCAAAGATGGCGCCGGCGATGACCTGGGGCCAGAACTTGGCACGCTCGGCGATCCCTCCCGAGATGATGGCCGGGATGCAGGCCGCAAAGCAGAGGAGGAAGAAGTAGCGGACGAGGTCGTACCCCTGGGTTGCTCCCAGAAGGTCTCCGGCCGGCACGAGGAAGGATATCCCGTAGGCGATGGGAAAGCCGATCATGAAGTAAGCAATGGTGGAGACCGACCAATCGGTGAGGATCTTCACGAATGCGTTGACCTGGTTCTTTTTGCGGACCGTTCCCACTTCGAGGAAGGCGAAACCTGCGTGCATGGCAAAGACCATGACTGCGCCGAGCATGAGGAACAGGACGTCGGAGCTGTGTTTCAGACCTGTCGCCATCGACAGTGAATCCATGGGCATACCTCCGTTGGCATGATGAGGCCCTCTTTCAACCCGCCGTCGGGAAGGGCCATGTGCCCCTGTTAGCAACCTCTTTGCCAAGCTGTTAACCTACTGAAACTATTGTGCAAGCTGGCATTTTTGCTGTGACGGAAGGCTGGCTGCTGACTGTTTCTTCAGCACCGATGCCTGTGGAATGGGCTTTCTTTCGGCAACTTTGGAGTTGACGCTCGTGTGTCTACGTTGTAAAGTCGCGGCATTAAAAGCAAAATCGGCGGTGCGCCACCGTTGTGACCGGGATACCGATTGCCTGCCAAGACCGCTCTCATATACTCGCACGACTTCAGCCGTTTCAGCTATGGAGACGAGCACCCGTTTAACATCCAGCGCATCATACTCGCCTTCGAGCTCATGCGCCAGATGGGGCTCACTGAGCTTCCCGGCGCCGATATCCGCGACTGTCCGCGGGTGAACGAGACAGCCCTCCTTACCTTTCATACGCGCGACTACCTTGATCGGCTCCGGGAGTTCAGCGCTTCCGACGAGCCCCGTGCCGATTTCCGCTACGGTCTGGGTGATCTGGATAACCCGGTATTCAAGGGGTTCTACGACTGGGCAACGCTCGGCACGGGGGGCACCGTGGAAGCGGCTCGGCTCGTGACCGATGAGGGGTACGACATCGCGTTCACCATGGCTGGCGGCTGGCACCACGCCCACCGGAGCAAGGCATCGGGTTTCTCGTACCTGAACGATGCGGTGATCGCCATCAATACGCTCCTTAAGAAGGGTTTGCGGGTCGCCTACCTCGACATTGACGCCCACCACGGCGACGGCGTTCAGGAGGCTTTTTACGACACCGACCAGGTCCTTACCGTCTCCATCCACGAGAGCGGCATCTACTTTTTCCCCGGCACCGGCTTCGAGGACGAGATCGGCACTGGCCGGGGGGAAGGGTACTCGGTCAATGTGCCCCTTGTGGCCCATACCGACGATGCCCTTTTCATGAAGGCTTTCGATGAGGTTGCCTATCCTCTCATCGCCGCCTTCAATCCCGATGTCCTGGTCACCCAGCTCGGCGTCGACACCTTCCGCACCGACCCCCTGACGCGGCTTGAGATTACCACCCACAGCTACACCTATATCCTGCGTAAGCTCAAGGCCCTGAAATTGCCGTGGGTGGCCGTGGGCGGCGGCGGGTACAACATGGTGAACGTGGCCCGGGGCTGGACCCTGGCCTGGGGGATCATGAACGGCGTGGAGATGCCGCCGCGGCTCCCGGCTTCTTTCGTTGAGATCATCGGCTCCATGGGGTATCCGAACCGGATGCTCCTCGACGCCATGCACTGGGCAGAGGAGGACGACCGGAACCGGGCCCTCGACGCGGTGGAGCGGAGCATCGCCGCCATCCGGGAGTCGGTTTTTCCGGTCATCATTGGACGCTATGCCGCGGCTGCCGGGGAATGAAGAACTCGTAGACGCCGGGGGGCGGGCGCTCCACTCCCTGCGGGAGATCAACGCCCTTCCTTTGGAGGAGCGGGAACGGGTTTACGCCGGGATCCTTCCCCTCCGGCTTTTTGCATATCTCGACATCTCGTCGCAAACACTGTGCGGCCCCGACGGCCTGAAGCGGGTCAGGGTCATCGCCCCCCAGGGGATAGGGCTTGTGCGGATCGAAGTGAAGGAGCATCCTGCGGACCCCGATACGGTCTTTTTCCTGGAGTTGGCCGATACCCACTACGGGCAGATGGAGCTCTCATTCTGCATCATCGCCGACCCCAAGGCCCCTCGCTTCGGGGTGGACCGCGATAGCGAGGGGCGCGACAACTGCTTCACCTCCCTGGGGCGCAACATCCCCGAGGAGATGAGGGCCATGGCGTCAGGGCTCTTTCCGAACCAGACGCGACGGGGGCTTCACCTCTTCGGAGAGTTTTTCCCTCTCTTCGAGCGGTTTGTCGACTCCCTCGGCATGGAGATGATCGTGGCAGAGCCCCTCACTTACGACAACGCCATCCGGTACGAAAAGTACGGTTTTGACTACATCACCGGCAAGCGGCTCATGCTGGAGATCGACCGGGAATTCCGGCCGGGCGGGATCCTTTTCCGGCGGCTCGACGGTTCGACTCCGTTCCGTATGCCGGGTGCGGAGCGGTCGGTGCGGGGGAGAAGCTGGGCCATCCACGACGGAATCATGGACGAAGCGTGGGACGAGGTGCGGATCTACAAGACGGTGGGCAAGCATGCCGGGATCGACACGTTCCCCGCTCGCAACAACGAAGGAGGAAACCGCTGACATGAACGCGCAGATGAGAGATCTTACCCCCATCAAGGGGATCCGCTACTTTTACCCCCCCGACGATGCCATGCTGGTCTTCAAGGATGGCAAGGCCCAGATACCCTACGGCGGCATGCCTGTGCCGCTGCTGGAGGAGGACTTCGCCGCCCTTGACGGGGAACCCTCCTACGATGAGGTCGGCCGGGGGATCTACCAGGCACTCCGGAGCAATCCCGACTGCATCCTCTGTGAGCAGTACGCCGCCCTGCTGCGGGACGCCTACCCCCACTTTCTGGCCGAGCTTGCCAGCAACGCCATCATGATCGACAGCAAGGATGTGGATGTTCCCTACCTGGACCGCAAGATCACCTGCCTGAAGATACTTGCACTCCTGGAACCGGAGAATCCCGGCCTTCCCCTTGAAATAGGCCGAACCTTTCTTGATCGGGGGATGCGGCTGTCGGCACTCCATCTCGCCACAGTGAGCATTTACCGGGCCGAGCATTTCCTCCGGCGGGCTCATACTCTCGCACATGCCGACCTGAAGATCCTCCGCTATCTGGGAGAGGCGTGCTACCTTCTCGGCAAGTACGACGAAGCGGTCGGTTTCTGGCGCGGGGTGGCGGCTTCGCCCGACGAACTGGAAGTGGGGGGCCTCCGTGACCGTATCGCTCGGATCGAGGCGGGAACGCTTCCCCATATTCCTCCCGTCGACTACCTGGAGGCCATTGGTACGGCCGTGGCAGCTTACCAGATTGGTGATTATGAAGAGTCCATAACCATTCTCCAAGATGTTCTGATGGATCCCGTCTTCCGCGAGGATTTTCCGATCCCGGAGGTCCACTGCCTCATCGGCAAGGGGTTCACGGCACTCGACATGCCAAAGTACGCCGAAGAGGAATTCCGGCAGGCCCTAGCCATTGATCCCTCCAACGAGGAGGCTCAGGCTCTTCTGGCACAGGTTGAGGCGGCATAGCGAAAAACAGGGGGGCTCGTGTTCGGCTTCAGTATTGCAGACTGGATTTTCATCGGCTTGGTAATGGCAACAATCTTCGCCTGTGTCGCCATAAGCGACATGCGCAGGAAGTAACAACTGACCGTATTCGGGGTCAGGGTACCTTAACATGAAAGGCAGCGATATGACGGATGAGGACGACGAGCGTCGGCCGTTGGGTCTTGTGCTCCTAACTGGGCTCTATCTCTTCTTTTTCATCGTGACTGTGTCCACTTACGGCAGTCCGTTCCCGTTTCTCGGCAGGATCTATATCGGGACGGCCGCCAAGGCACTGGTTTTCGTGGACAGCATTATCTGTCTCTACCTCTTTCTCGGGATCATGAAGCGGCAGACCATGACCTGGTACCTGCTCATCGGCTACAATCTGTTCGAAGTCGTAAACACCATTGTGAACCTGAACTTCATCACCCCTGCGGAACTGGAGCGGATCATCGGCGAACGGATCGACCAGGAGGCGCTCATGGTCAACAATATCGCGAGCGCACTGGCGATTCTGCTCCTGACCCAGTATATCTACCGGCACCGGCATTACTTCACGAACCGCAGGAAGTATCTCTTCTGACGGGTGATTTTTCCTATAAATGCTGTACTTGCGGCAGGTGGGGTCAGTCTGCTATCATGCCGAGCCGGTAAGGACGGATTGCCAGTTTCCAGGAGGATGGACGTGTTTGTGAAGTCGCTGATGGAGACAAATGAGGAAAGCGGGCTGTTTCACAAGCTCATGCACGGCCTCGCCGGCTCCATCTTCCATGACGAGGAATCGGGCTGCCGGATCGATTTGAGCGAGACCCGGGGGGTGTCAATCAGGGTCGAGAATCTTAACAAGTACTTCGGGGAGAAGCACGTCCTGAGGGACGTGAACCTGGAGATCCACGACGGCGAAACCTTCGCCATCATCGGCCCCTCGGGAACCGGCAAGAGTGTGCTTCTCAGGCATATCGTCAAGCTGGTGAGTCCCGACAGCGGCGAAATCTATATCGACGGACATCCGATCTTTGCCGACAACGGTCAGGAGGCGTCCGCCAACTACCGCTACAGCATGGTTTTTCAGTCGTCGGCTCTTTTCAATTCCCTCACCGTGGGGGAAAACGTGGGGTTGTGGCTGCGGGAAAAGCGGGTCTGCAAGGAGCCGCGAATCAGGGAAATGATCCATGAGAAGCTGGCAATAGTGGGGCTCGAGGGGACCGAGAATCTCAGGACATCCGAACTCTCTGGGGGGATGAAGAAGCGGGTCGCCATCGCCCGTTCCCTGGCCATGAACCCCGACCTGATTCTCTACGATGAGCCCACCGCCGAGCTCGACCCGGTTACCACGGACGAGTTGGCCAGTACGATTCTGAACCTGAAGAAGTTTACAAAGAACACCACGGTCATCGTGACCCATGACCTGAACTTCGCCCTTTACGTCGCGGACCGGATCGCCATGATGCATGGCGGAACCATCGTCGGTGTCGGAACACCCGCCGAGATCAAGGCGAGCGACGACCCGGTCATTAAATCGTTCATCTACACAACCACCAAGGGGATCAAGGGGTAACCGCAACCTATGTTTGCCATTGACTCATCCACTCAAAGCAGGACCATATGAACTCGTTCCGAAAAATCTGTGCCATTGTATCTTTAGTCGTGGCAACGGCAGGAGCGCTTCTGCTCACGTCCTGTGCAGAACTCAAGCAGGATCACCCCTTTCTGCCTGTCCGCGAATACGAGCGGATGATTGTAGGGCGCCTCGACGCCGAATACGTGGGCACCGACAACTGTGTCTCCAAGTGTCACAAGCACGAGAAGATCACCAGTGACTTCAAGCACAGTGTCCACGGTGAGCAGATAAAACCCGAAACCGGCCTTCCGCTCGTCAACTGCGAGTCGTGCCATGGCCCGGGCAGCCTTGCCATCGAGAAGATCGGCGATGATGTGCAGGAAAACGATGAGAAAAAGGTCAAGTGCGACACGAATACGTTCCTTGACATCAATACCCTCCCCACGCCGGCCCAGTCCCTCATCTGCCTCAAGTGCCACGCGGCGGCTTCGTCGCCGAGCCTGGTCCACTGGAACGGGAGCGTTCATGCACTGAATGACGTGGGCTGCTTCGACTGCCACAAGCTCCACCGGGGTCCTCGCCAGAAAGTGAGTCGGGAAGAGACCGCCGAGCTTTGCTATGGGTGCCATCCGGAAGTCAAGGCAGAGAACAGTCTCTTTTCCCATCACCCGATCCGGGAGAAGAAGATGGCCTGCACCGACTGCCACGACCCCCACGGAGCGATCCAGCCCCATCTGCTCAAGGGGAACACTCCCAAGGAGCTCTGTACCCGTTGCCACATGGAGAAGCAGGGTCCCTTCGCCTTCGAACATGGTGACGTGACTGAGAACTGTGCGAACTGCCACGCACCCCACGGGTCGGTCAATAATTATCTCCTGAACGCGGCCATGCCGTTTCTCTGTCTTCAGTGCCATGCGGGGCATGTGGT
>CAJPFF010000266.1 GCA_905339345.1 Geobacteraceae bacterium | reverse complement strand
TCGGTCCTTGTGTCAAAACATCGACCATTTCCGGTTTGTTCGGTGCGGTTCCTTCCGTTACGGGACCGTGCCCGCCACCGGTCCGAAGCCCGACATCAACGGCTTTCCCGCCTCATTCCCCGCCTGTTCTCCCTTTACCCTTTCTTTCGTCCCGCTTTTCCCGTTCTGGCACTTCGGTTGCAATGTATGCATCGGTGCGTCAAACCCACTGATATCAACCGCAAAGCACAGAGGAGGAGGATCCGCAATGGCTGCAGAAGAGAACGCCCCGGCTGAAGGTGCGCCGAAAAACAAGAAAATGCTCTTCATCATCATCGGCGCGGTCGCCGTGGTGGTGATCGCCCTTGCCGTCGTGTTCATGGGCGGGGGCAAGAAGGAGAAGAAGGAAGGCGAGGCCGAGGCGAAGGTGGAGCAGAAAGCCGAGGGGGCGCCCAGCGGTGGCAAGGAGGGAGCGGCCGGCGGTGCTGCCAACATCTTCCCCATGGAGCCGTTCATCGTCAATATTTACGATGGCCAGGAGCTCCGCTACCTGCGGGTCAAGGTGGAGTTCGAAACCGCCACCGCCGACGCCAAGAATGAGATCGAGATGCGCCAGGCTTCGCTGCGCGACTCCATTCTCGTGCTCCTGACCACCAAGACTCTCCAGGATGTCCAGGATCTTCAAGGCAAGAACCAGCTCCGGGACGAGATCATGGTGGCCGTCAACAAGATCCTTCCGCCGGGCAAGGTGAGCAAGATCTATTTCACCGACTTCGTGGTGCAGTAGGGGCGGCCCCGTGTGGCCGCCCCAGGGCAACCACGCAGGGTTGCCCCTACGCCAACCGCCGTAACGCCAGGGACCGTCCATGGAAAAAATCCTCACCAAGCAAGAGATAGAGGCGCTGCTGGCAGCCGTCTTCGAGGGCAAGATCGAGCCCGACAAGGAGCTGGCCAAGGCAGAGGGGATGGTGCTTTCCTATGACCTCTTCAGCAGTGAGGCCAAGGGGAACATTCCCAACCTCGACATCATCTACGACAGTTTCATCCGCTACCAGCGGGGCACCCTGTCGAACCGGCTGGGGCGTATCGTCGAGATCAAAAAGATGGGGGCCGGCGCCTACAAGTTCGACGATTTCCTCCATACCCTGCCGTCGCCGGTGGCCATGGCCATCTACAAGGCCGACCCCCTCAAGGGTGCTGCGTTGGTTGCCTTCGACAGCACCCTCGTTTTCACCATCGTCGACTGCATCCTGGGGGGGACCGGCTCGTCGGTCGTGCCCACCGCCGGCAACAGGATGTTCACCTCCATCGAGCTGCGGCTGGTCCAGAAGATCGTGATGGATATCCTCGCCGATCTGGAAAAGGCCTGGGCTCCCCTCTATCCCACCAAGATGGGATTCATGCGGATGGAGATGAACCCCCGGCTGGTCAACATCGTTCCCCCCGAGTACCAGGTGGTGACCATGGAGATGGAGATCCAGATCGAGGAGATCGTCGGCAAGATGGTCTTCGCCGTTCCCTTCATGACCATCGATCCGGTTCGGGAAAAGCTCAAGTCGGGATCCCAGGTGGACATGATGGCCATCGACCCCCAGTGGTCCTACCGGCTGTCGACGGAGCTCCTGGAGGCCCCCCTCGACCTGTCGGTGGAGGTGGGCGGGGCTACCATCAGCCTGGACGAACTCCTCAACCTGGCCCCCGGCGACACCATCATGCTCGACACCCCCTGCCACAGCGACCTGGAGGTGAAGGTGGGGGGGGTGTCAAAATTCATGGCGACACCGGGGCTTCGGCACGGCAACAAGGCGGCGCAGATCACCACCATACTCGGTAAAGGGAGAGAGCAGTGAGCGACCTCGACAAAGACAACCTGAAGGATGGCGAACTGGATAAAAAGAACCTGAACTTCATCCTCGACATACCGCTGCAGCTCACAGTGGAGCTGGGCCGCACCAAAATCCTCGTGAAGGACGTGCTCCAGCTCAACCAGGGGGCAGTCGTGGAACTGACCAAGCTGGCGGGGGAGCCCCTGGACGTCTTCGTCAACTCGAAGCTCGTGGCCCGGGGCGAGGCGGTGGTGGTGAATGAGAAGTTCGGCGTCCGGCTCGTGGATATCATAAGCCCCAACGAGCGGGTGGAGAAGGTGCTGTGACCCGGCTGGCGGCAACGGTTGCCGCGACGGCGGCCTCCCTGGTGCCGGCCGTTGCCCTGGCGGCGGACGGGAAGGAGAGCCCCGGCCTTGTGGCCCTCACCCTCCAGATGGTGGCATCGCTGGCCGTGGTGCTGGGGCTCATCTATCTCTTCTATCACCTCTCGAACCGCTGGTTCAAGCTGGGTGCCCAGACACGGGGGAGCAGCGAGCGACACATCCGCCTGGTGGAGACCCGCTACCTGGCCCCCAAGAAGTCGCTGGTCCTCGTGGAGGTGGGGGGGGACTTCCTGCTGCTCGGTTCCAGCGGCGATGCCCTTACCTTCATCAAGCAGATCGACATCCTCGAGGAGATCGAGGTGGTCGATGACGCGGAGAAGCGGCCCGTGGCCGCCCTCTTTCAGGGGAAGCTCGATGCCATGGCCGCGAAAATCGCCGCCATGAAGCAGGGGCGAGCAGACTCTCCCGGCCAGCGCGCCGAAAAACTCTGACACCAGGGACGGTGTTGCCATGACCAAACGCATTCTCATCATCCTTACGACCATCGCCGTGGTTACGGGGTTAGCTGCCGCGGCCTTTGCCGAGCCGGTGATCCCGACCCTCTCCATCGGAGTCGGCAAGGCCGGCAAGCCGGGCGACGCCTCCACGGTCATCCAGATATTCTTCCTCATGACGGTGCTCTCCCTGGCGCCGGGGCTCATGATGATGACCACCTCCTTCACCCGGGTCGTGATCGTCCTCTCGTTCCTGCGGCAGGCCATCGGCACCCAGCAGGCTCCCCCGAACCAGATCATCGTGGCGCTGTCGCTCTTCATCACCTTCTTCGTCATGGGGCCGGTCTGGCAGCAGGTGAACAGCCAGGCGATCCAGCCCTACCGGGCAGCCCAGATCACCCAGGAGGAGGCCCTCAAGCGGGCCCAGGTCCCCATGCGCAAGTTCATGCTCTCCCAGACAAGGGAGAAGGACCTGGCTCTCTTCCTCAATCTCTCCAAGATGGCGCGCCCCCGCAATGCCGACGACATCCCGACCCTCACCCTCATCCCGGCCTTCATGATCTCGGAGCTGCGGACGGCATTCCAGATCGGCTTCCTGATCTTCATTCCGTTTCTGGTGGTCGACATGGTGGTGGCGTCGGTCCTCATGTCCATGGGTATGATGATGCTCCCGCCGGTCATGATCTCGCTCCCCTTCAAGATCCTCCTCTTCGTCCTCGTGGACGGTTGGGGCCTGGTCATCGGCTCGCTCATCAAGAGCTTTGGGTAAGACCGTAGGGGCGGGGTCCCCCCGCCCGGGCGCGGAAACCGCGCCCCTACACGGTGTCACCAACCGGAGGTATTTCACATGAGTCCCGATCTCGTCGTCCAGATAGCCCGCCGCAGCTTCGAGGTGACGCTGCTTCTTTCAGCTCCGCTCCTCATTTCAGGCCTTGTGGTGGGACTCCTCGTCAGTATCTTCCAGGCGGTCACCTCCATCCAGGAGGCGACCCTCGCCTTCGCGCCGAAGATCATTATCGTCATGGTGGCGATGGTCATCTTCTTCCCGTGGATGATGAGCTACATGAGCGACTTTACCCGGGAGCTGTACGCCATGATCCCCAACATGAGGCATTAGGAGACCCCGAACCCGGTCCCGAACCATGTTTCCCCTGACCACGCCATTTCCGTCAACCAATGATGTCGCCTTCTTCGCCCTCGTGCTGGGGCGGATGGCGGGCATCTTCGCGGCCATCCCCCTGTTCGGCGGCCGGCGGGTGCCCATGAACATCAAGGCCTTGATCATCTTCGCCATATCGGTGGTCTGCTACCCCCTGGTCAAGGCCGCTGTCCCCCAGCTTCCCGGCGACATGCTCTCCCTCGCCATGCTCATGATCCGCGAGACCCTCATCGGCACCTGTCTTGGCCTCCTCTCCCTCATTGTCTTCGCCGCAGTCGAGTTCTGCGGCCAGATCTGCGGCATCCAGATCGGCCTTTCCATCGTCAGCGAGATCGACCCATCCCAGGGGGACCAACAGTCGATCATCTCCATCTTTCAGGAAATGTTCGCCACCCTTCTTTTTCTCTCTCTCGGAGTTCACCACGTGTTCATCGGCGCCCTGGTGGAGAGCTACGCCGTGCTCCCTGTGGGGGCATGGACCATGAACGAGGGGCTCCTGAATTTCCTGGTCCTCACCATCGGGCAGGTCTTTGTCCTGGCGGTGAAGCTGGCGGCGCCAGTTATGGTGACCCTGCTCCTCACGAGCGTGATGCTCGGCATCATGGCGCGCTCGTTCCCCCAGATGAACGTCTTTTTTGTCAGCATGCCCCTCAATATCGGCATCGGCTTCATCATCCTCGGGCTTTCCCTCAACGTATTCCTCCATACCCTCCGGGGATCGTTCGGGGCGCTGGACGAGCAGATCATGACCATCATGAAGCTCATGGGTAAGGGATAGTGTCGGAAGACAAACACTCGAAAACAGAACAACCCACACAGAAGAGGATGGACGAGGCGAAGAAGAAGGGGGTTCCCCACAGCCGCGACCTCACCTCCACCGTCACGCTCATCGCCTCCATGGTCGCCCTCTACACCACCGGCGGCTTCATGTTCAACACCCTCAAGGCGACGAGCAGCGAGATCTTCGGCGCCATGGGGACCTTCGAGGTCACCGAGGCGAGCGTCGAGATGCTCCTGGTCAAGCTCTTCCTCGTCATCCTGCGGGTCTTGGGCCCCTTCATGCTCGTGGTTGTTCTCGTGGGGCTCTGCACCACCGTGGCCCAGGTGGGCTTCTCCGTCAATTCGGAACGAATCACCTTCAAGCTTGACAAGCTGAACCCCGTGGAGAATTTCGGGAAGCTCCTCAACAAAGACTCAATCATGGAGATGGCCAAGGCGATCCTCAAGATCGTGATCGTCGGCTACATGTCCTACAAGATCATGCGCGACGAGCTGGACGGGATCATCTACCTGACCGACACCGACCTGTCCGGCATCCTTGAGCTGATGAAGCACCTCTCGTTCAAGCTCGTGATCCACACCTGCGGCGTGCTCCTGATCCTGGGGGTCATCGATCTGGTCTTCGTCAAGTGGCGGTTCATGGAGAAGCAGAGGATGACCAAGCAGGAGGTGAAGGACGAGCACAAGGAGTCGGAGGGGGACCCGAAGGTGAAGGGGAAGATCCGGCAGATGCAGTTCCAGCAGGCCCAGCGGCGCCTGCGCACCGTCATCCCCACCGCCGACGTGATCATCACCAACCCGACCCACTTCGCCGTGGCCCTCAAGTACGACCGCCTTACCATGGCCGCACCGACGGTTCTCGCCAAGGGGGCCGACCACATGGCCCAGACCATCAAGGCCATGGCCCGGGAACACAGCATCATGCTGGTGGAGAACCGCTTTCTGGCCCGGGAGCTCTACGCCCAGGTGAAGGAGGGGGAGGAGATTCCCGAGGCCCTCTATGCGGCGGTGGCGGAGGT
>CAJPFF010000265.1 GCA_905339345.1 Geobacteraceae bacterium | reverse complement strand
CTCCACTTCGTAGGCGATATGGTGGATGCCGGGACCGTTCTTTTCGAGGAACTTGGCCACCGGGCTGTCGTCGCCCGTGGGCTCCAGGAGCTCGATCTTCGATGCGCCGATCTGGAAAAAGGCAACGGTAACCTTCTGCTCGGCGACGTCCTCGGTCCCCATGAAGGTCATGCCGAGGTTGTCGCGGTAGAAGGGGATGGCGTCTGCGAGGGATTGGACGGCTATGCCGAGGTGGTTGATTTTTGTCAGCATTGAAAACCTTTCTTGAATAACACGGAGAAACGGAGAGCACGGAGATACTCAGAAGATGATGCGTCTTATCCCCTCTTTCAGGTATTTCGTATAGAAGTTCAAGAGAAGTCCAACTCTCAATCCTGAAAGTTTCAGATAGGTCTGAATCTGTGCCTCGTGCACTGGGAGGATGGTGTCAACGCACTTCAGTTCAAGTACTATTCTGTTTTCGACAACCATATCCATGCGGAGGCCATCATCGAGGCTGATATTTTTGTATCGTACAGGCAAAACTTTTTGCCGCTCTACCTGGAGGCCGGCTTCTATCAACTCATAAGTAAGGCAGGCTTCGTAAACAGATTCAAGAAGTCCGGGACCAAGTGTACTGTGAACGATGATTGCTTTGCCAATTACCAGATCCGTTAGCCCGGAATCTACTAGCTTTTTCTCCGTTTCTCCGTCTCTCCGTGTTATTCCCATAAAAATTACAGCACTACTGTCTCCCGGTGGACGCCGAATACGTCGCGCAGGACGTTGGCAATTTCGCCGAGGGTGGCGTAGGCCTTCACGGCGCCCAGGATGGGAGGCATGAGGTTGTCGGTCCCCTTGGCGGCAACGGCGAGGGCTGCGAGGGTTTCTTGCACTTTCGCGTCGTCGCGGCCGGATTTCATTCCGGCAAGGGACTTCTTCTGGGCGATCTCCACCTCTTCCTTGATCTTGAGGAGTTCCGGGGCCGGCTCACCGGTGACGGTGAATTTGTTGACACCGACGATGATCAGGTCGTCGGTTTCGATGGCCCGCTGGTAGGCGTAGGCGGAGTCCTGGATCTCTTTCTGCTGGAACCCCCGGGAGATGGCTTCGACGGCGCCGCCGAGGGAGTCGATCTTGTTGATGTACTCTAGGGCGGCCAGTTCGATCTGGTCGGTGAGGGATTCCACCAGGAAGCTGCCGGCCAAGGGATCGATGGAGTCTGCCACGCCCGATTCGTAGGCGATGACCTGCTGGGTGCGAAGCGCTATGCGGACGGAGTCTTCGGTGGGGAGCGCCAGGGCCTCGTCGCGGGAGTTGGTGTGGAGCGACTGGGTGCCGCCGAGGACGGCGGCCAGGGCCTGGATGGTGACCCGCATGATGTTGTTGTCGGGCTGCTGGGCGGTGAGGGTGCAGCCGGCGGTCTGGGTGTGGAAGCGGAGCATGAGGGACTTGGGGTCCTTGGCGCCGAACCGCTCTTTCATGATGGTGGCCCACATGCGGCGGGCGGCCCGGAATTTGGCCACTTCTTCCAGGAGGTTGTTGTGGGCGTTGAAGAAGAAGGCGAGCCGGGGGGCGAATTCGTCCACGTTAAGGCCGGCCTTGATGGCCGCTTCCACGTAGGCGATGCCGTCGGCCAGGGTGAAGGCCACTTCCTGCACGGCGCTGGAGCCGGCCTCGCGGATGTGGTAGCCGGAGATGGAGATGGTGTTCCACTTGGGCACGTGGTCTTTGCAGTAGGCGAAGATGTCGGTGATGATCCGCATGGACTCCTGGGGGGGATAGATGTAGGTGCCCCGGGCCATGTATTCCTTGAGGATGTCGTTCTGGATGGTTCCGGAGATCTTTTCCGGCGATACCCCCTGCTTCTCGGCCACGGCGATGTACATGGCCAGCAGGATGGCGGCGGTGGAGTTGATGGTCATGGAGGTGGAGACCTTGTCCAGGGGGATGCCGTCGAAGAGGACTTCCATGTCGGCCAGGGAGTCGATGGCGACCCCCACCTTGCCCACTTCGCCCTGGGCCATGGCGGCGTCTGAGTCATATCCCATCTGGGTAGGGAGGTCGAAGGCGACGGAGAGGCCGGTCTGGCCCGCCTGGAGCAGATATTTGTAGCGCTCGTTGGACTCCTTCGCCGTGCCGAAACCGGCGTACTGGCGCATGGTCCAGAAGCGCCCCCGGTACATGGTGGGCTGGACCCCCCGGGTGAAGGGGTACTGGCCCGGGAAGCCCAGGTCCTCCTCGTAGCCGGGGTAGTCGTCGAAGCCGGGGGTGAAGCAGCGTTCCATCTCGATATTGGACGTGGTGCGGAATTCGGCCTTCCGCTCGGGGGCCTTGGCGATATTTTTGGCCACGACAGTATCCTGCCATGCCTGTTTCTTGTCACTGATGCTCATTAATCTCTCCTTCTGGTGCGGTGGATGGCGTCATGTCCCCTGATGAAAACGACAAAGGGAGTGTCATGGGGCAGTGACGCAACGGAGCAGCTGGCTAGAGGGTTTTCTTTACCAGTTCCCATGCTTCGGCGTTCACCTCATCCGGATGCCTGCGGGCCGAGGCGTCGATTCTGACCCCGTGCCACCGGGAAATTTCCTTGAGATAGAAGTCACGCATCTTCTGGTAATACTCGAGGCCCCCTTCGTGGTGGATCTGCAGGACATCCTCGACCCGCTCGTAGGCCTCTTCCGCCGGGACGTCGAAGAAGATGGTCAGGTCGGGATAAATCTCCGAGTCGAAGAGGAAACCCCGGGAGATCTTTTCCAGATGACGCAGGGTGTCGAAGTGATGGGTGTGTCCGTTTACCCAGGCGTTTGCCAGGGAGGATATGCTCGATTGCTTGCAGAGGACAACCTTGTCCTGCTCCAGCGCCGGGGCGACGACATTCTTGAAGATCTCGGCACGGACCGCACCTTCCAGGAAGAAGTCTGCCTGGATATCTTTGCCGAACGGCCAGTTGAAAACGTTGTCGATCCCCAGTTCCTTCGCCCGGCCGGAATCGGGGTTTGCACATTCAACAACGTCGTACTTATTTTCGACGAGTGCTTTGTGCAGCGCCACGATGCCTGCCTTGACCTGCTGGCCGGAGCCGCTTATTCCCTCAAGAACGATGAATTTTCCTTTTCTCACGGTATCCTCCTGAACGTTGGTATGTTTGTCTGGTGAGGCGTAATGGGCCGGCGCCGGGTAACGGTCATGCGTCCGGCCCATCCTGTAGTGCCCGTATACAGACTGACCCCGCCTTTTCGGGCAGGGTCAGCAGGTACGGTGAGGGCTCCCGTTCATCGCGCGGAGCCCTCTGCGTATCCATTCGCCCCGCGCCTAGAGAACGGCCTTGAGATAGGCTGCGGTCCGTTCGCGCTTGACCTGATCCAGCTCTTCCGGATTCACCTCAACGAATTTTTCGTCGGGCGTAACCTTGAACAGGGGCTGTCCCTTCTGGACGATGCTCCCGTCCGCCCCCTGCATGATGATCTTGTCGATGGTGCCGGAGAAGGTTGCCCGCACCGTGTTGAACATCTTCATGACCTCGATGATGTAGAGGGGCTGCCCTTTTTCGAAGTGCATCCCTTCGGTCACGAACGGCGGAAGGCCCGGCGCCTCCTGGCCGTAGTACATGCCGCCGCACATGGCGACAATCTCGTCGGCCTTAGTGGCCGGCGGCGGCACCAGTACCTTTTTCAGCCTGACCTGAAGTTCCGGATCGTGCAGGTGGTCGGGGATGGTGACTTCCAGGTCTTCTTCCACCTTGAAGTCCCAGAACTTCACGGTCTCGGCGATGATGAACAGCATGCCGAGGAGTTCAAGGCCTGCCTCGAAGCCCACGTGGGCGGACTGGATTTCGCTCCACTCCTCGGCGGAGAACCCGCCTTGGGGCTTCTCCTTGACGAGGATGGCCGAAAGGGTGTCGAATTCATGAAGCCCCAGCTTGAAGCGCTCGGACAGGGTCGTGTAGAAGCGAAGCCCCCTCTGGAGCAGGTCGTTGTCGTGGCTCCAGATGACGTCGGCCGCCGGCGCGGTGGGGTCGAAGGACATGTTCAGGTAGTCGTAGGTGTCGGCCAGGATCACGAAGGGGTTGTCGTGCCAGACCACCTTCCCCTGTTCCAGGGTGAAGTTCTTCCGGTTGATGGAGAGCCAGCCCGAGAGCAGATGCGGATCTTCCAGCAGCCGGTCCATGGGGCGGGTAACCAGCGTCCCCTTGCGGTCGAGGATGGCGCCCATGTCCTTGACGGCCTTGGGGTCATCGGGGAACTGCTCGGCCATCTTCTTGGCGTAGGCCTTTTTCATCTGGATGAAGGCGAAGACCGTATCGATTTTGCTGGCCTCTTCCTTCAGCTGGCCCACCAGGGTCAGGTAGGGGACGACGAAGCGGGTGGTCGGCTTGGCCATGACGTTCTGGCCGAGGAACCAGTTGACGAGACCGTAGTGGAACTCCAGGTTGGTGGCCAGGTCGGTGCCGCGCAGGGAGGTCTTGCCCAGTACTTCGGAGAGCTTCAGGTAGCTGGCGAGACGGTCCTCGCCCTTGGTGAGGAGCAGGGCAATGTTGGAGTCGTAGGCCCCGGCCACCTTGTAGCGCATGAACATGCCGGTGTCGGGGTTGACCATGCAGATCCCCTGGTCGTCGCGGATCTCACCATCGATCGGCTTGGACCAGTAGCGGATCATGCCGCCGGCGTGGGGGGAGAGGGAGGAGTCGGTGGCGTTGAGGCGGGCCTCGGCGCCGGCGCCGAACCGGGGAATCCGCTCCGGCTTGGGGAGCCGCTTCTTGTGGCGCACCAGCAGGGCCATGGCCTCAACCAGGGATTCGACGATGAAGAAGTCGTTCTTGTCCTTGGGGTTGGTGAACTTGAGGGAGTAGCAGAGCTCGGAGACCCGGTGCTCCACCTGGATGCGGGTGTTCACTTCCATGAAGTAGTAGCGGTCCCGGTCGACGATGCACTCGAAGGTGGAGGCGGAATCGAGACCCACGGCGACGCCGAACTTGGCGGCATCTTCTTCCATCCGCTTCAGGACCTTGAGGTCGCTCTCCAGGGCCTTCACTTCGGCCTTGCGTCCGGCCTTCTTGGCC
>CAJPFF010000264.1 GCA_905339345.1 Geobacteraceae bacterium | reverse complement strand
AGGCCGCCACCCTGCACCATGAAATTCTTGATGACCCGATGGAAAATGAGCCCGTCATAGAACCCCTCGTTCACGTAAGAGAGGAAATTGCGGACGGTAATGGGGGCCTTGTCCTTGAACAGCTCGATGGTAATGCTCCCTTTGGAAGTCTCGATGACGACGCGGGGATTGGTTTCTTCGCCCATGGCGTACTCCTTTCTCGATGGAAAAATCGCTTTCTTGTACCACAAAAGTCGTGGCAGGAGAACCGTTTTTGTGAATCACCCTGCCCACTTGCAACTTCCGGCGATTGGGATATTATTGAGACGGTTTTGCCCCGCTTCACCAACCAAATCAAGGAGGATTCCATGAACCGCATAATGACACTACTCGCAGCGATCCTCGCCACCGGGCTCCTGGCCGGCACGGCCTGCGCCACCCCCGAAAAGGCCGAAGAAATGACGAAGGCCACGGAGCTCATGGTCCAGCACCACAAGGGAATGGTCCGCACTGCTCCTGAAGTGGCCAAGGTGGGCGAACCGGCCCCCCCCTTCACCCTCGATGCGGTGGTGGACAAGGAATTCAAGAAAGTGAGCCTCAGCGACTACCGGGGTAAGTGGGTGGTCCTCTTCTTCTACCCCGCCGACTTCACCCATATCTGCCCCACGGAGATCACCGGCTTCAACAAGGCCATCGACCAGTTCACGGAGCTCAACGCCCAGATCCTCGGCGGTTCCGTCGACAGCAAGCACTCCCATCTGGCCTGGATCAAACGAGGGGACCTGGGTGACCTGAAGTTCCCGCTGCTGGCCGACAGCAAGAAAGAGGCGACTGCCCGCTACGGCATCCTCGACGACAAGGAAGGGGTAGCTCTGCGGGGCCTCTTCATCATCGACCCCAACGGCATCCTCCAGTACCAGGTGGTGAACAGCCTCTCGGTGGGTCGGAGCGTTGAGGAAACCATCCGGGTGCTGGAGGCGCTCCAGACCGGCGAACTCTGCCCTCTGGGGTGGAAGCCGGGGCAGAAGACCATCAAGTAAGCCCTATAAGCTTCAATAACACGGAGAAACGGAGGACACGGAGTTACAATCAGTCAAGTGCCATTCAAAACCATCTGATTGGCACCACCTGCCGAGACATCAATAGATTTTTTGATTTCTCTGTGTTCTCCGTCTCTCCGTGTTATTCAAATTGTCTTCTTCAGGAAAGTTTTGCCCGCATCCGGGCGAAGAAATCCTGGGCCATGGCCTCCTGCTCCTCCTCGGTGGCGACCTTCTTCACCTCTCCTTCATGGACCTGCACGAGCCGTTCGGGTATCTCCTCCAGAAACCGGCTCGGCTGACGCTCCAGAAGCTTGCCGTACTTCTTCCGGAAGAGGCAGCGGGTGATGGTCAGGTGCTTCCGGGCCCGGGTTATCCCCACGTAGCAGAGGCGCCGCTCCTCGTCGATACTCATCCCCTCTTCCACCGATTTTTTGTGGGGGAGAATCTCTTCCTCGAACCCCACCAGAAAGACGAAGGGAAACTCCAGCCCCTTGCTGGAGTGAAGCGACATGAGGGTGACGGCGTCCTTGCCGTGTTCTTTCTTGTCCTTGCCGGAGAAGCGGTCCTCGTCCATGAGCGACACCTTTTCCAGGAACCCCGAGAGGGTCGCCCCCGGTATCCGCTCCTCGTACCCCGCCATGGAGTTGATGATCTGCTCCACGTTCTCCACCTTGCGCCGGGCCGTGGCCGGCTCCTCGATGGTCCGGTAGAGCTCCTCCTCAAGGCCGATCCGGTCGTAGAACCCCTTCACCCGCCCCGCCAGGTCCCCGGGCCGGCGAAACTCCCCGGCCGCGCCGGTGATGAGCCGGTGGAAGGCCAGGACCTTCTCCCGCATGGCCTCGGTGATCCCCTCGATCTCCCCCACTCGCCCCATGGCCTCCAGGAGCGGGCATTCGTGCTCCAGGGACCACTGATTGATCTTCACCACGGTCCCGTCGCCGATCCCCCGGCGGGGAAAGTTCACCACCCGCAGGAGCGCCTGCTCGTCCAGGGGATTGTCGATGACCTTCAGGTACGAGAGGGCGTCCTTCACCTCCTTGCGCTCGTAGAACTGCATCCCCCCCACCAGCACGTAGGGGATGTCCTCGAAGCGGAGCTGCTCCTCGAAGGCCCGGCTCTGGGAGTTGGTCCGGTAAAGGATGGCGAAGTCGCCGAAGGCCAGGTTGTGCCGGTAGCGCTCCATCTGGAGCCGCTCCACCACCAGGGTCGCCTCCTCCTCGTCGTCCTGGGCGATGACCATGTCGATGGGGCGCCCCTCACCCACGTCGGTCCAGAGGCGCTTTTCCTTCCGCTTCGCGTTGTTTTTGATGACCTGGTTCGCCGCCTCCAGGATCGTCCCGGTGGAGCGGTAGTTCTGCTCCAGCTTCACCACCCGGCACCCCGGGTAGTCCCGCTCGAAGTCGAGGATGTTCCCCACGTCGGCCCCCCGCCAGCCGTAGATGGACTGGTCGTCGTCCCCCACCACGCAGAGGTTGCGGTACTTTTTCGCCAAAAGGGAAATGAAGAGGTACTGGGAGGCGTTGGTGTCCTGGTACTCATCCACCATGATGTAGCGGAACCGCTCCTGCCAGTGGTCGAGCACCTCCGGGTAGTCCTGGAGGAGCCGCACCGTCAGCATGATGATGTCGTCGAAGTCGATGGCGTTGCAGGCAAGCAGCAGCGCCTGGTAGCGGGGGTAGACGTCGCAGGCCAGGAGTTCGTCGGGGTCCTGGTAGCGGGGGACGGCCCGGTCGGGGGTGATGAGCCCGTTCTTCCAGCTGGAGATCTTCCAGAGGAGCGTCTCGGCGTCGAATTTCTTCCCGTCGGCGTTCACCTCCCGCATGGCCTGGCGGATGAGGCCGATCTGGTCCGAAGTGGAGTAAATGGAAAAGTTCTTCTTGTAGCCGAGCCGCTCGATGTCCCGGCGCAGGATCCGGACCCCCAGGGAGTGGAAGGAGGAGATGATCATCCCCTTGGCCTTGCCGCGCCCCACCAGCTCCCGCACCCGCTCCTTCATCTCCCCGGCCGCCTTGTTGGTGAAGGTGACCGCCAGGATACTCTCGGCCTTCACCTTCCTGTCGAGAAGGAGGTGGCCGATCCGGTAGGTGATGACCCGGGTCTTGCCGGAGCCGGCCCCCGCCAGGACGAGAAGCGGCCCTTCGGTATGCTCCGCGGCGGCCCGCTGGGGGGGATTGAGGGTAGAGAGGTCAAACATGGGAATCCTCGAAACGGTGAATCGGTACTCCAGACACACAACAGCCGGGCTGTTAGGCCCGGCTGTCCTATTGATAGCAGAGATGTCGGGAAAAACGCAAGGGAGCGATTACCGTGCCAACGGAAGTTGGAGCCGGTCACGGACCATTGCCTTCATGTTCCCCCAGCCTTGTCAATACCTTATCCCATGGGCCGTGAGCTGCAGCTTCACCTCCTCCACCGTCGCCGCCAGCTCGCCAGAAAAATCGGGTGCGCAGAGGAGCATCGCCCCTTCGATTCCCCCCTTGGCCAGGGGGACCAGATCGACCCCGTCGGGAAGAACAATCCCGTACGCGGCCAGGAACGCGGTGGAGAGGGCGGCCAGCTGCTCCGCAAAGAGCTGGAGCGCCGTGGCTTCGTCCCTGGTCAGGGCCTGGCCGTAGGCGATCATGGTCTTGCGGAATTCCATCTCGGTGGCGATGATGAGCCGTGACGCCTCCAGCCGCGACATGCCGGCGGTCGAGGCAAGCCCCTCGCCATAGGCCTTGACCAGGAGAAGGGGAAACTCGGGGCTGCGGACCAGGGCCGAGATGATGATCTTCTCCCCGATGTGCGGGTCGATGCGTTTCAGCAGGATATCAGTACCGTACTCAATGAAATTGTGGGCTATCTCCCGCACCACCGGATCGGGGAGGTTGAGGGCGGCAAACTCCGGATTCTGCTCCAGGATCCCCTTCAGGATTTCGGCCTTGGTGATGACGTACCCCTGGCCCTGGCCGAAGGTAAGGCCGTTGTGGTGGGCGGTCACATCCGCCCCCCAGACGTCGTTGTGACTGACAAAGCCGAAGGCAAGGGCCTTCCCAGCGGGCAGCCGCGCCGCATCCCACACCTTCATGAACTGCGTGTGGGTCTGACCGTAGAGGTAGGCGCTGACGGCGGGGTCGGTGAAAAGGAAGTTGAAGACATCCATCCCCATGCCGCCGTAGCGCTCCTGCTTGTCGAAGAGCACCCGCTTGCCGAGTTGGCCGTCAATGTGGGCGTGGGTGGCGGAGCCCCAGGGGAAGGCGGGGGTAGCGACGGAGATAAGGGAGAGAATCAGCACTGCGGATGTAAGGAGCCGTTTCATAGTTCACCTCCTGCAAGAATAATCCGTGTGGATTTAATGTATCAGGTCTACACCTTGACACTTTGAGGCAGATTGTCAATGTGTAGACCCCTCTCATTTGCTTAAAGGGATGGGTCTTTTCCTCCGGAGTGGAAACGCCCCCCATCCCTTGCGTTCCCTTCTTTTTGTGTTAGAAAATTAGTATTGCACCATAATCCCCACGAAGGAGGAAAGACCATGTCAGTTGCAAAAGTCATCGAGATCCACTCTGAGGGGAGCTCCATCGAGGCGGCGGTCGAATCGGCACTGACCGAAGCCGCCAAGAGCGTGGACGAAATCAAGAACATCTACATCCAGGACATCCAGGCAATCGTGGAAAACAACAAGATCACCATGTACCGGACCACAACCAAGATAACCTTTGTCGTCAAATCGTGACACTAAATGGATCGTCCCCCATCCGGACAATGAAGAGATGTCAAGAAAGGCGGCAGCGTGCCGCCTTTCTTTTTCCTGCCACTGGCTCGAACAAGGGGGGAGGGTCAAGCCGATCCAAGCCATGAGCCTCACGAACTGCTCGAAGTCGCCCCCCTCCCCGACGACCTCACCGAACCCACTCTCCTCACGGGGGAGTGGCAACGGCTCGCGGCAAGGGACAACACCCTCACACAACCACTCCTGCCGGCGGACTTTTCATGACCTGAAGGCTGCGTTCTCGCTCCCACGCATGCTGGCGCAACGCCCTGAACTCCTCCACGAAACGCCCGTGCCATTCCCGGGAACAGAAGACCATGGCCATATCCACCGCATGCCAACCGCTCCCCGTGAAATTCAAGGGACCCGCCCAGCACCAGGGGGGGCATCCGTCAACCACCATACCTTTCGTGTGGGAGAGATCACCGTGTCCCACCAGTGAAGTACCTATGGTCACCTCTATGCCTGCGTTCGAAAGACGGTTGATCTGGTACTTGTCGGCCCTTCCCGAAGCCTGTGAGTGGTCGAGATAGAGGTGAAGAGGCACCCCGTTTGTATGGGCTGCTATCAGCTCGATGATTACAGACACGATGCTGATTTCGGAAGCGATGATCCATGTCTCTTCCGGATTGTGAAGATGCTTGAGGAACTCCCTTGTGGAAGCCTCCCGCTCTTCCGGGATTAGGTAGCAAGTGACTTCGGATGTGATCGTGTATGGCAACCGTATTCCCCTCCCCTTACACCAGATCTATTGCAGCACCATGGTGACCGGCCACAGCGGA
>CAJPFF010000263.1 GCA_905339345.1 Geobacteraceae bacterium | reverse complement strand
TCTGACGATCTGGCAGCCCATTGCATAGCCGAGCTCGTCAAGCGCAACAACCTCGATCCGAACCTGATCGAGGATGTGGTACTCGGCTGCACAAACGGGGCGGGCGAAGACAACCGCAACGTGGGCCGGATGGCGGCACTGCTTGCCGGCCTGCCCTACTCGGTAGCCGGGCAGACCATCAACCGTCTCTGCGCCTCGGGCCTGAACGCTGTCAACAGCGCAGCCCAGGCCATCAAGGTCGGCGAAGGGAACGTCTTCATCGCCGGCGGCACCGAATCCATGACCCGCGCCCCCTTTGTCATGGCCAAGGCCGAATCCCCCTTCTCCCGCGACATCAAGGTCTTTGACACGGTCATCGGCTGGCGTTTCACCAACCCGAAGATGACCGAACCGTACGCCAAGGAAGGGATGGGCGAAACCGCCGAGAACGTGGCGGTGCGGTACGGTCTCACCCGCCAGGAGCAGGACGAATTCGCCCTTGAGACCCAGAAGAAATGGGCTGCCGCCGACGCTGCCGGCAGATTCAATGACGAGATCGTTCCCGTCGTCATTCCCCAGAAAAAGGGTGACCCGATCATTGTCTCCAAAGACGAATTCCCCCGGGGCAACGACGTGACCATGGAGCAGCTGGCCAAGCTGCCGGCGGCCTTCAGAAAAGACGGCACCGTCACCGCCGGCAACTCCAGCGGCATCAACGATGGCGCAGCGGCACTGCTCATGATGGAGGCCGAAACCGCCAAGAAGCTCGGCTACAAGCCCCTTGTGAGGGTCGTTGCCAGTGCCGTTGTCGGCTGTGATCCTTCCTACATGGGGCTCGGTCCCATTCCCGCGATCCAGAAGGTGCTGGAACGGGCCGGTTTGAAGGTCGAAGACATCGATCTCTTTGAACTGAACGAGGCATTTGCCGCCCAGTCCATCCCCTGCATCCGTGAACTGGGAATAGACCCGGCAAAGGTGAACGTCAACGGCGGCTCCATCGCCATCGGTCACCCTCTGGGTTCCACCGGGGCACGCATAACGGCAACGCTGGTACATGAGATGAAGCGCCGCGGCTCGCGCTACGGGCTCGTGTCCCTGTGCATCGGCGTCGGACAGGGAATTGCGACGGTCTTTGAGCGGGTGTAAACGGAAAAGGGGAGGTGGCGACACCTCCCCTTTTCGGGATATTTCAGCGTACCTGAATCACGACGAAGTCATTAGGTTGATGCGGGTCAGAATGTCTGACGGTAAGAAAGCAGGGGCAAAGCGGACCGGGCTCGAACGATACGGTTTCACGACTTTCACGACCCGGTAGAACGAAGGAGTTCTCCATGGAGTTAACTGACACCTTCGGCAGGACGATTAACTATCTGAGGCTCTCCGTTACGGATCGCTGCAACATGCGGTGTGTCTACTGCATGCCTGCGGAGGGGCTTCCCCTTCGTTCCCACCGCGAGATCCTGAGCTACGAGGATCTGTTAAGCATCGCACGGACTGCCGTTTCCCTGGGGATAGAGAAGATTCGGGTGACAGGAGGCGAGCCTCTCGTCCGCAAGGGAATCCTCGGTTTCCTTGCGCAGCTGGCGGAGACTCCCGGCTTGCGGCAACTTGTGCTGACCACCAATGCTCTGCATCTGGCAGAGATGGCAGAGAGCCTCAAATTCGCCGGCGTCCAGCGGCTCAATATCAGTCTCGATTCCCTCAAACCGGCCACGTTTTCCGCCATCACTCGGGGGGCCGACGTGAGCCGTGTCATGGCAGGTATCGATGCTGCCGAACGGGCGGGCTTTCCTCTGAAAATCAATATGGTTGTCATGAACGGGATCAATGACGACGAGATCCTCGATTTTGTCGCCATGACCATGGACCGGGCGGTGACGGTGCGCTTCATCGAGTACATGCCGGCCATAAAGGCGACAGACTGGGAATCCCGCGTGGTTCCAGGAGATACCATTCTCGAGCGGATTGCCGAACGCTTCTCCTTCAAGTCCGAGGCGCGGGAAAGTCTCGCGGGACCTGCCAGAATTTTCAGCGTTGACGGTGCTGCCGGGACGTTCGGCATCATCAGTCCCGTCACCGGTCATTTCTGTGAAGAATGTAACCGGATCCGGGTGACGGCGGCCGGGAGGGCACGAAGCTGTCTCTTCTCGGATCGAGAAGTCGACTTGAAGCCGTTTCTTGCTATCGGGGACGACAGAGCTTTGGCGGCGGCCCTGCGCCAGGTGGTAACTTTCAAACCTCGGCGGCACCTGCTGACGGAAGCGGAGCAGCAGTTTACCCCCTTCGCCATGGCCGCCCTCGGCGGATGACTGATCAGCAGAACTGTACGGAGAGAGGAGCCTGCCATGCCGCCAGTCATCGTGTCTGTGTGCACCAGCGAGAATAAGGGGGAGCGTAAAACGCCGGTTAATGTCGTCGAGTTGCGTGAGAACCATGGCATTATCGGTGACGCCCATGCGGGTGACTGGCACCGGCAGGTGAGTCTCCTGGCCACGGAGAGCATTGCTAAAATGCGTGCCCTCGGGCTCGACGTCAATTCCGGGGACTTTGCCGAAAACATCACCACGAGCGGGATCGATCTCGTCGCTTTGCCGATAGGAACGCAGCTCAAGCTGGGGGAGGCGGTCGTGGAGGTGACCCAGATCGGGAAAGAGTGCCATACCCGCTGTGCCATCTACTACCAGGCGGGAGATTGCGTCATGCCGAAAGAGGGGATCTTTGCCCGTGTTCTCCGGGGGGGAAGGATTGCTCCGGGAGCATCAATCCAGCGACTTGAAGGCACCGACGAGCCGTAGAACCCTTCTCCTGCCAACGTAGTGTTTCTCTTCTTTCATGTTACCCGGCGGGCTGCAGGTGACAGAAATACACGCTTCAATCCTTCCATAAATAGCCATAGTATGCATTCAATTAAAATAATGTTTCAAAGCGTTGACAAGAATCTAACCCCTTGCATATACTCAATAATACGCATAAAAGTCTAGCTTGTGCGAGCGCTGCTGTGAGTGGTGTTGACGCCTTCTAAACACAAATTAGTCTATTGGAGTAGGTAAGCGAGAGAAAAGGTTTT
>CAJPFF010000262.1 GCA_905339345.1 Geobacteraceae bacterium | reverse complement strand
AGGGTAAAGGGAGAACAGGCGGGGAATGAGGCGGGAAAGCCGTTGATGTCGGGCTTCGGACCGGTGGCGGGCACGGTCCCGTAACGGAAGGAACCGCACCGAACAAACCGGAAATGGTCGATGTTTTGACACAAGGACCGACAGGGAGCCGATGCACGGCATCAAACAGGCCCCTCAAACCGCCCTGAACCGGGCATCCCCGGCAGGGTGGTCAATTTTCCGGCACGCCCCCCCCCGTCGCGAAGTGGGACTTTGTTAGAGAGGAAAAAAAAGGGGGAGCCGCGTGGCTCCCCCGGGGGAATGTCAGGTTACCGTTTGAGATTGAGGACTTCCTGAAGCATCTCGTCGGCGGTGGTGATGGTCTTGGAGTTGGCGGAGTAGCCCCGCTGGGTGGTGATCATCTTGACGAACTGGGCCGCCATGTCCACGTTGGACTGCTCCAGGGAGTTGGCGAGAATCTTCCCCACGCCGGGAGAGCTGGCGTCGGAGAAGAGGGGCTGGCCCGATTCGAGGGTCTCCTCGAAGAGGGTGCCTCCCGCCTTGGAGAGGCCGGCGGTGGAGGAGAACTTGGCCAGGGCCACCTGGTAGAGCTTCTGGAGCTGGCCGTTGGAGTAGACGCCGTTCACGTACCCCTTGTCATCGATGGTGACCTTGGTGAGGGTACCCTGGTAGTAGCCGTCCTGGGTCTGGGAGGAGACCACGGAGGGACTGGCGTACTGGGTGGTGGCGCCGACGCCCATGTCGAAGAGGATCGGCTGGGGAGCCGTGACGCCACCGGTGAAGGTGATGTTCTGGGCCGCGCTGGCCAGGGGAGTCTGGCCGGTAAGGGCACCGGTGGCGTCGAAGGTGAGCGTACCGTCGACGGGTGTAAGAGGATGACCGGGGCTGCCGGCAGCGGCGTCGGGGAGAATGGCGTGCCAGTCCCAGGCGTTGTCGGCGGTCTTGCGGAAGTAGACCGTGGCGGTATGGGCGTTACCCTGGGAGTCGTAGAGCGAAAGGCTCGTGGAGAAGTTGGAGGTGGCCACCGGGTTGGCCGGGTCCCAGGCAAGGGCCGGCGTGGTCTGGGTGGAGTCCAGGTTCACCACCATCTCGACGTTGGAGGTGAGTTTCGGCGGCGTCGTGGCGAAATTGGTCAGGTCGATGGGTTTCATGACGCCGTCGGAGAGACCCGACGAGGGGATGATCCCGTACCCCTGGATCTGGTACCCTTCCGGGTTCACGAGGATCTTGTCCTTGTCGAAGGTGAAGGCGCCGGCCCGGGTGTAGAAGCGGCCGCCGCTGTTCTGCACCACGAAGAAGGAGTCCCCCTGGATGGCCAGGTCGGTGCCGCTCTCGGTGCTCTCGAAGGAACCCTGGGTGAACTGGTTCTCCACGGTCTGGATCTGGACGCCGCGGCCGATCTGGGAGCCGCCGCTGATGGTGCTGGAGAGGACGTCGGAGAAGAGCATCCGCCCCTGCTTGAAGCCGATGGTGTTCACGTTGGAGATGTTGTTGCCGATGACGGACATGGCCTCGCCGTTGGCGTTGAGGCCGCTGATGCCGGTGTAGAGTGCAGATGTAACGCTCATTGTGTGTTGCCTCCGTGGGGTGGCAGTAGTCGACTGCCGCCTGGGTGGTTGGGACGCCTCTGTCGGTCGGCGTCCCCGGGCCCCCTTGAAGGTCCGGCCCGTGGTGGATCATTTACTTCCCTGCTGCTTCAGGTCCCCGATCCCTGGTCCCCGTGTCCTAGAAAACTACTGCCGAATCGATATTCGTGAACACATTCCCTTGCATGCTGCCCCGGTCCATGGCGGTGATGACTGTCCGGTTTTTGACACTCACCACGAGTGCGGCGTCGCCGAGCATGATGAGCGATTCGCGCCCACCTTTCTGGGCCACGCTGTCCACCGCTCCCTCCAGCCTCTTCATGTCTGTCTCGTTGAGGCTGATCCCCCGCGCCCTCAGTCTCTCCTGGGCATGCTGGGAAAATTTGATCCCCTGGGTCGGCATCTTGCCGTCGAGGATCGTGGCGAAGGCGGGCTGTGTGCCCCCCTGCTTCGCCGGTTGCGGTTGCGCCGGTTTCGGACCCGGGTTGATGGGGAGTGGTTCGGGAAAATAGATCGTGTCGATCATCCCTGGCTCACGCTCCTTTCACCGAGAGTACATTGCCGAGCGGCACGCTGATGCCGCCGACGGTTACGTGGGGTTCTTCTCCTTCCAGATTGACCGCTTCCACCGTGCCGGTGAGGAGCGAGTATCCCTGGAACTTCTCCCCTTCCGCATTGAATCCGGTCACGCTGAAGGTGTAGCGCCCTTCCGGAAGGGTATTCCCCTTGCCGTCCCTGCCGTCCCAGGCGATGGTGCCATCGCCGGCCTGGGTGCTTCCGAGGGTCAGGGTCCGGACAACGGTGCCACTGATATCCTTGATGTCGATTGCGACTTTCTCGGCATTGGCGGCGAGCCGGTAGCCAAGGGTCGGTTGAGAGCCGCCGGCGAGCTTGATAAGATCACCATTGGCCGTGACCGTCTTCCCGATGTACGAGACCGATGACAGGCTCGAGGCACCGTTGAACAGGTCGATGATGGTGGACAGGTTGGAGTTGGTGTTGTAGGCCTGCTCCACCTGGGTCAGTTGCGCCAGTTGGCCGATGAACTCCGTGCTGTCCGCGGGGTTCAGGGGGTCCTGATTCTGGAGCTGGGTAACGAACAGCTTGAGGAAGTCATCCTTGTTCATGCCGGTTGCCTTCTTCATGGCCGCTGCCGCCGTTGATGTGTCGGTTGTGATTCCGTTTACCACAGTCTATGCCACCTCCTTTCCTAGAGTCTGACGTCGAGGATCGAATCGCGCCGGTCGGTGTAGTAGTAGTCGGCTGCCTGAGTCGCCGGGGCCTCGTCCTCTGCCGTTCCCCGCTGGTGCGAGGTCCTGAAGCCTCCCTGGTGGCCGGCCTCCCTCCCTTCACGGAAGAGCTGCTCGTACCCCTGGCCCGTGCCGGTGGATACGTCGAAGCCGGTCATGGTCAGGTTTTGCCGCGAGAAGTTCTCCTTGAGGGAATCCAGGTTGCTGAGAAGAATCTCTCTCACCTGGCTGTTGGCCGCCAGCACTTCCACCTTCACGTGCTGGTCCACAACCCGGACATTGATCCGGAGTTCGCCCAGTTCGGCCGGGGCGAGCCGGATCGAGATCTCGCCGTTTCCGGCGGGCTCCCGGGTTGCGATCCCCTCTTTCACCTGGGCCATGATGCTGTCGCGCAGGCCGTGGGTCGGCTGGTGCTCGGGCTTCGTGGCAGTTGCGAGGGTCGGCTCGAAGGGTTTCGCCGCGTCGGACTGGACGGGTGCGACGTGGGCCTTCATGTCAGCGGCCTGGTTGCCGCCGTTCCCCTGTTCGCCAAAGGATTGCTGATCTCCTGCTTCGCCCTTGACGACCACCTCCACCTCCTGGGGCTTCACGCCCGCAAGGGGTGCGGTTTCCGTCTGCCGTGCCGTTTCCGTCATCGGTACCCGTTCAGCCGCGACCGGGGAAGGTTCCCCCCTCGGGATGACCGGTATCCGGTCGGGATAGGCTGCCGCCGGCCCCATGGTGCGGGGTGCCGGTTTGTCCGCTGCCGCGACCTCCGGTGCCGGTGCCGTTTCGGGCAAGGGCTCGGATGGGGGCGCCTGGGGTTTCACCTGGGTCACCTCGGCGGTTTTGGGCGGTTCGAGGGTGACCGTGAGGACCTCCGCCGGATTGTTCACCGGAGCAGGCTGTGCTGCGGCCTGGGGTGCCGGTGCGGCGGGGGCTGCTTCCGTGGGCGGTGTTTTCGCCTGGGTCGTCTCCCGGGGGAGTTCGGGGTGGGGGATGACGGCTTCGGCCTGGGTCGGTTGTAACGGAAGCGTGGCAGGTGCCGTTGCGGTGGCGGTAGCAGGTGCTGTCGCCGTTACCGTTGCAGTGGCAGGTAAGGTGGCAGTTGTCGTAGCGGTGACAGCAATGGCGGCGCTCGCCTCGCTGGTCGTGCCGGTCGGGACAGGGGTTTCGGTGACCGGTGCGGCCAGCTGAACGATCGTCTGGGGTGCCACAAGGGATGCGAGCGACATCAGGGCTGCTTCGGCGGTGGCGGTGGCGTTGTCGTCGGACTCTGCGGCGGGGGTGTGTTGATCGTTCGGCGCTGCGGATTCCGCGGTAAGGGATGGAAGTTCCGCGGAGGCCGTCGTGGCGACGGGCTGAATGAGGAGCCCGGCCATGAGCGAGGCGAAGAGGTCAGGGGTGGCGGCAGACCCGGCAGGGACTTCAGGTGCGGTTCCGACGGTGGTGGGGATGGATTGGGGAATCACCTGGAGCATCTGCATGATCTCCATACTTGTTCACCTCCTTTCTTTGTTGGTATGAAACGCGGCTTTTCCGCGTTTCGTGCTGCTATTCGGTTGTCAGAGAACAAAATCAGTATCGGGCATTGTAGGGGCGGGGTTTCCCCGCCCTGGGCACGGCAACCGCGCCCCTACAAATTCATCCCATCATCTCGCCGCCAGATTCTGCCTGGTCCACTTGAGCGCCCTCTCCTGCTTGATGAGGGGGAGGAGCTTGGCAGCTCGCTTCTGGTCCATCTCGCTCAGGAGCTCCAGGGCCTGGTCCTCGGGGAGGCCGTCCAGGAGCTTCACCGCCTCCTGGGGCTTAAGACCCTTGTAAACCTTGAGAAGTTTCTGGTAGTTGGCGCTCTGCACCTTTTTCCGGGCGTCCAGGGAGCGGTCCAGGGACGCCTTGGCCGCCTCCAGCTCCTTCACCCGCGCCTCGAGGGTGGCTGCCAGCGCCTTCAGTTCCTGCTCCTTGATGGCCAGGGACGCTTCCTTGGCGGCAAGCTGCTGCTTCTTCAACTCCAGGGCTGCCGCTTCACCGACGCCGTTCTTGGCGCCCCCGGTCGGATAGACCGGCGCCACGGCGGACGGCCGCGTGCCGTCCCCTCCGGAGGATTGGGCCTCGACGGAGGGGGGAGTACAAATCGGCGGCGCGAGGAGGAGCAACCCCGTCGCCGCCACAATCGATGTGAAGACCAATCTCCCCATGGCTTACCGGAAGGCCCTCTGGATGGCCAACTCTTCGAGGAAAGCCCGTTCCTTCTCGGCCCGTTCCCGCCGCAGTACCGCCATCTGCTTCTCCTTCAGGAGTTCCAGGGCCTTCTTGTCCTTGGCGGCATCCATGAGCACCTCGCGCCGCTCGGTCATCTCCACCCCCCTGGTGTCAACTTCCAGACGCTGGGACTGGATGTCGCCGGCCTTGCGCCGGAAGAAGTCGGCATACATCTGGAGCTCGCCGGCATTGACCACGACCGACTGCTTGTTGTTGTACTCGACCCGCGCCCGGTCGGCCTCGGCCTCGTGGCGCTCCAGGAGCTCGGCGGCGCTCTCGAATTCCCGCTTGGCGGTGGCGAATTCGACCTTGCGCACTTTCTCGATCTCTTTGCGGTAGTTGAGGACCTGCTGCAACTGGAACCCCTGCTTCTGCATCATGGCGTGCTCCGGAATCTGTCGAAATCAGGAAGTCTTTTCTCTCTCCCTGCAAGCTGCAATCAGAGTGCCATTCCCTCGTCAAAAATATCGCCGAGCCCCGTTACCGCCTGATCCATGGTGACCCCGTCGTGGATCCCCTGGCGAATGTACTGCACCATACCCTCCATCTTGGAGATGGCGTAGTCGATGGTGGGGTTGGACCCGGGTTTGTAGGCGCCGATGTTGATCAGGTCCTCCGCCTGCTTGTGGGCCGCCAGAAGCTCCTTGAACCGGGAGGCGAACTGCTGCTGGCTCCGCTCGGTCACGTCCATCATGACCCGTGAGGCGCTGGCCAGGACGTCGATGGGGGGATAGACGGCCCGGGCCGCCAGGTCGCGGTTCAGGACGATGTGACCGTCCAGGATGCTCCGCATGGCGTCGGAGACCGGCTCGTTGAAGTCGTCCCCCTCCACGAGCACCGTGTAGAGGCCGGTGATGCTTCCGTCCATGAAGTTGCCGGTCCGCTCCAGGAGCTTGGGGAGCGCCGCGAAGACCGACGGGGTGTACCCCTTGGTCGTGGGTGGCTCGCCGATGGCCAGCCCCACCTCGCGCATGGCCATGGCGAAGCGGGTGGCCGAGTCCATCATGAGGAGCACCTTCTTCCCCTGGGCCTGGAAATACTCGGCAATGGTGGTGGCGATGTAGGCCCCCCGCATCCGCACCAGGGGGGGTTGGTCGGAGGTGGCAACCACGACCACCGACTTTTTCAGCCCCTCCTCCTGGAGGTCCTTCTCGATGAATTCCCTGAGTTCGCGCCCCCGCTCGCCGATGAGGGCGATGACGTTGACGTCCGCCTCGGTGTAGCGGGCGATCATCCCAAGCAGTGTCGACTTTCCGACACCGGAGCCGGCCATAATTCCGACACGCTGCCCCTCGCCGCAGGTGAGAAGCCCGTTGATGGCCCGGATGCCGAGATCGAGGGGCTTTCTGATGGGGCGGCGCTTCATGGGGTTCACCGGATTGGCGTAGATGGGATACTCCTCGCGGGTAGTGAGGGGTCCCTTGTCGTCGATGGGTTCGCCCAGGCCGTCAATGACCCGCCCCAGGAGACCGGGGCCGACGCCGAGGGATGACTTCTTACGCTTGACGGAAATGAGGCTTCCGAGCCCCACGCCCCGCAGTTCGCCCAGGGGCATGAGGAGCGTCTTGTTGTCGCGGAAGCCGACCACTTCAGCCGGGATCGGGTCGCCGTCGAGGGGATGGACCTGGCAGAGGGTGCCCACCGCCGCGTCGGGACAGTACCCTTCGATGACGAGCCCCACCACCTGGGTCACCTTGCCATGGAAGCGAATCGGCTTCACGCTCTCCACGGCGGCAAGATAGCGGGAGAAATCGATCCTATTCTTCGACATAGGGCTTCTCCTCCTCCGCTTTGAGCCACGCCCCCTGCCCCGTGAAGGGAGGGATCGCGTCCTCGACGACGAGGGGAAGCTCGGGGCGGGGCTCCGCCTCCGGCGGCGCAGGGGGCGTCTCCGCCGGTGCGCTCCGCTCCTCGAGGAGCGTGCGATAGATCTCGTCCAGCTGGGACTCGATCCGGGCGTCAATGGTGCCGGTGGCGGTTTCCACGAGACAGCCGCCGGGGCCCACCCCCTCGTCGGGGGTGAGGGTGATGGGGAGGTCGTCGCCGAGACTAGACAGGAACGTCTGCCGATTGGCCGCCACCACCGTGTAGTCGTCGGGATTGAGGCGCACCACGACCCGGTCCCGATCGGTGCATCCCCCCACCGCCGCGGCGATGAGGGAGGCGAGGATTGCCGGCTCCTGGGCAATTTCCTGCTGAACGATCTTGCGGGCGATCATGACGGCAAGCTTGAGGAGATCCTCTTCGCTCTCCTTGAGGACCCGGCTCCGCAGACCCGTCAACGCCGTCACGCCATCGCGCAGCGACTTGAAGACATTGGCCAGGCCCCGTTCCGCCTGGCGGCGCCCCTCGTCCATGCCGTTGCGGTAGAGCTCGTCCACCTTGGCCTGAAACTCATCTTCGGGAAGGACGATCATCCCCTCCAGGCTCGGCATGGCCGGTTCCGGAACCTCGGCAACAGTGGCGGCCGGATCGGGAAGCCCGAGCCCGACGGGCCCGGAGCCGAGAGCCTGGTGAACGAACCCCGCCGCCCCCGGCGGAAGCTCCTGGGTGGGTGTCTCGTCCAGAATGTGGCCGAAGTTGAAACTCTGGAAGGCGTGGGGAGCCCCCTGGCCCGACTTGATGATCCGTGACCCGCTTCTAAACGAGGACATCGTCGCCTCCGCGGCCTGCCAGCACCACCTTCCCCTCCTCCTCCAGCCGGCGGACGATCTTGATGATTTCGCCCTGGGCCTTCTCCACGTCGGAGAGGCGGACCGGCCCCATGACCTCCAGGTCCTCTTTGATCATCTCGGCGGCGCGGCTGGAGATGTTGCGGAAGATCTTGTCCTTGATTTCCTCGGGAGCGGTCTTCATGGCAAGGGTCAGGGTATCGTTGGAGAGTTCACGCATGATCCCCTGGATGGAGCGGTCGTCCAGCTTGAAGATGTCGTCGAAGGTGAAGAGGTGTTTGCGGATGACCTCTGCCAGGGGCGGATTGAGGACGTCGAGCTTGTCGAGGATCTGCTTCTCCTTGCTCCGGTCCAGGTAGTTGAACATGTCGACCACCTTCTCCACGCCGCCGACCTTGTAGCGCTGGATGCCGCCCATGGCGGTCAGTTCCCGCTTGATAACCTCGTCGATATCCTCGAGGATCTCCGGCGACACCTGGTCCACGTCGGCGATCCGCATCACCACCTCGGCCTGGAGCTCATGGGGGAGCATGGCGATGATCTCGCCGGTCTGCTTGGCCCGCAGCTTCGCCAGGATGACGGCAATGGTCTGGGGGTGCTCCTGGGAAAGGAAGTTGGCAATGGTCTTGGCGTCCAGGTTGGCGAGGATGTCGACCATGTCGCCGAAGCTGGAGGACGATATCTCCTTGAGGAGCATCTCGGCCTTCTGGACGCCCAGGGTCTGCTCCAGTATCTTGCGGACGAACTCCTCCCCCTGGGAGAAAATGCCGGTCTCCGGATTGGTCATGTTGGTGAACTCGCTGACCACATCCTGGATGACGGAGTGGGGGACATGGCCCAACTTCGCCATGCTCTTGGATATCTGTTTTATCTCGCTATCGTCCATATGCTCGAAGACCCGGGAGGTCGCATCGGGACCCAGGTAGAGGAGCAGTATGGCAGCTTTGTCGGTTCCGTCCATGGTCACAGCCTCGTGAAACGTTCTGGGGAATGGAGATGGTGCTGTACGCTATGCCGGCTCATTCACTTTTGGTACGGAGCCAGTTCTGGAGAATCTGGGCTGCCTGGTAGGGCTCTTCCTTGACCTTGTTCATGAGCTCCATCTGCCGGATGGTCTGGTTGCCGATCTGGACCCGATGGGCTTCGGCGATCTGGTTCAGGGTCTCCTCCGCCGTGGGGACCGGCTCGAAGGTGGTCTGCTTCGCCGGCTTCAGGGTCTTCATGAGGGGCCGCACCACAAAGAGGATGAGGGCCAGGAAGCCGAAACCGATAAGGCCGTTCTTCAGGAGCGCCAGGAAAATCGGGGCGTTCCACCACTGACCACCCTCATCGGTCCCCGCCTCGCCGGTGTCCTGGAACGGGATGTTCACCACCGTAACCTGGTCGCCCCGCCCGGTGTTGAAGCCGACGGCGCTCTTCACCAGGGCGTCGATCTTCTGGATCTCGTCGGCGGAGCGGGGTGCGTACTTGGGCTTGGCGGCCTTGCCGTCCTTGCCGGCTGCGGGGGGGTCGTACTTGCCGTCCACGAGGATCGCCACCGACACCTTGGAGAGGGTTCCCACCGGCTCGATGGTACGGGCCGTGGAACGGCTCACCTCGTAATTGAGAGTCTCGTCGTTCTTGCTCCCGGAAGGGCTGGTGGCACCGCCGGCGCCGGTCTGGGTGCGGCCAAGGTTAGCCTGGACCCCCGGGACCCCCGCCGTGGCGTTGGCGCCCCCCATGCTCTCCTCGCTGCGCTGCTCACTGCGGACCACGGTTTCAGGATCATACTTCTCCTCGTAGCGTTCCACCTGGCGGAAATCGAAGACCGCCGACACCCGGGCCACCGACTTGCCGGAGCCCACTGCCTTGTCCAGCAGCGACTGGAGCCGCTCCTCGGTGTTCCGCTCGTAGGCCCGCTGCATCTCCTGCATGGAAGCGGTCATCTTGCCGGCTGCGTCGCTGGGAGCATTCCTGGAAAGGAGCTTCCCCTTCTGGTCGAGGACAGTCACGTGCTCCGGGTTCATCCCCTCGATGGAGGAGGCCACCAGATGCACGATCCCCTGAACATCGTTCTCCCTGAGCTGGCGCTGCCCCTTCACCTTGAGTACCACCGAGGCGGTGGCGGGCTTCTCGTCCTCTTTGAAGAGGGCCTTCTCGGGAATCGCCAGGTGGACCCGGGCCTGCTCCACCCCGGCGATCTGGCCGATGGTGCGGGAGAGTTCTCCCTGCAGGGCCCGCTGGTAGTTCAGTTTCTGGACGAACTCGGTCATGCCGAAGTTCTTCCGGTCGAAGATCTCGAAGCCGACACCGCCGCCCTGGGGAAGACCTTCGGAGGCCAGGGAGAGGCGCAGGTCGTAAACCTTGTCGGAAGGAACGAGGATCGCCTTGCCGTCGGGAGCGATCCGATAGGGGACCTTCTGCTCCTTCAGCTTGGTGACGATCTCGCCGGCATCCTCGTTGGCGAGATTGGTGAAGAGGGGGCGGTAGTCGGTCCGGTTGGCGACCATGATCAGGAGGGCGAAGGCGATGATGGACACCCCCACGACCCCGCCCACGATCCACCGCTTGGCGGGGGGAAGGGCCATGAACGGCTGCGCCAGTTTTTTCAGACCTTCAGGCATTCGATTGCTCCGATACGTGACACAAAGCGATTTTGTAGGGGCGCCGCTTGCTGCGCCCTGCTCGGGAACGGGCGCGGCAAGCGGC
>CAJPFF010000261.1 GCA_905339345.1 Geobacteraceae bacterium | reverse complement strand
GAGATGGAAATGGTCCCGATGTTGAAGCTGCTCGACGAGTAGGACGTGGTGAGGATCTTGTAGTCCGAGGTATAGATGAACATCATGGCGTTGCTCATGATGAGCCCCAGGCCGATGGTGAGGAGGATCTGGTTCTGGGGCAGCGCGTTGAGCACGCGGTTGATGAACATTTTCTGGAGGATGGCTCCGAAGAAGAACATGAGCGGAATGGTGAAAATGATGGAGACGAAGGGGTCGACCCCCGCCAGGGTGAAGAAGTTATAGGTCAGGTACATGCCGATCATCATGATATCGCCGTGGGCGAAGTTGATGACCCGCATGACGCCGAAGATGATCGTGAGGCCGATGCCGATAAGGGCGTAGACGCCGCCGATCAGGATACCGCTGATGAGCGATTGGAGAAAAATGGTCATGGTGAGAACTCCGGGGAAAACGGGCTAAAGGCTGAAGACTGACGGTCAAGGAAAAGGCTAAAGGGTTTCCCCTTTAGCCTTCAGCCTTCAGCCTGCGGTTGGGGTTTACTTCCAGCCCGGGAACGGATAGACCGCCTTTTTGGTGGCGAACTTGGCCGGGTAGACCGTTTCGTACTTGCCGTTCTGGAGCTGCTGAACGAGCATCTGGTGGTTGTTCTGGTTGGTGAAGCCGGCGTAGTCCTCGAACTTCACCTCGCCCATGATGCCGTTCCACTTGCCGCTCTTGAGTCCGGCGCGGGTCTTCTCCCGGTCGCCGGCGGCGGTGGCCGCGGTCTGGGCCATGATCATCATCGCCTCGTAGGCGCAGGCGGCGTGGTAGGTGGGCTCTTTGCCGAACTTGGCCTTGTAGCGCTTGCCGAAGTCGGCGGCCCCCGGCCAGTTCACGTCGTCGGTCCACTGGGTGCAGGAGAGGACGTTGTTGGAGATCTGCTTCTCGTTGGCGAACTGCACGGTGGTGAAGCCGGCGCCGCCGCCCAGGAAGGCCTGGGGAGAGAGGCCGATTTCCCGGGCCTGACGCATGAGGAGAATGGCGTCGGCCACGTAGGAAACCATGAAGACCAGGTCGGGTTTCTTTGCTTTGATCTTGGTGAGGGTCGAGCGGTAGTCGGGGGAACCCTTGGAGTAGGGCTCGTCCGCCACCATCTGGATACCCTTTTTGGCCACGTAGTCCTTGGCGGTTTTCACCGTGGAGGTGCCGAAATCGGTGTTCTCGTAAATGAAGGCGATGGTCTTGGGCTTGCCGAGACCGGTGGCGGCGTCGATGAGGCTTGCCGCATACTGGTCGGCCGGGGCGTTCAGGCGGTGGACCCACTTGAGACCCTGGCGGGTGATCTCTTCCTTGGCGGCGGCCGGGACGAGGAGCGGCACCTTGTAACGCTCGGCCAGCTTGGCCACGGCGTTGGAGCAGGCCGAGGTGTAGGGGCCGACAACACCGGCCACGCCGTCACGGGTGGCGAGCTTTTCCATGGCGCTCATGGCGATCTGGGGCTTGCCGGTATCGTCTTCCCAGACGAGGTCGACATTGATCCCCTTCTTCTTCAAATCCTCCTGGGCCAGCTTGATCCCGTTGGTCAGGTTCTCGCCGATGGGGGCCTCGGGGCCGGTCATGGAGTTAATGACCCCGATCTTCACGTTGGCAGCCATGGCCAGCCCCGGAAGGGCCAGCGCGGCGGCCAGAACGCACGACATGAGCTTCTTCATCATGATTTCTGCCTCCTTTGGTGTGGTTGACTGACACGCATTTACAGTGTTGTTGAAAAGATGTTATTCAGGATGGAAAGTTTTCTGTCGGGTGCTGCATATCCGCGGTGCGAGCGGAGTTTGTTGCGTGAGATGATGTTTTATTCAAAGCAACTAAGGTGCCATTCCGTAACATATTCGTAACCTGCGGAAATGTCGTTGATCCCCCCCGGTGAAACATTCTTTTATCCATCAGAACGGTTCGGTTGTGGCGGAAATTGGCCAG
>CAJPFF010000260.1 GCA_905339345.1 Geobacteraceae bacterium | reverse complement strand
CCCGGCAAACATCGTCTCCATTTCGACGGCAAACTCCTGGCTCAAAATGACCGCATTCACCTCGTCATTGCTCAACATGCTCAAGAAGTCCATGTTGGTTGAGCCGACGGTTGACCAGACCTTGTCAATCACCGCGGTTTTCGCGTGCAGCAGAGAGGTGCTGTGCTCGTAGACCTTCACTCCCGACTTCAGCAGCACGGAATAATGATATCTCTGGGCATGCAATGCCAGTTGGGAATCGGTGGTCCCGGGGAGGATGATCTTTACGTCAACACCCCGCTCGGCGGCATCCGTGAGGGCCTTCAGGATCTGGTCGTCAGGGATGAAGTAGGAATTTGTCAGGTGAATCGAATGTTCTGCAAACGTAATGGCTGACACATAGACAATAAACGGGATCCTGTTGGTCTCTCCCGGGGTGCTGCCGACCACCCGCACCAGGGCATTCCCTGCGTCTTTCAGGTCGGGGAAGTAGTTCCGTTCGGAACGTTGTGGTCCCTTCTGCTTCACCCAGGTGTCAAGAAAGAGCTTCTGTAATTCAGCCACGGCCGGCCCTTCGATCTGAACGTCCGTGTCGCGCCAGTGAATTGGCGCTTTCCCCTTGTGTTTCCGTTTGAGGGGACTGCTCGAATAAACCTCGCTGATGTTGATGCCCCCGATAATGGCGACGGTGCCGTCGGCTATCAGGATCTTGCGGTGGTCCCGGTGTGTCAGTCCCCAGTTTTCCCGGTCTTCCAGTGGTTTTATCGGGTTGAATTCAACCACCTCTCTCTCGCCGTCGCGCAGGCGCTGGAAAAAGGCAGCGGGGGTAGTGATACTCACCACACTGTCATAGATGAGATTTACCTGGACACCTTCCCCCTGTTTTTGCAGCAACAGATCGGCAAACCTGCGGCCTGTTTCGTCATCGTCAATGATATAGCTTTCAAGGTTTATATGGTTTTTGGCATTCTGGATTGCCTTGAACATTGCGGCATAGGTGGCCGGGCCATCGGCCAGCAGGGTGACCCTGTTACCCTTCGTGAGCGGGCTATCGGTTACCGACTCCACCACGGCAGTGTGGCGTCCCAGAACGTCCGTTGGGTCGGCCGATCGCTTCAGCCGTTCCATGACAGCCTTGCTATTCTGGGGAGATAACAGACCCTTGGACGAAACGATCCGACGAGGCTTCTGCGCCGTCGGCGCCCCATCAATCACGTCAGAGACGTTGGGCAAGGTCGCGCATCCCGTGCCGAGGCCCACGATGGATACGAACAGAATGAACAAAAAGAAGGGCTTGGCGATGGTCATCGTGTCCCGAGGAGCCTCCCTTTCATGCCATTTCCTCACCCTCGCGCTGCATCCACCGCCTCTGCTCCCGCCGTGGAGGCAATGGTGTTGAACCTGATGTCCGGTTCTTTCTTGAGCAGTTTCATTGCTCCGATCAGAACCCCGAAATGGACGGACCTCAGATGGGTGTCCAGGTCCTCACGGCTCTTCCACTCCTCTATGAAGAGAATAGAGTTTTCAGCCTCGATATCCACGTAGCAATTGCAGCTTATGCAGCCCTGCTCCCGCCGAATCGGAGCGAGTATTGCCTTGAAGGTCTGGAGGACCTCCTTCCGCTTTTCGGGTGGCATCGTTATCTTGATAATGGCGTCGATCATGGGCCGTATCTTTCAGACATCACGCAGTTGATGGCAGGGAACTATCATGATCTCCGCCCCTGGATGAACCCGACAAGCAGAACTATAATGGCGATGACCAGCAGGACGTGAATGAAAGAACCGAGCGTGTAGCCGCTCACCAGCCCCAGGGCCCAGAGAACGATCAGTATTACAGCTATTGTCCACAACATGAGATCCTCCTTCCTGATTGCCTATGATCACTGCCGGCTGGAGCATCACCATGCCGGCCGGCAGTGATCATTCAGTCTCTTTGGTCTTTGACTCCCACTACTCGATGGTCATCTGGTTCTTTACGCTCTTCACGCCGTTAACGTCTTTGGCGAATTTAGTGGCCAGGTCCTTTTCAGTTGCGCTTTTGGCCTTGCCGGTCAAGGTAACCACACCATTCTTCGTGGTTACCGAGGTATTGAGAGCACTGGTCGAGCGGTGATTGAGCAGCGTCATCTTGACCAGGGCGGTGATGGAAGAATCATCGATCTTGCCGCCCATTGTCCGCGTCTTTTTCGAGGACTTTGTCACGGTTATCTCATTGGTGACATCTTTGACCCCTTCGATATCCCTGGCATATTCAGCCGTCAATTCCTTTTGTGCCTGGCTGGGGGCATTGCCCCGCAGGGTCACGATGCCGTCTTTGACGTTAACCTCAGTTTTGAAGCCGCTCACGCTGCGATGGTACAGGAGTGTGGATTTAACTTTTGTGGTGAGCCACGCATCCGACATATCAGTGGGGCGCTCCCCTTTCACTTCCAGCCGGTTGTCAACGCTCTTGACTCCGGGCAGGCCCGCCACAGTTTCCTGGGCCAACGACTTGTGGGATTCCTCCGAGACGGTCCCCGTCAGGGTGACGACACCGTCCTCGGAATCGACCTTGACCTTGTCGTCCTTGAGGTAGGTCTTGAACACATAGGACTTTTTGGCTGACGATTCGATGCGGTCATCCAGCTTGGACGCATGGGCAGGAACGCCGATCGCCAAGAGGGTGACGGCAATTGCCATCAGAAACAGGGAATAGAGTGTTTTCATAGAAATGTTCTCCTTGTAGTAATTATCAATGTTTTTTCATCATCTTCTTTGCCGGTTTTTTTACACCCGGCTGCATGGACATCATCATCGCCTTCATTTTCTTGAACTGTTCGTCGGTCAAAGTACTCCTCACTTCTTTCATGGCCTGTAACATTTCCAGATGATGGGCCGTTTTTATCGCTTCAATTTTCTTGACTGCAGAACTGGCTTTCTCCAGATCAAAATCTTTCACTTCCATGATTTCAATGAGTTCCATCTCTGCAATCTTCACGTCGGCTTTGAATCGGACATGCTTTTTTTGCATTTCCCGATGGATGGGCTTCAATTTCATGACCTGGTCATCGGTGAGCCCCATCTCGTCTGCATGATCGAGGCACATGCCCATCATGTCGCCCATCTTGTCCATGGGGCCCATTTCCATCATCGGTCCATGCCCCGCCTTCTGCTGCTTCATGGGCATATCCTTCATCTGCGAAAAAGCGGGCACCGCAAAAACAGCTGTCAACAACAATGAGAGTAGTATTCTTTTCACAATTTCCTCCTTTACACGGGGAGCCGGTCTCCTATTCTCCCAGAACCTTCTTGACCTCGCCGATCTTTTCCTGGGCTTTGCCGGCTAACTTTTCGGCTTTACCTTTGGCTTCCAGCTCGGGATTATCGGTGACTTTCCCGGCGACCTCCTTGACCTTGCCTTTCACTTCGTGAAACTTTCCTTCCGCTTTATCCCTGATGCTCGATTTCATGGTAACCTCCTGTCTGTTATGCTGATGAATTTCTTGCCAGTCAAAGGGTTGGAATCTGACCTTTTCCAACTCGTAGAATTCTCTCTGCCGCTTTTCCAGGGCTCACCTCCTTTGATGCGCAATCATGGGATTGCACTTGTAGTTAATCCAACCACGGCAACGTAAGACCTGAAGATCATTTACAGAGGTCTTCGTCCCTGAAATGGTGACGGCTCACTTCCCCACGTGGATGGTGGAAAGGGAACTGAGAATTCCAAAAACGCTCAGGAGCCACAAAATCACGGCAATGACCACAACGGCATTCAAAATCGATTTTATGGATCCCGCCATGGGGATGAACCGGTTGATAACCCAGAGAAGAACACCAACCACGATCAGGACAATTACCACTTGAATTAACGGCATGAGCTAATACACCTCCCCCTTTTGCTTTCGGAAACAGGCCTCATCGATCAGCTTCCGGTTTTGTACTATCAACCGTGGCAGCTTTGAGGTTCAAGCTCGCCACTCTTTTTGAAAAAACGACGGAATCATCTTCTACATATGGCATCAGGCGTCTTGACATCCTACAACTTCCCTAAGAGTAGCAGGATGAGCAGAATCAAAAGGATCAGGCCAAGCCCGCCACTGGGGTAGTAACCCCACTGTTTGCTGTGAGGCCACGTGGGCAATGCACCAATTAACAGCAAAATCAAGATGACGATCAAAATAGTTCCTAACATAGTCATTTTCCTTTCTCAGTTAACGTTACGCCTGGCAGATACGTTCAGTGTCTTTGTACATTTGAACTTTGAGGCTGTGCTTTGAACAGCAACAGCTCTTCTCCTTCAGAAAACACGACAGTGCTCATGTTCTGCTATAAAGTTACATCGCAACTAACGTACCAGAGAAGACCTGCGGGTACTGAGAGTGCAAGGGGCTGATTGTGCGGGGTAAAATGGAAAGGGAACGTGCAGGGACAGGGGAAAGCCGTCAGCGGTATCCGTCATATTTAACATAACTGCCATATATGACGGAACGCATTGAGTTGTATTGACGGTAGTCGCCAAGTGCGGCTGGCCGACAAGCCAGATGGTCATGAGATTCCTGGAGTCGAACGCGAAGTTGATGAAAGCCGGCAGGTCGGTTTACGGTGGATTGCCTGTATTGGGGTGATTAGCTCAGAGTTTTGGGAACCGGATACGACTGACCATAAGTGATCCGGAAACCGCGAAAAGCAGCACGAGCGGATGGAGAGTGAAGCCAGCAAACACGACCTGTCCGAACCAGAGTGACTCGTGCAATGCGCCCTGCGAGGCAGCCCAAAACATCACCATTACCAGCAGCAGTGACGTTGGAATAGGAGTGCCTTCGAAGTACTTTACTTTGCCTTCGTCCCCGGACAGCGCCTCGGCCGTAACATTGTAGCGCGCCAGGCGAGATACTCCGCAGGCAACAAAATAAGTCAGAACAATACGGTCGTATAAGCCCTGCATGCCGCAACCGTAGCCAATCACGGCCGGGGCTACCCCGAAGGAGATAACATCAGCAAGAGAGTCGAGCTCACGCCCCATTACAGAATGCTTCTGTCTCCATCGGGCAATCCGTCCGTCCAGGACATCGAAGACTAAAGCGGCAACGACCATGCCGCACGCGAAGTAGACATGCCTGACGTCGTCCGTTTGCAGGTACGTCAGCATGGAAAACAATGCCCCCGTGCCGCAGACCGCGTTCGCCAGGGTGAACCAGTCGGCAAGCTGGAACTCTCGAATCATGGAGAAGGGCTTTTGCAGTTTATCCGTCTTCATGGCAGACAAAATCTCCCACTGTTTCATGTAGTCAGGTCGGGGTTATCACAGTTTCACGTTCCGCAGCCGCAAGGCGTTGCTGATGACCGAGACAGAACTCAAGCTCATGGCGGCGCCGGCAATGATCGGGCTGAGCAGCAAGCCGAAGAACGGGTACAGTACCCCCGCCGCCACCGGAATGCCCAGCGCGTTATAGAGAAAGGCGAAGAACAGGTTCTGCCGGATGTTGCGCATGGTGGCGCGGCTGAGGCGAATGGCCTTGGCAATGCCGCGCAGGTCGCCATGTACCAGGGTGATGCCCGCGCTTTGCATGGCCACGTCGGTGCCGGTGCCCATGGCAATGCCGACTTCCGCTTCGCTGAGGGCCGGTGCGTCGTTGATGCCGTCTCCGGCCATCGCCACGTGCTTACCTTCCGCACGCAGTTTTTTGACATGGGCGACTTTTCCGGCCGGTTCGATCTCGGCTTCCACCGCATCCAGGCCGAGTTGCCTGGCCACCGCATCGGCAGTGCGCCGGTTGTCGCCGGTGAGCATGACAAGTTCCAGTCCGAGTTCGTGAAGCTCGCGAATGGCTTCTGCTGTGGAAGCTTTGATCGGATCGGCCACGGCCAGGATTCCGGCCGGTTTCCCATCGATGGCTACAAACATGACGGTCTTGCCATCTTGCTGAAGTTTCACGGCCGATGCTTCGAGTTGTTCCAGGCCGGTGATCTTTTCATTCCGCAGAAAATCCGGTTTGCCGACCATCACCGCACGATCAGCGACGGTGCCGATAACACCACCGGCTGTCACCGAAGAGAAGTCTTTCACCGCCTCTAAAACGATGCCTTGCTCCTTCGCGCCCTGAACTATTGCTGCAGCAAGCGGGTGTTCGCTGTTCTGCTCCAGTGAAGCGGCGAGCCGCAGAAACTCCTTTGCGTCAACACTATCGCCGGGCAGTACATCCAGGAGTTTGGGTTTGCCTTCGGTGAGAGTGCCGGTCTTGTCCACGACCAGCGTGGTGATTTTTTCCAGTCGTTCGAGCGCCTCGGCATTTTTCACCAGCACGCCTTCCTGCGCGCCACGTCCCACGCCGACCATGATCGACATGGGCGTCGCCAAACCAAGGGCGCACGGGCATGCAATGATCAGTACCGCCACAGCGTTGACGATGGCGTGGGCTAGTTTTGGCTCCGGGCCGAGCCACATCCAGATGACGAATGTGAGCACCGATACCGCCAGCACCACCGGTACGAAGATGCTCGCGACCTTGTCGGCAAGCCCCTGAATGGGCGCGCGGCTGCGCTGGGCCTCGGCAACCATGTTAACAATCTGCCCCAGCAGCGTATCGTTTCCGACCCGCTCGGCGCACATGACAAAACTTCCGGTGCCATTGACGGTGCCGCCCGTCACCTTGTCGCCGACGCTCTTTTCCACCGGGAGCGGTTCGCCGGTGATCATGGACTCTTCCACGCTGGAGTGTCCTTCGACCACCACGCCGTC
>CAJPFF010000259.1 GCA_905339345.1 Geobacteraceae bacterium | reverse complement strand
GTCTCGTCGGTTGGCGATGGTTTGTGCTTGCCGGCATAACCGCTGTTGGCGACGTCGTGCATCCTGTTTGCAGGGGTTGCCTGACTGGTAAAGGTGAAGGTGGCAGCGGTCGGCAGCACGAGACTGGAATCATCCGTTGCATTACCCCAGTAGGCGGTGAGGGTTCCCGCGGTCGTTCCTGTGTTAATAAACTCGACTTCCAGGAGAAGCTTGTCACCAACATTCAGGGTAAAGTTGGAGCTCGGGTTGAAGGAAATGGCCGGCTGCGTCTTGCTCGTCGTGCCGCCACCCACCTCGGTGCCATACTGTGCAACGCTGCGAAGGTTTGTGCCCTGCGTATCGCCTGAGTTCCAAACCCAGAGCGCATACCTCAGATAACCGTTTATGAACGAGGAACTCTGCTGACTGGAGAAATTCAGGGTGAAGCTCTGCCCCGTAGTGTACGACACGGAAGAGCTCACAGGCGGTGAAATGAACTGAGCAATCCTGTAGTAACGGTTGGCGGTAGTTACCGTAGACTGTGCCCTGCTTTCAGCCGTCGTTCCGACATAGGGACTCATGACCCTGCCCGCATAGGTTGTTGTACCACTGTAGGTTCCCGACGCAAGAATGAAGGCATTCGACATGGGCTCTGCCGCTGATTCGTCCGTCGAACTCTTCAGGTAAAGAGTAGTTGTCGAGGTTGTCGGGCTGCCACCCGGATCACCGGGACTACCCAACTGAAACGCCGTATGGATATCCTCCGCGGCGTTTGTCATGGATGCGCTATTATAATAATCCTTGTTGGCGACGGTTTTCTTCGTGCCGCCGATGGCATCGGTGGTCTTGCTGTGGCAGCGGTAGCAGAACATGGCGTCGTTGCCGTCGGTCAGGGTAGCGCCGAGACCGGCATAGAGCCTTCTGGCGTCGCTGTCGTGGGTGGCGGTGGTCATGCTGGAGAAGGCGGCGACCTCACCCTTTCGGCTGTTGTGGCACTTGGAGCAGTCGGCGTAGAAGACCTTGCTGTCGCGCTTCATGGTCGAGCTTATGGCATACTCGTGGGCCGAACCGGTGTAGTTTTCGAGCACGATGGCGACCGTTTTGGTGGAGTTGGTCTCGTTCTTCACCCGGACGTTGCCGGTATCCTTGAAAAGCTCGCTGGTGTGGCAGCTGACACAGATGCCGCCGGAACCGGTCTTGAAGAAGTCCCTGTTGATGTACCCCTTGGTGGCGGTGACGGACGAGTAGATCGACATCCTCAGGTTGCCGGCGCTGCCGTAGGTGGTGTTGCTGGCGTTGAGGTTCGGGCTGAAGGTGGCGTGGTCCACGTGGCACATGGTGCAGCGGCGGTTCACGTCATTAGCCCCGGCAGTGGCGCCCGGTACTGCCTTGGGATAGGACGCGACGGAACCGGAGTAGTTGCGCATGGCGTGGTGGTAGCCGGTGCTGTTGTTCATGTCAACCTTGTGGCAGTCGGTGCAGCCGTAGGCGGTGTTCCATTTCGTCGTGCTGGCCGCCTTGGTTCCCGCAGTGCCGGTCGGATGGCACGAGACGTTGCTGCAGGTGCTTCCTGATGCGTTGTAGGCATAGGTCACCGTGACGGCGACCGCGGCCCCGCTGACGTTGTCGCCGTCCTTGTAGGTGCCGCCGCCGGTCACGTTGTACGCCTCGTTCACATGGTTGGCGTAGGTGGTGATCGAGGTGTTGGTCGTGGTGGTGCCGTTGTTGCAGTGGAGGCACTGGGTACCGGCGTCGGTGCCGAGTCGCGTGTCGACATGGGAGGAATGGGCGTTCCCCTTGGGCGATCCCGAGGCATAGAGCGGCGTGGCCACCCGGTAGGTGCCCGTGGTGTAGCCGTTGGCGTTGCCGTGGCAACTGTTGCAGGCGAGAGTCTGCCCGCCCCCCCAGGTGACGGCGGTGTTCGGCGCCTTGCCCGCGCCGGTGTAGGGCTGGACGAACGTCGTCCCCTGACTGTGGCAGTAAATATTGGCGCAGGCTGTCACGGAATTGACATAGGCAGAACCGTCGCTGTTCAGGCTGTCCCACGCCACGTTCTTCACCTTGTTCACGTGCTTCGTCTTGTCGGCGATGGTGGCGCCGTCGGTGGTGGTCAGGTTGTGGCACTTGGCGCAGCTGAAGGAGTAGGTCGCACCGTCGGCGTGTTTCGCATGCTTGTTGGTGGCGATGAGGGCGCCGCTGGCGGTGGTATAGCTGTGGCACGACTTGCACCGGGTATTGGTGGCCGAGTTGGCGGTGGCGGTCCAGGAGACCGCCGTGTTCCCGGCCCCGCCGACACCGTTGGAGTGGCAGTAGGTGGCGGTGCATGTGGTGTTGCCGTTGGACCAGGCAAAGCCGTTGTCGGCCGTCCCGGCCGCGCCGGTGTAGGTATAGGTCGGCTTCTTGCCCGGCGAGGTGTAGCCGAAGAAGACCTGGGCCCGGTAGCTGCCGCTGGCGTAGCCGCTTACGTGGGTGCCCGATGCCGCGTTGTGGCACGAGGCGCAGGCGAACCGGTAGGTGCCGGCGCTCCCCAGGTTGCCGGTGGAGTAGTTGGCGTATTTGGACGGCAGGGCGGACGCGTCCTCCCAGTGGAGCTTGTGGGCGCTGACCGGCGTGCCGGAGCCCCAGTTGTTAACCCCGCCTCCCCCGCTCGATGCGGCGTTGGCGCTGTGGCAGGAGTTGCAGTAGGTGGTTCCCCCCCAGGCAAGTGAGGCCCCGGCGCCATGGCAATAGGTGGCGGAGCATTTCTTCTGGGCATCGTCATAGGTGCCTGCCGCGCTGTTGCTGCTCAGGTTGAAAAAGACATCGTGATTCGTGCCGTTGACATGGTAGCTCGGCGCGGTCGAACGGATGCCCGTGTTGTTCTTGGTAGTCTTCTCGTGGCACTCCACGCACTGGAAATTGCTGCTCGCCACATGCTTCCCGTGGCTGTTGGAGGTGGCGGAACCCGGCGCGCCGGCGTTTGTGTAGTCGGGCATGCCGTTGGCGGTGGAGCGGCCGTGGCAGCTCGTGCAGGCGGTGCTGCCGCTCCAGGTGATCCGGGTGTAGACCTTGCCGCCATAGACGCCGGGGAGGTCGCCGGCGGCAACGGCGGTATTGCCGGTGGAGTGGCAGTAGAGGTTGCGGCAGCTCAGAGTTGCCGTGGAGTAGGTGCCGAAGGTGTTCGTCGAGTCGAACTTGACGTTGCGTACCTTGTTCACATGGCTCGTCAGGTTGGTGAAGGCGGGGGCCGTTGTGGAGTTGGCCGTCACCTGCACCTTGCCGCTGTGGCATTCGGCGCAGGCGAAACGATACGGGTTGGCGCTCCCCATGTGCTTCCCATGGGGGACGGAGGCCGGCGTCGCGGCGGCGGTGACGCCGTGACAGGTGCCGCAGGCGCCGCTGGCGGCGTTCCCCCAGGTGGGGGTTGCATAGGTGGTGGGGGTCGCCTTGCCGTCGGAGTGGCAGTAGTTGCTTGAGCAGCTGCCATAGCCGTCACCCGGTTTCGCCGTTCCCGAATACGAAGCAGAAGCGCCGTAGTAATCGGGTATTCCCACGTTGATCGCGTAGTTGGGATGACTGGTCTGCACGAGGTCACCGGTGTGACACACCACGGAACTGCACGTCGTGGGGGATAAGCCGGTTAGCGTGTAGGCATGGCAGGCAGTGCACTTCTCGGCGCCGGAAAATCCCATGATAAATGAAAGATGTTTGGCATGACTCCCCGTCGTCAGGGGAGTTGCCGTGCCGATGTAAAACCCAGCACCATTGCCGTGGGTTTTCTGGATGCCGTGGCAGGTGCCGCAGATGCCCGTTGAGGCGGTGCCCCAGGTGGGGGTCCGGTAGGTTGGGGGCCACGTGCCCCCGTCTCCCTGTCCGGTGGAGTGGCAGTAGACGTTCTCGCACTGTCCCACGGCGGATCCGGGGGCCTTCTGGGCCGGTGAGGCGGGAGTCGCCGTCTGCGTCGCGTATGTGCCGCTGGCGGCGCTGGTGCTGGTGCCGAAAGCCACCTCAACTTGCTTGTTCACATGGCGAGAGTACTCGGCAATGGTCATGGAACCGGTTGCCGTGACGGCGTGGCATCGAGCGCATTGTTGCGATGCACCCAGCCCCCCCCAGCTGTAGAGGTGTCCGCCGTGGCTGCCGCTGGTAAGGTAGCTGCCGGAAGCGGCATCCGCCTTGTGACATCCGGTGCAGGTGAGACTTCCTCCCCAGGTCGCCGCGGTGTTAGGAGGGTCGAAGCCGCTCGCCTTGTTCCCGGGGCTGTGGCAGTAGGTGGCGGTACAATTGCCGAAGGCATTGGCCTGGCTCGGCAGATAGTCGTTGAGTGCCCCCGAGTAGGCACCGCTGCCGCTGTTGGGGGCGGCGGCGAAACTCACCGCGAGATCCCGCTTCCCGGCGCTCGTGGCATGGGCAAAGGGGGAACCCTCGGCGGCGTGGTCCGGGTGGCACTTGACGCAGGAGGCAGTGGTCGTTCCGTAGTAGGCGGCGTGCTTAACGCCGGTAACCGGGTGGCTGCCGGTGTTGGGGGCGGAGCCGTGGCAGCGGTTGCAGTCAGCCGGTGAGGTGAATGGAGCGGCATCCCAGACGGGGGTGGCGGTTTCGAAGTGGCAGTTGACGTTGGAGCAGGTGCCGAGGACTGGAGTGGCGCTCTGGGCGAAGGAGGTGCCCCGGCTATAGGTGGCGCCCCCGGCCTTGGGGGAATTGTTGATGTTGGCGGCCATGTTTATCTGGCCGTTGCGGTGGTCATTGGTGTAGGTGGCCGCCGCCGCGCCATGGCAGGCCGCGCAGGTGCCGGCGGCGGCAGCGCTCCCCATGTGGGTACGGTGGTTCCCCTTGAAGGCGCCGGTGGTGATATTACGGTATATGGCGTCGTTGGGACGATAATCGGCAGTCGCCGTGGTGCCGTGACAGTCGTAGCATTCCATGGCGGCACCCATATCGGCAGTCACAAAAAAAAGCACGGAAATCAGGGCAGGGATTACCACCTTCATGGCCTTCATATCATGCCTCCCGCTACTGGGTCCTGCGAATTATATTCGGCCTCCCTGCCATGGAACCATTACTTAAATAATTTCTAAGCAAAATATATGCCGCTTACCGGCATCTCCTAAGCTAATTACCCGCTCCGGGCGCGGAACAGGAGACAACCTGTCAGGACGCAGGCAAACCCCGCAAGGATCGCCACCTTCCCCGCCAGGGAGACGCCGGCAGCCGTGGCGGCGATGCCCCACGACTGCACCAGGGCGCCGCCAATGAACATCCCCACCACCACGAGGCCGGCATCGGCGTCCCCCTCGCCGGCCTTGATGAGCTGGCGGAACGGGCAGCCGCCGATGAGGACGGAGATCCACCCCACGAGCCCCATGCCGAGAAAGCTCCAGAGGTGTTCCAGGTGGGCGCCGGGCTGGCCTTGGAGGCCGGGATTGAATCTGCCGGTGGCTGCATTTGCGGCAACCGCGGCGGCGAGGAAGGCGAGCACCCCCCAGAGAGCGGGGGTCCGCTTCCCCATGAGGATGACGTCACGGATGCTGCCGGTTATGCAGAAGCGGCTCCGTTGGGCCAGGGCGCCGAGCACGATGCCTGCTCCCAGGGAAAGGGATAAGGGGGCATGCTGGGCGGCGCTCCCCTGGGTGGAGAAGAGGATAAACCCGGGACGGACTACAAGGAACACCAGAAGCAGGACAAATATGATGGGGATCAGCGGACCGCCATGGCCCTGACCTCGGCTCGGCTGACCCAGCTCCACCCCGCTGGCAAGCCCCCGGAGCCCCGCCCAGACGCCGGCCACCAGTCCGGCGACGCCGGCAACGGCGGTGAGATCCCCGGCGGTCAACCGGAGGAAGAGCTTGATGGGGCAGCCGATAAAGACGGCGCAGCCGACGATGAGGAAGATACCTGCGAAGAGCCGCGGCAGGGGGGCGCTCCCGCCACGGGAGCGGAACTCGCAAAAGAGCATGGCGCTGGCGGCCGCGCCCAGGACGAAGCCGATCAGCTCGGGGCGCAGATACTGCATGCGGGGGTTGTCGTGCATCCCCAGGGCGCCGGCGCTGTTCTCGATGAAGCAGGAGACGCAGATCCCCGAGTTTTCCGGGTTCCCCCAGACCGCCAGCAGCGCCCCAAGCCCCCCCAGGAGAAGACCCGCCGCCACCACCGTCCAGAAATGCCGGTCCCGCATCATCACTCGCACCCCCCGGCCAGCCGGCTCTTGAGGTAGTTGACCTTGCGCAGCGACGCCGCCAGGCTCCGGTTCCCGGGATTGGCCGCTGCCCGGCCGCCGATGCTCTTCAGCCCCTCGTCCACGAGGCCCTGGATGGCAACCCGCCGCGACAGGGGGCTCTTCTCGTCCAGGTAGTCGCCGTTGAGCTTTACCCCCTCCTCGAAGGAGGCAACCGCCTCGTCAAGGGCGCCCATCTCCCGGAGGATCTCCCCCTGGATGATGTGACCGTGGGCCTCGCCGGGGTATGTGCGGATCAGCTCGTCCAACTTCAGGAGGGCCTCCTGATTGCTCCCTTTCTTGCGCAGCTCCTCCACCGGGCCGTAGAGCGAACCGATCAGCTCGATGCGGGCGCGATAAGCCATCTCCCGCTCCGCCGCCTTGCCGAG
>CAJPFF010000258.1 GCA_905339345.1 Geobacteraceae bacterium | reverse complement strand
TCGTTCGGCCCGGCCTGATGCAGCTTGAGATGCACCTTGGGAAAGTTCTTTTTGAACTCGGTAATGACTTTCGGCAAGGCATAACGCGCCTGCGTATGCGTGGCGATCACGGTAAGCTGGCCTTCGTCGCGCTTGCTGTATTGCTCGACCAGGTTCTTGATATTGTTGGCGTCGAGCAGGATGCGCTCGACAATTACCAGTAATTCGCGTCCCGGATCAGTCAGGCCGAGCAGGCGTTTGCCTTTGCGCGTGAACAGTTCCACGCCCAGCTCGTCTTCGAGATCCTTGATGTGTTTGGACACACCTGACTGCGAGGTGAACAGCGCGTTTCCAACTTCGGTGAGATTGAAATTGCAGCGTGCGGCTTCACGGATGATTCTAAGCTGCTGGAAGTTCACTTTTCACCCCTGTCTCAAATACGCGAAATTGCCGCGGCCGGATGAATACCTTGTCACCGCCACTCAGCGGCGTGGCATCGAAACGTTCGCGGCTGAGTTCGATCTCGATGAATTCACCGCTGCCATCCGCCGCCACTTCCACGCGCACCACCGACCCGATGGCACGCACCAGTTTAACCTCAACCGGCAAAGCAGTGTCATCCTGTGGTGTGGCGCTGATGTCAATATCGTGAGGACGCACATAGGCCACCGCATCGCCGTGCTGTTTCGTCCACATGGCATGTTCGCGGCTGTGGAACAGGTTTACATTGCCGATGAACTGGTACACGAACGGCGTTGCAGGGTTGGCATAAACTTCGTCTGGAGTGCCGACCTGCTCTATCCTGCCCTTGTTCATCACCACCACCCGGTCGGCCACTTCCAGCGCCTCTTCCTGATCGTGCGTGACGAAGATGCTGGTGATGTGCAGTTCATCGTGCAGCCGGCGCAGCCACCGGCGCAATTCCTTGCGCACCTGTGCATCGAGCGCGCCGAACGGTTCGTCCAGCAGCAGGATATTCGGCTCCACTGCCAGTGCACGGGCCAGCGCGATGCGCTGCCGCTGCCCGCCGGAAAGCTGCGCCGGATAACGGTCGGCGAGCCAGTCCAGTTGCACCAGATTCAGCAATTCATGCACGCGGCGTTTGATCTCGGCTTCGTTCGGACGCTGCTTCTTTGGCTTCACGCGCAAGCCAAACGCGACATTCTCGAATACCGTCATGTGGCGAAACAATGCGTAATGCTGGAACACGAAACCGACGTTGCGCTCACGCGCATCGCGTTGCTCGACATCCTCGCCTTGAAACAGCAGCTTGCCGGAATTGGCCACATCCAACCCGCCGATGATGCGCAGCAACGAAGTCTTGCCACGACCGGACGGGCCGAGCAGCGCGATCAGCTCGCCGCTATTTATCTCCAGGTTGATGTTGTCCAGCGCCTTGTATGCGCCGAAATGTTTGTTCAGGTTTTCGATTGTGATGCTCATTGTTACGCTCCGTATTTCGTGCTGTTTTACTCCCCTCTCCCGTTGCGGGAGAGGGGCTGGGGGAGAGGGTGTGTGCGAGAAAGTAATCGTTATGCCACACTTCTACCCTCTCCCTTACCCTCTCCCTGCAAGGGAGAGGGGATTAACTTACGCCCCGTGCTACAAAGGTTCACCGCTCCGCCTTGCCTGCAACTCGACCAGCGACTTGACCAGCAACGTGACCAAGGCGAGCAAGGCCAGCAGCGAGGCCACCGCGAAGGCCGCGGCAAAGTTGTATTCGTTGTAAAGAATCTCGACGTGCAGCGGCATCGTGTTGGTCATGCCGCGTATGTGGCCGGACACGACCGAAACCGCACCGAATTCGCCCATCGCCCGTGCGTTGCACAGGATCACGCCATACAGCAGCCCCCACTTGATGTTGGGCAGGGTGACGCGCCAGAAAGTCTGCCAGCCGGATGCGCCGAGCGAGATCGCCGCTTCCTCTTCTTCCTTCCCTTGTGCCTG
>CAJPFF010000257.1 GCA_905339345.1 Geobacteraceae bacterium | reverse complement strand
GCCGCCAGAAACGCCTCCACCGTGGCGGCGATGCCGGCGCCGTCGAGCCCCAGGTCCTGCCGGAGCTGAGCCTGGGGGCCCTGCTCGATGTAGCGGTCGGGGATGCCGATCCGCTTCACCCGGATAGTGGTCATTCCCTCGTCGGCCAGCAGCTCCAGGACGGCACTCCCGAAGCCTCCCTGGAGGGCGTTCTCCTCCACGGTGACGATACAGCCGGTCCGCCGGGCTGCGCCGAGAATGAGATCCCGGTCCAGGGGTTTCACGAACCGGGCATTGACCACCGTGGCCCGAATCCCCCTGGACTCCAGGAGCTTCGCTGCTTCCAGGGCCGGGTAGACCGTGGAGCCGATGGCCACGATGGCGAGATCGTCCCCTTGGGCCAGGAGCTCGCCGCGGCCGATCTCCAGGGTCTGGAGATCCTGGTCGAGGGCAAGCCCGTAGCCGGCGCCGCGGGGGTAGCGGAGCGCCACGGGACGGCCGGCATAGACGGCGGTCTTCAGCATGTGCTGGAGCTCGTTCTCGTCCTTTGGGGCCATGAGGGTCATCTCCGGCAGGTGCCGCAGATACGAGAGGTCGAAGGTCCCGTGGTGGGTCGGGCCGTCGTCCCCCACAAGCCCCCCCCGGTCCAGGGCCATGGTCACCGGCAGCTTCTGGAGGCAGACGTCGTGGAAGATCTGGTCGTAGGCCCGCTGGAGGAAGGTGGAGTAGATGGCCGCTACCGGCCGGAAACCGTCGGCCGCAAGGCCAGCGGCGAAGGTCATGGCATGCTGCTCGGCGATCCCCACGTCGAAGAACCGCTCCGGAAAGCGCTTCGCGAAGGGGGTAAGGCCGGTGCCGTCGGGCATGGCGGCGGTGATGGCGATGATTTTTTCGTCCTCCTCGGCGAGCTTCACGAGGGTGGCGCCGAAGACGCCGGTGTAGGATGCGGCGCCCGGCTTGCCGCCTGTGGTCTTGCCGGTGGCCACGTCGAAGGGGCCGACCCCGTGGAAGACGTCCGGGTTCTCTTCGGCCGGCTGGTACCCCTTTCCCTTGGTGGTCATGACGTGGACCAGGACCGGCCCCTCGATCCCCCTGACGTTCTCGAAGACTTCCAGGAGCTGGGGGAGGTCGTGCCCCGGAATCGGGCCGATGTAGTCGAAGCCCAGGGCCTCGAAGAGCATCCCCGGGGTAAGGAACCCCTTGAGGGAGTTTTCGGCGCGGCGGGCGAAGTGGAGGATGTCCTTCCCGATGGCCGGGATAGACTCCAGAAGGCTTTGCATCTCCTTCTTCAGCTTGCGGAAATCGCTGCCGTTCATCTTGCGGGAGACAAAGGATGAGAAGGCCCCAACGTTCTTGGAGATGGACATCTCGTTGTCGTTCAGGACCACGATCAGGTTCTTCTTCAGGTGCCCCGCCTGGTTGAGGGCCTCATAGGCCATGCCGCCAGTCAGCGATCCGTCGCCGATGACTGCGATGGCCCGGTTGCCGCTCTGCTGCAGGTCCTGGGCAGCGGCCATGCCGAGTCCCGCCGAGATGGAGGTGGAGGAGTGGCCGGCGCCGAAGGCGTCGTGGGGAGACTCGCTCCGCTTGGGGAAACCGCTGATTCCCTTGTACTGGCGCTGGGTGTGAAAGCGGTCGCGCCGGCCAGTGAGAACCTTGTGGGTGTAGGCCTGATGCCCCACGTCCCAGATGAGCTTGTCGGCGGGGGAGTCGAAACAGTAATGGAGGGCGATTGACAGCTCCACGGCTCCCAGGTTCGAGGCCAGATGGCCGCCGGTCTGCGAGACGGCTTCGATGAGGAACTGGCGGATTTCCGTGGCGAGCCTGGGGAGTTCCTCCCGGGGGATATTCTTGAGATCGGCTGGGGCGGTTATGGTGTCGAGCAGTTTGTACATTACGCTCTCCTTTCGGCAACTGTAGGGGCAATTCATGAATTGCCCCTACAGAATCCCATTTATCCTGCATACCCGTTGGCGCGGAACCACTCAACCGCCCGGTGCAGGGCATCTGCTGCCGGTCGGCGCGGGAGCCCCAACTCCTTCTCAGCACGCGTCGATTCGAAAAACATGAATTTTCTCGCCATGCGGACCCCTGCAAGGGGGATGAGCGGCTCCCGCCCGGTTACCCGCGAAAGGGCCTCGTTTACGTAGGCGGCCATGAGGATTGGCATGTAGGGGAGTCTCACTCTCGGTGCCTGGAGGCCGGCAATCTTGCCGAGCATCCCAAAGATTTGCCGCATCGTCAGGTTCTCGTTGCCGAGGATGTATTTCCCGCCGATTCTTCCGTGATTCGCCGCCAGGATATGCCCCCGTGCGCAGTCCTCCACGTCTATGATGTTGAGGCCGGTGTCCAGGTAGGCGGGCATCTTCCGGTTCAGGAAGTCGACGATGATCTTCCCCGTGGGGGTCGGTTTCACGTCCAGGGGGCCCACCGGGGTCGAGGGGTTCACGATGACCAGGGGGAGCCCCCGGGAGAGAAACTTCTCGGCCTCGCGCTCCGCCATGAACTTGCTCTTCTTGTAGTGCCCCACCATATCGGCGAAGGTGACCGGGGTAGACTCGGTGCCGGGGATGCCGTTGCCCGGGTTGCCGAGGGTGCCGACGCTGCTGGTATAGACCACCTTGGCGAGCCCCAGCCTGAGGGCCGCCTCCATGATGTGCCGGGTTCCGTGGACGTTGGAGGCGTACATGGCGGCGGGGTCGCGGGTCCAGAGCCGGTAGTCGGCGGCGGCGTGATAGAGGACCTCGCACCCCTTGAGGCCACGCTCCAGAGAGCCTTGGTCCCGAAGGTCTCCCTCGCAGAGCTCCACGTCGAGTCCGTGGAGGTTCCGCCGGTCGGAGCCGGGGCGGGCGAGAACCCGTACGCGGCAGCCGTCCTTCAGAAGTTCTCGGACGATACTGGCACCGAGGAAGCCGGTGGCACCAGTGACAAAAACCTTCATATATCTCTCCAAAACTGACATAGGGGCGGTCCCCGGACCCGCCCCTACGGAATCTCTGCGCTCTGTCCGGGAGTGTCCCGTTATGCTTTCTGTCTCTTCAGAGCCCGATAGCGTCCCAGCGCCATGAGCGGGAAGCAGTTCCGATAGATATGATACTTGATCATGAAGTATTTTGGGAAGCCCGTTCCGGTGAACTGGTCCTCGTCCCAAGTCCCGTCGGGTTTCTGGGTTTCGATCAGGTACCGTATCCCCCGGGCCACGGACGGGTGATCCATCTCGCCGGCAGCGAGCAGGGAGAGGAGTGCCCACCCGGTCTGGGATGCGGTGGTGGGGCCGGTGCCGGCCAGCTTCGGGTCGCAGTAGGATTCGCAGCACTCCCCCCATCCGCCGTCGGGGTTCTGGTGGGCGACGAGCCACTCCACCGCCTTGCGGATGTAGGGCTGGCCCATGTCCTCGCCGTAGGCATCGAGGCCGCAGAGCACCGACCAGGTGCCGTAGATGTAGTTGACCCCCCAGCGTCCCCACCAGGGGCCGTCGGGCTCCTGGTTCTCCTTGACGAACTGGAGCGCCCGCACTGCCGCCGGGTGGTCCTTGGGGTAGCCGTAGGTTCCCATGAGCTCCAGCATCCGGCCGGTCAGGTCCGCCGTGGGGGGGTCGATGAGGGCCTCCAGATCTGCGAAGGGGATCTTGTTGAGGATATGCTTGGTGTTGTCTTTGTCGAAAGCTCCCCATCCGCCGTTTTTGCTCTGCATGCCAAGGCACCAGGCGATGCCGCGCTTCACGGCCTCGTCCTTGGCCTTCGGGTCCTTCACCTTCACGTCCTTGATGGCCATCATGACGATCCCCGAGTCGTCCACGTCCGGGTACCAGTCGTTCTGGAACTCGAAGACCCACCCGCTGGGCTCCAGATCGGGGGCCTTGATCTTCCAGTCGCCCGGCTTGCGGACTTCCCGGTCCAGGAGCCACTGGGTGGCCTTCACCAGGGCGGGGTGGTCAGTGGGAACCTCCGAATCGACCATGGCCATGAGGGCCAGGGCCGTGTCCCACACCGGCGAGATGCAGGACTGGAGGACGATCTCGTCGTCACTCTCGATGCAGAAATTGGCCAGGGCCTGGAGCCCCTTGGCCATGGCGGGGTGGTCCTTGGCGTAGCCCAGGCAGTGGAGCGCCAGGACCGAGTTGAGCATGGCGGGCTGGATGCCGCCCCAGTCGCCGGTGGGCTCCTGGTGCTCCAGCACCCACTGCTCGGCTATGGCCATGGCCTTCTTCATGCCGGGGCGGATGGGGCTCGCCTCGTAAACCTTGAGGATATGGTCGATGCCGATGAAGATGTTCTTCCAGGTGAGGATCCCATCTTCCTTGGTGAAGGTATAGTCGGTGGGGCGCGGTGGCCGCACGTAGAGTTCCTGGACCCGTGCCCAGGGGGGGAGCTTGCGGACCGGCCGTTCGGCCATGACGATGGAGAGTGGAATGATGGTGGCCCGGGACCAGCTGGAAAACTCGTACAGGTTGAAGGTGAAGCCGTTGGGTAGCAGCATCATCTCGACCGGCATGGACGGAACGCCGAGCCAGGAGAATTCGCCGAAGAGGGCCAGGAAGATCTTGGTGAAGACCCGCGCCTTGAGGATGCCGCCGTTTTCCAGGATGAAGGCCCGGGCCTTCTCCATGGCCGGGTGGTCGGCCGGATAGCCGGCCAGCTTCAGGGCGAAGTAGGCCTCGATGGTGGTGGAAAGGTCGCCCGGCCCCCCGTACCAGATGCACCAGTACCCCTCCTCGGTCTGCTTTGAGAGGAGGTAGGTCGCCATCTTCCGCTCTTTGTCCCGGTCCACCAGCCCCATGAAGTGGAAAAGCATGATGTACTCGGCGGTGATGGTGACGTTGGACTCCAACTCTGCCCACCAGTAGCCGGCGGGGAGCTGTTCCCGGAAGAAGAACTCCTGGGTCCGTTCTATGGCCTGGTCGAGGGGGCTCGTGGTTTCCACGTCCCGCTTCTTCCAGATGGAGGCGGGGAGGTGGTGGACATTGCCCCCCCGTTTCTTCTGGGGATCGTCTTTCGTCTCTTTTGCTGCGTCGTTGAAGGAGGTGAGAGCGTGCGAAATGGGATGCTTGGATATCTTCATCGCTGTCTTGTTCCTTGATTCTCGGTACACCCTCTCCCTGTGAGGGGCAGGAAGGTTAAAATAAGCAAGTATTTCTAACACAGAATTTAACAAAGATACATACCTTTCCCGTTTTGTCCAGTGTTGCGGTACGCCCGAATGGCTGCGGGCGGGGAGATTGTCTTTGCCGGTGGGGTGTGCTACCCTTCCAAAGTTTTGACCAATACCGGCAGATGGGGATACTTAATTAATATGGGCAAGAATGATGATTCGAAGCGGTTTACTGGGCTGTTCGGGCTTGTGGCCCGGCATCCCCGGCTGATCCTGGCGGTGGCGCTGGTCCTGGCTGCGCTGTCGGTGGTCCTCACGAAAGAGCGGATGCAGTTTCTGACCGGCCGGAACGACCTGATGCCGCGAAACGCCCCCTTTCAACGGGACTTCCGGGCCATCCGCGCCGAGTTCGGCGACCGGCAGGATATTGTCATCGTCATCGAAAGTGGCGACGAGGCCAAGGCAGCCGCCTTCGGCACCAGACTCCAGGAGCGGCTTGCGGCCAACCGGTCCCTCTTTGCGGAGGTCTTCTTTCCCGGAGGCATGTCCTTTTTCCGCACGCACGGGCTGCTTCTCATGCCGTTGGAGGATATCCGAACCCTGCGCCGGAACCTGACCCTGGCAACGCCGACGCTGAAGGCGCTGGCAGTGACACCGTCGGTCCAGACCCTCTTCACGCACCTGACTGGCCGCATGGATGCCTATGTCGCTGGCGGCACGGGGGCCGGGGGGAAAGAGGAGCTGGCAAGCCTCGCCTTCATGCTGGAGAAGCTCGGTGCCGGCATCGATTCCTTTGGCGGAGGCAAGAAGGGGGGCTTTTCCCTGCAGGAGGTCTTCCTGGGGGGAGATACCGCCCTGGCACGGGCCGGGCGGATGCAGATCATGACGGTACTGCCGGTGCGGGACCCGAAGAGCTTCGTGCCGGCCGTGGAGGCGATCCGGACGGTGCGGACAGAGGTGGCAAAGCTGCGGGCGCTCCCCGAGTTCGCGGGGGTGACGGTGGGGCTCACCGGCACGCCGGTCCTGGAGCACGAGGAGATGTCCACCAGCGAGCGGGACATTGCCATTGCCACGGTCCTCTCCCTGGTGCTCACGGTGGTGCTCCTGCTGGCCGCCTTCCGCGGGGTTCTGAACGTGGTGGCGGCCATGGTGTCGCTCCTCATCGCCGTCTGCGTCTCCTTCGGGCTGGCGACCCTCGTGGTGGGGCACCTGAACATCCTCTCCATGGTCTTCGCCATCATGCTGATCGGCATCGGCATCGAGTACGGCATCCAGGTGGTTCTCCGCTACCAGGAGGAACTGGGGCTCGGCGCGAGGGAGCTGGAGGCCATCGGCACGGGGCTCAACCGGAACATCTGGGCCATCGTCATGGCCGCCGCCACCATCGCCGCCGCCTTCTTTACCTTCGTTTTCACCGACTTCCGGGGGATCGCCGAGCTGGGGGTGATTGCGGCCCTGGGGGTCTGCGTCTGCGTGGTGGCCACCTTCACGGTGCTGCCGGCCATGCTGGTGATCATGGCTCCCTGGCGCAAGCGCAAAGAGGAGGAGCGGGAAGCCAGGGCGGCGACCGTTCTGCAGCGGTCTCCGCGGGCGCTGGCCGCCGAGCGGTTCCTTTTCGGCCATCCGAAGACGGTCCTCTGCATCACGGCGGTGCTCTGCGCCGCTTCCCTCTATCCGCTCATCCAGACCCGTTTCGACTACAACCTCATGAACCTGCAGGCCAAGGGGTTGGAGCCGGTGGAGTATGCCTACAAGCTGATGCGGAGCAAGGAGAACGCCGGCTACTTCGCCGAGGTGGTGGCTTCTTCCGCAGCCGAGGCACGGGAGCTGACCCGCCGGCTGGAGCGTTTGCCGGAGGTGGACCACGTGGTGAGCCTCCTCACCTTCGTCCCCCCCGACCAGCAGGAGAAGCTGGCGGAACTCGCCGCCCTGCGCGCCACCCTGGCCGACGTGAAGCCCGCCCCCTATGAAGAGGATCTGCGGGTGATGGAGCTGCCGGCGGTCTTCGAGAACTTCAGGAACTCCGTCGTGCGGCTGAGAGACCGCCTTCAGGCAGAAAATAATCCCGAGACAAAACGGGTCGGCGCCTTCCTGGCAACCCTGGACCGCTTCTTCGCCACGCTGGAGAAGGAGAAGGACAAGAACGCCCTCGGCATGCTCAGGGATTTCCAGGGGGGGATGCTTGCTTCCTTCCCGGAGAAGATCGGTCAGCTCAGGGAGAGCCTCCCCGCAACCCCGGTGACCGAGGCGGACATCCCGGCCCAGCTCCGGGAACGGTTCGTGGGAAAAAGCGGGAAGTATCTCCTCCAAGTGGCGCCGAAGCATGAGATTTTCGAGCGGGAGCCCCTTGCCCGGTTCATCGGACAGGTGCGGAGCGTCTCTCCCGGTGCCAGCGGTGAACCGATCATGGTCTACGAGTCCATGACCATCATGCGCGATGCCTACCTCCGGGCCTTTATCTACGCCTTTGCCGCCATCGTCGTCATCCTCTTCATTACCTTCAGGAGCGTGGTCTACACCTTTGTGGGGCTTGTCCCTCTTGCGGTGGGCATTCTGCTCATGGTGGGGGGGATGTGGCTTGCCGGCATCCCCTTCAATTCGGCCAACATCATCGTCATGCCGCTTATCCTCGGAATAGCGGTCGATTCGGGAATCTACATCATCAACCGCTACCGGCGGGAGGATGGTGACGCTGCCGCGGTCATCATGAGCAGTACCGGCCTGGGGGTCGTCTACAACACCCTCACCATCATGGCCAGCTTCGGCGCCCTCATGGTGGCCCACCACCAGGGGGTCTTTTCCATCGGCGCGGTCATGAGCCTCGGCATGGTGGCCTGTCAGGCGGCCTTCGTGCTGGTGCTGCCGGCAGTGCTGACGCTGGTGGGTAAAAAGTGGTAATGGGCAGGGGCCTTTCCGGTGCGGTGCAGCTTTCCCATTTTTTTCTCCAGGAGCGGTTGAAGCCCGGGGACAGAGTCGTGGACGCCACCTGCGGCAATGGCTACGATACCCTCCTTCTGGCGCAGCTGGTGGGGCCGGAAGGGCGGGTCTGGGCCTTCGATGTCCAGGAGAAGGCCCTGGCCGCTACGGAAGAGCGTCTCGCCGAGGCGGGATTCGGGACGCGGGTTGCCTTGGTCCATGGCGGACACGAGCGCCTTGCCGAGGTGGTCACGGAGCAGGTCCGGGCCGTGGTCTTCAATCTCGGCTTTCTCCCCGGCGCCCCCCGGGAAACGGTCACCACCCCCGAGACAACCATCGCCGCCCTGGAGCAGGCAGCGGCGCTCCTTCTTCCCGGCGGGATCATCACCGTGGCGGTCTACCGGGGTCACCCAGGCGGGGCCGCTGAGGGTGACGCCGTCGATTTCTGGGCCGCAGCGCTCTCCCCGGGACGGTTCAACGTCTGGCGCTGCCGCCAGGGGAACCGGTCCGAGGCGGCACCCTATCTGATCGTTGTAGAGCGGTTTCCCGCGTAGTCCCGTACTTATCCAGCACCCTCTTGTCCACGCCTCCCCGCGTAGTACAATTAAACATGACCTTCTTTTAATCGAGGCAGCCCATGGCAACCCCCCTCCGCGTTCTGATAATCGAAGATTCCGAAGACGATGCCCTCCTGGTTCTTCGCGAACTCAGCAAGGGTGGGTACGAGCCCGATTACGAGCGGGTTGAAACCGTCGAGGCCATGATGGAGGCGATTGCCGTCAGGTCGTGGGACATCGCCCTCTCCGACTACGTGCTCCCCCGCTTCAGCGGCATGGAAGCCCTAAGAATCTGGCGCCAGAGCGGTTTTGACGGGCCCTTTATCGTCGTCTCCGGAAAGATAGGCGAGGACACGGCCGTTGAGGCCATGAGGGTGGGGGCCAACGACTATTTCATCAAGGGGAACATTTCGCGGCTGGTGCCGGCCATCCAGCGGGAGCTGAAGGAGGTGGAGCTGCGCCGCAAGAAACGGGAGGCGGAGGATGCGCTCCTGACCAGCGAACTCCGCTACCGCCGGCTCGTGGCGGCGGTTACCGACTACATCTATACGGTGGAGATCCGCGACGGGAGCGTTGTGGGGACCTATCACGGTCCCGGCTGCACGGCGGTCACCGGCTATGGCCCCGAGGAGTTCGAGGAGGACCCTTACCTCTGGTACCGGATGATTCACGAAGAGGACAAGCAGCGGGTGACCGAGCAGTCGCGACGGCTCCTGGAGGGTGAGGACATCCCCTCGCTGGAACACCGCATCATCCACAAGGATGGCTCGATCCGCTGGGTCCGCAACACCATCGTTCCCCGCTACGACGAGTTCGGGGTACTCGCGGCCTACGACGGGCTCATTGCCGACATCACCGGCCGCAAGACCGCCGAACTGGAGCTGGGGCTGCGGAGCGCGGCCCTGGATGCGGCCGCCAACGCCATCGTCATCAGCGATCGGGACGGCCGGGTCATCTGGGCGAACCCCGCCTTCACGCTCCTGACCGGCTACAGCCCGGAGGAGATCGTGGGCCGGAGCCTCGGCATACTCAATTCGGGGGTCCATGGCGAGGAGTTCTACCGGGATCTCTGGGAGACGATCCGGGCCGGCAAGGTCTGGCGCGGCGAGATGGTGAACCGCCGCAAGGATGGCTCCCTCTACCCCGAGGAGCAGACCATCACCCCCGTGGTGGACGAGGAGGGGGTGGTCCGGCACTATATCGCCATCAAGGAAGACGTGACCGAACGCAAACGCGCCCAGGAAGCGCTTCTGGAGAACGCCCGCATGGCCTGCGACATGGAGTTTGCCCGGCAGATCCAGCGGGCGCTCCTGCCGGCGGCGCCCCCCGCCGCCACAGGGGTCAACTGCGCCGGACGGTGGGTTCCGGCGGCCCACGTGGGGGGGGACTACTATGACTTCTTCCCCCGGGACGACGGCTCCCTCGACACGGTCATCGCCGACGTCTCGGGCCACAGCGTCGGCGCGGCCCTCATCATGACCGAGGCCCGGAGCGTGATCCGCGCCCAGGCCCGTTCCGGCGGCTCCCCTGCCGCCATCGTCGGTTCCCTCAACGAAACCCTCTACGACGACCTCACCCGGGCCGAGCTCTTCATCACCATGTTCTATGCCTCCTACCGGCCGGCATCCCGCATCCTCACCTACGCCAGCGCGGGGCACAACCCGCCGCTTCTCTACCGGCGTGCCGAGGGGGGGTGCCAGGAGCTTGATGCGGAGGGGCTTATCCTCGGGGTAAGGCCCCAGGTGACGTTCGAGGAGCGGGAGGTGCGGCTGGAGCCGGGTGATCTCCTTTTCCTCTACACCGACGGGATCACCGAGTCAGACAACGGCAGCGGGGAATTATTCGGGGTGGGACGACTCTGCTCCATCCTGGCCTCCCGCCATGGGGAGGAGCCCGAGGCTGTCATCAATGCCGTGCTGGCGGAGTTGGCCTCCTTTACCGGCGGCCGGCCGCCGGCTGACGACATCTGCATGGTGGCGGTTAAAATCACGCCATCATCCGGCTGAGGATCAGGAGGAAGTTGCGGGTGAGGAGGGGGTGTAACTCCCGGCCACGCCGGTCCAGCAGCATGCCGGCTATCTGGCGCAGCTCCATGGAGTCGCAGTAGGACCGGCGGGTGCGCAGCGCGTCGAAGAAGTCCGAGATGGAAGTCATTTCGCTGGCGAGGCTCTGCCTCCAGCCGGGGGGAACGGCGGGGTAGCCGGAGAAGTCGTGCTTCATGTGGTGCTCGAAGGTCACCACTGCCGCCAGGTGGGGGATCCCCGGCGTTTCGATGAGGCAGCGGGCGCCCTGGTGGGGGTGGCGGCGCATGATGCGCCACTCGGCGTCGGTAAGCTGTGCCGGCTTGGTGAGAATTTCCCGGGGGACGAACATCTTGCCGATGTCGTGGAGAAGGCCGGCGATGCCGATCTCCTGCAGGAGCGGCCCGTTGATGCCAAGAGACATGGCCTGGGCCAGGTTGAGGATGCAGACGTTGACCGAATGGGCAAAGGTGTATTCGTCCATGTCGCGTAGCGGTGCCAGGGCCATGAGGGGGCGGGCCTGATCCCGCAGGGCGATGATGAACCCCCCCACCATGTCCGCGATGCCCGCCGCATGCAGTTTCCGGTTCCGGGCAACTCCCTCGTAGATTTCCGTTACGCGGGCAACCTCCTCGGCCGTAAAGTCGGCGAGGGGGTCCTCCTCCCCTTCCTTGCCGGCCAGGGAGAAGCGCACCTCCACCCTTCCGAATCGGATATGCACCGTGGAGCGGATCTCTTCTTCCGTCCGTCCTCCGGCAAGGGCTGCCGCCAGGGCAGCCAGTTCCCCGGCCGTTACCCCCCGTAGAAATTTCACGTGCCCAATTCCCCGTGCCCTCATCATTTCCACGAACCGACCCACGTAGAGGCCGGTATCGAGGGGGAAATCCCCTGCCAGAAGCTCATCGCCGATGATGACGAGGGAAATGTCGGGCTCGGCCTCCAGGGCAGCCGTCAGGCTGTCGAGGGCAGCGCCCCGCAGCCGCGACACCTGGGGGTGGTCGAAGGAATAGAGGGCCGCGCTCGACACGGCGGTCACCAGGTGCCGAACGGCGTGGCGAAGCGGTTCGATGGCGGTCCGGTTCATGGATGCCTCTCCCCCATGGCCCGCAGGATCTCCCGGGCGGCCTGCTCCACCTCTGGCACCCCGGAGGCGGCCGACTCATGGAGCAGCGGCAGCGCATCCGCCGCCGGGTACCGGGCAAGGGACCGGACGATCTCGGCCTTGAGGCGGACGAGGGAGGCATTGCGCAGGATGCTTCGGGAGCGGAGATGGCGGGCGAGTTCGGGGAGGACCGCCGGGTCGCCGGTCTCGGCCAGGGCCCTTACCACGGCGCAACGGATATCGAGATCGGGGCCGGTAATGGCCCCCCTGTGCAGAAGCCCCAGCAGCCGTTCCCGCACCTGGGGGTTGCGGCTGCGGTCGGAGAGCTGGATGGCGGTCAGAAGCGATTCCCGTTTGCGGCTCCCGAGCTCCCACAGGAGCATCCGCTCCCCTTCCGGGTCGCGGAAGTGGACCAGGGTCCTCAGGGTTTCCTGTCTCACCCGGTGATGGGGGTGGTCCAGGAGCGGGCGCAGGGGCTGCACTACGACCGGATCGTTGAGCCCCCGGAGAATTGCCACGAGGTTGCGGACGTAGAACCAGCGGTTGTCGCCCAGCCTTGCCACGGCTTCGTCCCGGGCCGCGTGCCCCATCCCCAGGAGGCACTCCATGTAGTAGCGCCTGAGCGACATGCTCTCCTCCCCGGCCAGACGGTCCAGGAGCGGCGCCACGCACGGCGCCCCCACGCGTGCGATGACGGCGCGGATGTCGTCGTAGCGTTCCTTTCCCCACACGGCGGGGGCATTGGTGAGGGAAGCCATGAAGGCCGGGGTGTCGACCACCGTCAGGATCCTCTGCTGGAGCGGTGTCGACACCATTTCCCCGGGGAGGGGAAGGTGGTCGCAGATTTCCCTGAGGGCCGTGAAATCCCCCACCTCCAGATAGTACGCGCAGAGTTCGCTGAGGCTCTCCCCCATGTCGGCTGCTCCGTTCTCCTCGGGGGCCGATTCCAGGATATGGAGGATGATGGCGCCCACCTTTGCCCCCTGGTTTTCCGCCACCATCAGTTCCTTCAGCTCCCCCGACTCGGCGAGCCCCGAGGCGATCTTCCCGGCGGCCACGATCTGCTCCAGGTTCCCCTGGTAGACCTCAGGCACGTAGGGGGCGAAGTTTCCCTCCCGGAAAATGGTGCCCAGTTTCTGTCCCACCCTGGCGGCCTCTGCCCGGGAGAGAGGGGTGTCCCCCCAGTCGGTTCCCTGGGAGGAGACGCCGAGCCTCTGGCAGAGGCTCAGGATGATCGGGGGGACGGCGGCCTTGCGGTCGTTCAGTTCCGCAAGGGTGTCGAGGATGATTTCGTTGCCGACGGACGATAGGACCTGCCGGGCCGCCTCCGGGCGCTGGGCAAGGGTCCTGAAGGCGTTGCCGAGGAACTGCCGGCGCAGATCCGGGTTGAGCCGCTCCACCAGAGCGGCGAACCGATCGGCGTACTCCCGGCCCGGTCGCCCCTCGGCGGACTCCCGTTCCATGCGGCGCATGAAGGCGGTGATCACCGCTTCGTAGCTCCTGTCCGGGCGGTCCTGGCCGTTGGTGAAGTGGCCGTTCAGCAGCCGGGCAAGGATGAGCGGGTCCATGGGGGGATGCTTTCGGGTCGCATCGCCGAAGGGGTCGAGGGTGCCGTCCAGGAGGCCCCGGACGAACTGCTCCCAGTGGGAGGACGGACCACCGCTCCCCTCCGGCAGGCCCGCAAGCCGCTCCTCCTCGGTGATCCGGAACAGGTCATAGTCGACCCCACGCACCTCCAGGCGGGAAAGCCCCTGCGTTGCGGCGACCGCATCGATCCCGCCGCGTGCACCGATCTCTTCGCGACTGCGGGAGAGAATCGCACAGAAACGGAGGAGTTCCTCCGCCTCCAGGTACCGGTGGCAGGTGAGGGAGACGATCCCCCGGTCGGAGAGGACCCGAGCGAAATCGCGATAGACGGGATTCTTGCGGTCGAGGGTGAAGTCACCGAACAGGATCGTGTTGCGGGCAATACCGAGGGTCACGCTTTCGGTGCCGTCCAGGAGCCGGTCCAGAACCCGCGCCACCTTGTGGGCCGCGTCCCGGGTGACCGGGTGGCCCGCAGGGTAGGTGGTCACGTGGCGACGGAGGATGTTCATCTCGATGACCAGCGTCGAGATCATCTCCATGTTGATGTGAGTGTGGGTTGATTGCACAGGGCTGTTTCCATTGCGTGAATTGCCTGGTCCGATAGTAGTCCACTGAGGCCTGTTTTCGCAAGGGCCATGCCCCGATGAGGGCGAAATTTGCGTTGCAATGGCCTCGCGAACGGGGCTAAATAGGCTCAAGAACAATCCCGTGAGGTCTCCCCCGTCATGCTTGCCACCGTGTTCCCGTTCATCTGTGTCCTCCCGCCCCTTGCCTACGGACTCATGGCCCTGGCCTGTGCCCGGTCGTACTTCGGCCGCAGGCGCCCCGCACCGGGGCACACGCCCCCCATCTCGATCCTCAAGCCGGTCAAGGGGATGGACGCCGGGAGTTTCGACAACTTCGCCTCCTTCTGCCGCCAGGAGTATCCCGCCCCCTGGCAGATCGTCTTTGCCGTCGCCGATGCCGCCGACCCGGTGATTCCCGTCATCCGGCGGCTCATGGCGGAGTTTCCCGCCAGAGACATGGAACTGGTGGTGGATGCCACCCTCCACGGCCCCAACCACAAGGTTTCGAACCTGATCAACGTCTTCCCCAGGGCGAAGCACGATCTCATCATCGTCTGCGACAGCGACATCCGGGTTTCCCCCGACTACCTCCGGGAGGTGGCGGCCCCCTTTGCCGACCCGCAGGTGGGGCTTGTCACCTCCCTCTACCGCAGTTCCGGCGTGCGGGGCGCGTCCACGGCCCTGGAGGCCATGGGATTCACCGTGGAGATGATCCCCAACGTCATGGTGGCCATGAAGCTGGAGGGGCTCTCCTTTGCCCTGGGTACGTCCATGGCGGTTCGGCGTGAGGCCCTGGTGGGGATCGGCGGATTCGAGGCCCTGGCGGATTATCTGGCCGACGATTACCAGCTCGGCAACATGGTCCACCGGGCGGGGTGGCGGCTGGAACTATCCGACTGCTTCGTGGAGAGCGTCATGCACCGGGAGGATCTGGCCACGGTCCTCTCCCGCCAGCTCCGCTGGTCACGCACCATGAGGGTTTCGCGTCCCGGCGGCTACCTCGGTTCCGGCATCACTCAGCCTTTTCCCCTGGCGTGCCTCGCGCTGGCCGCTTCCGGATTTTCCGGCGCCGGGTGGGGGGCTGTCTTCCTCCTCTACCTGGTCCGCGCCGCCGTGGTCCTGATCTTCAGCCGGAGCTACGTGAAGGACGGCATCTTCCCCCGCTGGCTCTGGCTCCTCCCCCTGCGGGACGCTCTCGCCTTCGCCACGTGGGCCCTGTCGTTCGCGGGGGACCGCGTCCACTGGCGGGGCAACCTGTTCCGGCTCCTTCCCGGCGGCAGGATCGTGGAAATCTGAACCACCCTACGCGTAGATCATCTTCCTGGTTATCCCCCCGTCCACCATGAATTTGCGTCGGCGACGAAGCCTGCCTCCGGTGACAACGGCACCTTTCCCTTGAACGGCATGGCTTCCTCCTTCCCGGCACAGATTGTGCTAAATTATACCTGTTTTCCGTCTTCTTTTTTCGTGCCGTTGTTTGTTACTATGGATTGGTAGAGCGCCAGGTGTTGCTGGAAGGAGAGACGATGGAGCATCGCACGTGCATCGCCAGTGTTGCGGAGATAATGACGCGGCCCCACTGGGTTTTTGACCTGGATGGCACCCTGACTGTGCCGGTGCATGATTTTGCGGCCATCCGGGCCGACCTCGGCATCCCTGACGGGGCCGACATCCTGGGGCACATCGATTCACTTCCCGAGAGTGACTCACGGCGGCTCCACCGCAGGCTCGACGAGATCGAGGATGAGCTGGCGGCCCGGGCCGAGCCGGCGGCAGGTGCGGTGCGGCTCGTGGAGACGCTCCACCGGCGGGGGAAAAGCCTCGGCATCGTCACCCGCAACACCAAGGGGATCGCCTTGCGGGTGCTGGAAACCATCGGTGTCGGGGGGCGCTTTGCGCCGGACTATGTCCTGGGGCGCCACGATGCCCTGCCGAAACCGGACCCCCACGGCCTTGCCATCCTCTCCACCCGGTGGGGGGCCACGGGCGGGTCGATGGTGATGGTGGGGGATTACCTCTTCGATCTCCAGAGCGGCCGGGCCTCCGGCGCTGCCACCGTCCATGTGGACCGGAGCCGGAATTTCCGCTGGCCGGAGCTGACCGACATCGCCGTGGAAAGCCTGGAGGAGTTGGCGGAGCTCGTGCGGAGCGCGGGATGATCGTTTCCGGGCTGGGGCAGTGCTGCTGGGATACCCTCGCGGTGGTGGATGCCTACCCGTCCCCCGACAGCAAGGCAGAAGCCGTAGCCTGGGAGGAGCAGGCCGGCGGACCCACTGCCACGGCGCTGGTGGCCCTGGCGCGGCTCGGGGTTGCCTGCCGCTTCGCAGGGGTGGTGGGGGATGATGACGCCGGCAGGCGAATCCGCCAGGCCCTCGACTCCGAAGGGGTGGACGGAGCCTTTCTGGTCGCCAGGCGCGGAGGAGAATCCCAGCGGGCATTCATCATGATCGAGCGGGGGAGCGGCCGACGGACCATCGTCTGGCGGCGTCCCGCCGGCGAACCGCTCGAGCCCCGGGAGGTGCCGGATGCCTTCCTTGCCGGAAGTTCCCTCCTTCTCCTGGACGGGCTCATGGCCGACGCGTCGCTCCATGCCGCCCGCAGGGCGCGGCGCTCCGGCATCCCGGTCATGGTGGATGCGGGGCGGATGAGGCCTGGCATGCTCGACATCGCCCGGCAGTGCGATTACGTGGTGGCTGCGGAGCAGTTCTTCCTCGACCTGGGGTGGGATCGCACGCCGGGGCATTTCAGGGCGCTCTCCGCCGGTCTCGGCGCGCCGGTGGTCACCGTGACCCTCGGCGCCGGGGGGAGCCTCACCTGGGAGGGGGGGGAGCCGTTCATTGTCCCCGCCTTTGGGGTGGAAGCGGTGGACACCACCGGGGCAGGCGACGTCTTCCACGGCGGCTACGGCTACGGCATTCTCCAGGGGTGGCGCGTGCGGGAGACGGTCATCTTCGCGTCGGCCCTGGCGGCCATGAAGTGCCGTCAAGTGGGGGCTCAACGGGGAATACCCCGTTTCCCCGAGGTGGCCGCCTTCCTGGCGCGGCGGAATATAGCGGTGCCACCGAACTCAACGGCAGGGGCAATTCATGACGCAGTTCAGTCTTAAATCCCGCATGGCTCTTGGGGTTGCCCTCCTGTTCCTCTGCTTCGGCTCGGTGACCGGTTTTTTTGCCCTCGCCTATTTCCAGCAGAAATTCAAGGAAAGCATTTTCACCCACCAGGAGTCGCTCCTCTCTTCCCTTGCCAGTGACCTGGACAACAAACTCCTCTTTGCCCAGAAATCGCTTCAGGCATTTGCCCCAAAACTGACGCAGGAGGTGCTCGGGAATGAGGAGACGCTCCAGCGGGCCCTTGACGACAAGACCACCCTGCATCTGCTGTTCGATGCCCTTTTCGTGTTCTCTCCCGAGGGGAAGCTGCTCATTGAAAGTCCCCCAAAGCTCGAAATCCGGGGTAATGATTATTCCTTCCGGGACTATTTCAAGAAGACAGTTGCGACCGGAAAGCCCCAGATCAGCACCCCTTACGTTTCCACCTATTCCCCGGGCCATCCGGCGGTCATGCTGACGTTTCCGCTGTTCGACGCCAGCGGCCGCATGACCGCCATCCTGGCCGGCCATATCGATCTGCTGAAAGAGAATTTCCTGACGGACCTCGGGCGCGTGTCCATCGGCAAGAGCGGCTATGCAGTATTGGCCGACGGGAACCGGACACGGCTCATACACCCGGACACGTCGCTCATCATGAAGCAGGTCCAGGTGGGGCTCAATCCGCTCTTCGACCGGGCAGTAGCCGGTTTCGAGGGGAGCGGAGAGACAATGAACACCAGGGGGGTTCCGGTCCTTGCTTCCTACAGGCACCTTCATGCCGTCGACTGGATTCTGGGGACAATCTATCCCCTTGACGAGGCCTATGCCTCCCTCTATCGGGCGAGGGCGTATTTCGTGAGCGCCATGGTGCTGGGGCTCATCCTGATGCTCCTGGTGAGCTGGTATGCCATGCATCGCCTGATTGCACCCCTCTCCCGCCTCACCGGGCATATCAAGGCACTGACTGCCGGGTCCGAGGGGCAGGGGCCGGTGCCGGTGGAGTCCCGCGACGAGATCGGCACCCTTGCCACCGCCTTCAACACCATGATGGGCGCTCTCAGGGAAAAGCAGGAATCGTTGCGTACCGCCGTTACGCGGGCGGAGGATGAGCGGGAAAAGGCCGACGCCATCATCGCTGCCCTTGGTGAGGGTCTCAGTATCCAGGACCGGAACTTCCGGGTCCTGTACCAGAACGACGAACACCAGAGGATGACCGGCGGCAACCATGTGGGGAAATTATGCTACGAGGTCTACCGCAAATACGACCACGCCTGCGATGACTGTCCCGTGGTCCGCTGCTTCGCGGACGGCAAGGTCCACACGCAGGAGCGCAGGAACCTTCCGGGGCGCCCGGCAGAGTTTGTGGAGATTTCCGCCTCACCGCTGCGGGATGCCAGCGGCGAGATCGTTGCCGGCATAGAGCTTGTCAGGGACGTCACCGCGCGCAAGAAGACAGAGGAACAGATCCAGCGGCTTAATGTGGAGCTGGAGCAGCGGGTGGGTGAGCGGACCGAGGAGCTGCAGCAATCGGTGAGGGAGATGGAGACCTTCTGCTATACGGTGTCCCACGATCTCCGCACCCCCTTGAGGGGGATCCACGGGTTCAGCTCGATACTCCAGGAGGATTACGCCGAGCGGCTCGACGAGAGCGGCAGGGAATGCCTCCAGCGGATCGCCGGCGCCGCCAACCGCATGGGTGAGCTGATCGACGATCTGCTGGAACTGTCCCGCGTGAACCGGGACGAACTGCGCCGGGTCCCGGTGGATCTGACCACCCTGGTCCGGGAGATTGCCGACGACCTGACCCGGAGCCACCCTGAGCGAAAGGTGGAGTTCGTCATCGAGCCGGGACTCCGGGCAACCGGCGATCCGTCCCTGCTGGGGGCTGCCCTGTCGAACATCATCCATAATGCGTGGAAGTTCACCTCCCGCAATCCCGCTGCCCGCATCGAGGTGGGTTCCCGCGCCGAAGGGGGCGAGCAGATCTTTTTCGTGGGGGACAACGGGGTGGGGTTCGACATGGAGTACGCGGACAAACTCTTCCTCCCCTTCCATCGCCTCCACGCGGCCGAGGGTTACGAGGGGACCGGCATCGGCCTGGCCACGGTCCAGCGGATCATCGAGCGCCACGGTGGGCGGGTCTGGGCCGAGAGCGAGCCGGGGAAGGGTGCAACGTTCTTCTTTACCGTT
>CAJPFF010000256.1 GCA_905339345.1 Geobacteraceae bacterium | reverse complement strand
CCTCGGTCTTCGGCACCGATGCCATCCCCGCCGATTCCTACTTCCCCTTCTTCTTCCCCTCTCCTGCATCGGGGAGCGCCTGCAAGCGGCTCTGCATGTACCTGCGCTGGATGGTCCGCCCCGCCGACGGCATCGACCTGGGGGTCTGGATGGGGGTCTCCCCAAGCCAGCTGGTGATCCCCGTGGACGCCCACATCCAGAGGATCTGCCGCCACCTGGGGTTCACGAAGCGCAAGCAGGCCGACTGGCGCATGGCCCGGGAGATCACGGCGGCGCTTCGGCGCCTGGACCCGGCCGACCCGGTGAAGTACGATTTCCCCCTCTGCCACCTGGGAATCTCGGAGGGGTGCGACGGCACGGTGCAGCCCCTCTGCCGGGAATGCCCGGTGGTGGAGCTGTGCGGGGCGGGTGCGCCATGAGCGGGACGCCGGCCGTCACCCTGGCGTCCTTCGCGCCGGAACACCACCCGTCCTCGTACCGCTTCGAGGGGTTCGTGGAGGAGATAGTGGCCCGCACCCCCGAGGAGGTGGTCCCAGCCCTGAAGAGGGTTGAGGAGGCCGCGGCCCGGGGGCTCCACGCGGCGGGCTTTGTCTCCTACGAGGCGGCGGCGGGGCTCGGCACCGGCCTCGCCACCCACCCCGCAGGCTCCCTGCCGCTTCTCTGGTTCGGCCTGTTCGAGAAGCGTTTCGGTTTCTCGCCACGCCTCCCCGACGCGGGGGAAGGGGAAGGGGCCTACGACACCACCCGCTGGGAGCCCACACTGCAGCCGGAGGCCTACCAGGGGGCCATGGGGCGCATCAGGGAGTACATCGCCGCCGGCGACACCTACCAGGTGAACTTCACCTTCCGCCAGCGCTTCGCCTTCACGGGGGACCCCGGGGCCTACTTCGGCGACCTCTGCCGCGCCCAGAAGGCCCCCTTCTGCGCCCATCTGGACCTGGGACGCTTCCAGATCCTGTCGGCATCCCCCGAACTCTTCTTCGAGCTGCGCCACGGCCTCCTCACCTGCCGCCCCATGAAGGGGACCGCACCCCGGGGACGCTGGCGGAGCGAGGACGAGCAGCTCAAGACCCGCCTTGCCGAGAGCGAGAAGGAGCGGGCCGAGAACCTGATGATCGTGGACCTTATGCGCAACGACCTGGGGATGGTGGCGAAGACCGGGTCGGTGCAGGTGGACGGGCTCTTCGCGGTGGAGACCCTGGAGACGGTCCACCAGATGACCTCCACCATCACGGCACGGCTGCGGGATGGGATAGACCTGCCTGAGCTCTTCCGGGCCCTCTTCCCCTGCGGCTCCATCACCGGCGCCCCCAAGAAGCGGAGCATGGAGATCATCCGGGAGCTGGAGGATTCTCCCCGGGGGGTCTACACCGGCTGCATCGGCCACGTGTCGCCCGGCGGGGAGATGACCTTCAGCGTCGCCATTCGCACCGTGGTCATCGACACCGAAACGGGGGCAGGAGAACTGGGTATCGGCAGCGGGGTCACCATCGGCTCCCAGGCCGGGGACGAGTATCGCGAGTGCCTCGCCAAGGCCCGCTTTGCCCGCACGCGCCTCCCCGACTTCCAGTTGGTTGAGACCATGCTTTACGAGGAAGACAAGGGGTGCTTCCTCCTGGAACGGCACCTGGCGCGGCTTTTCCGCTCGGCAGCCTACTTTGGCTTCGCCGTCCGCCTCGGCACCATCACCACGGTCCTTGACCACCGCACCGGCGGTCTCGAAGGGAAGCACAAGGTGCGGCTCCTCCTGAACCGGCGGGGGGCCTTTACCATCGAGACCGAGCCGCTCCCCGCCGTGGACGATGCTAATCCGGTGGCAGTCTGCTTCGCCTCGGAGACCGTCGACTCCGCCGATTCGTTCCTCTACCACAAGACCACCCACCGCCCCCTCTACCAGCGGGAGCGGGAGCTGCACCCCGCCTGTGCCGACGTGATCTTCGTGAACGAGCGGGGGGAGGTGACCGAGGCGGCCAACGCCAACGTGGTGGCCCGCATCGGCGACGCACTGGTAACCCCGCCCCTTTCCTGCGGGCTCCTCCCCGGCACCTTCCGGGAGGAGATCCTGGCCCTGGGCCAGGTGCGGGAGCGGGTCATCACCCGGGAGGAGCTGAAGCGGTCAGAGGAGATATTTCTCGTCAACTCGGTCCGGCAGTGGCGCTGGGCGCGGCTGGTTTAATCAGAGAAAAGGAGATATTCCATGCATAAATTCGGTTTCATCGGCCTCGGCATCATGGGAAGCGCCATGGCGAAGAACCTTCTGAAGGCGGGGTTCGGGGTGACGGTGTGGAACCGCTCCCCCGACAAGGCGGAAGAGCTGGTGGCCCTGGGGGCGGAACGGGTCGCGACGCCCAAGGCGGTGGCGGAGTCGTGCCCGGTGACCTTCGCCATGCTGGCCGACCCGGCGGCGGCGGAAGAGGTCTGCTTCGGCAAGCACGGGGTGCTGGAGGGGATCGGCGAGGGGCGGGGCTACGTGGACATGTCCACGGTGGACCCGGCCACTTCCCAGCGGATCGGCGTGGCCGTGGTGGCCAAGGGGGGACGGTTCCTGGAGGCGCCGGTGTCGGGGAGCAAGAAGCCGGCCGAGGACGGCACTCTCATCATCCTGGCCGCCGGCGACCGGAGCCTTTACGACGAGGCGCTCCCCGGCTTCGAGAAGATGGGGAAGAAGATTGTGCATCTGGGCGATGTGGGGAAAGGGGCCGAGATGAAGCTTGTGGTGAACATGGTCATGGGCGGGATGATGGCCGTCTTCTGCGAGGGGCTGGCCCTGGGGGGAAAGGCGGGGCTCGCCACGGATGCAATCCTCGATGTGATGGGCGCCGGCGCCGTGGCAAATCCCATGTTTGCCCTGAAGGGGGGGCTCATCCGGGACGGGAACTTCGCGCCGGCCTTCCCCCTGAAGCACATGCAGAAGGACCTGCGGCTGGCGGTTGCCCTGGGTGATCGGGTGGGTCAGCCCCTCGTTGCCTCCGCTGCGGCCAACGAGCTCTTCAAGGGAGCCCGGGCCGCGGGCTTCGGCGACGAAGACTTCGCGGCCCTCTTCAAGACCATGGACCGGTAACAACCGGTGAAGGCCCTTTTCTCCCTCCTGGCGGTGGGGCTCCTGATGGGGGCCTTCCACTATCCTCTCTGAGGATCTTCGCCCTTACGGCAGCTCCTCGCCCCCCGGCAGGGCAAGCCCGGCCAGGGGGTGCCGCCGGGAATCCTCGCCTTCGTCACCCTCCCCCTGTCCGGCAACGTGCTCCTCGACCCAGCCGTTCACCTTCTCGGCCACCATGGCCTTCAGCTGCTCCTCCAGCCGCTCCCGCGCCTTCTTGTCATAGCCGGGGATCTGCCGCACCTCGTAGTGGACGTGGGGGCCGGTGGAGCGCCCCGTGCTCCCCGCCAGAGCGATGACGGTTTTCGTGTCCACCGCCTGGCCCGCCGTGACGCGAATCGCCGAATTGTGGCCGTAAAGGGTCACGTAGCCGTTGCCGTGGTCCACGGCCACCAGGTTGCCGTACCCCTTGTAGGGGCCGGCGTAGGAGACGGTCCCCCGCTGGGTCGGATAGACCGGGGTTCCCTCGGGGACGGCGATGTCGACCCCCTGGTGGTAGCTCATCCGGCCGCTGCCGAAGGGGTCGAGGCGCCAGCCGATGCCGGAGGTGACGGTGCCTCCGTCCACCGGCAATTGGCGCGAGGCAGCGGCAAGGGCGGGAATGAGAAGAAGGGAAAGAGTATAGGCAATGATCCGTTTCATGGGGTTTTCACCATCCGGTCCGGCTACTTGGCGAGGCCGAACACGATAAGGGTAAGGGAGAAGACGAGCAGGCAGAACATGGCTGCCAGGATGGGCCTGTCGCCGTTTGCCGCGCCTTCCCTGAGGGTACGAATGAAGTCTCTGATGATCGACATGGGCTCACCTTCGGGTAATCGGTCTCTCTTTTCAAAGCAACATATATGCCACGGATCAGGCCGCCGAGGCAACCCTTTTATCCCAAATTTAGCTTGTCTTTTCATCGGAATATTGACATACTAACGCGTTTTTGGGACGAGCCGGCGCTCGTCTTTTTCATTTACCGGAAACAAGAACACAAGGTCCCCCTCCCACCCAATCCATCTATCCCTTGAATCTATCGCCATACGGCAGAAGGAGCACGCACCACCCATGCAAGAACGGATCAGGAACATCGCCATTATCGCCCACGTCGACCACGGCAAGACCACCCTCGTGGACGCCATGCTGAAGCACGCGGGGGTTTTCCGCGAAAACGAGGCCATCACCGAGCGGGTCATGGACTCCAACGACCTGGAGAAAGAGCGGGGGATCACCATCCTCGCCAAGAACCTCTCGGTTCACCACGGCCGCTACAAGATCAACATCATTGACACCCCGGGCCACGCCGACTTCGGCGGCGAGGTGGAGCGGGTCCTGAAGATGGTGGACTCGGTGCTCCTGCTGGTGGACGCCCTGGACGGCCCCATGCCCCAGACCCGCTTCGTCCTCAAGAAGTCCCTGGATCTGGGCCTCAAGCCCATCGTGGTCATCAACAAGATCGATCGCCCCGGCGCCCGGGCCGACGAAGTGGTGGACATGGTGTTCGACCTCTTCTGCGAGTTGAACGCCAAAGACGAGCAGCTGGACTTCCCCATCGTCTACACCAGCGCCAAGCTGGGCTACGCCAAGCTGGACCTGGCCTCCGAGTCCAACAGCATGGAGCCCCTCTTCGCGGTGATCGAAAGCAACGTCCACCCGCCGGCCGGCGACCCCAAGGCGCCGTTCCAGCTCCTGGTCACCAACATCGACTACAACGACTACATCGGCCGCATCGCCACGGGCAAGATATTCAACGGCAGCGTGAAGGCCGGCGAGCAGGTGGCGCTGGTGCGCCGCGACGGCAGCGTGGTGCGGGGGCGTATCTCCAAGCTCCTGGGGTACGAGGGGCTCAAGCAGGTTGAGATCGCCGAGGCATGCACCGGCGACATCGTCACCGTGGCCGGCTTCGACGAGGTGGGGATCGGCGAAACCCTGGCCGCCGCCGACAATCCCGTGGCCCTCCCCTACGTCTCCATCGACGAGCCGACCATCGCCATGAACTTCATCGTCAACTCCTCCCCCTTTGCCGGCAAGGAGGGGAAATTCGTCACCTCCCGCAACATCCGCGACCGGCTGGACAAGGAGCTGCGGACCAACGTGTCGCTCCGCGTCGAGGACACTGGCAACGCCGACACCTTCAAGGTCTCGGGCCGCGGAGAGCTCCACCTCTCGATCCTCATCGAGAACATGCGGCGCGAGGGGTTCGAGATGGCGGTCTCCAAGCCCGAAGTCATCATGCGTGAGATCGACGGCAAGAAGATGGAGCCCATGGAGTACCTGGTGGTGGACGTCCCCAGCGAGTTCCAGGGGGCCATCATCGAGAAGATGGGCCCCCGCAAGGGGGAGATGACCTCCATGCAGCCCATGGGTGAGACGGTGCGGCTGGAGTTCATCGTGCCGGCCCGTGGCCTCATCGGCCTTCGGGGCGAGCTTCTCACCGATACCCGCGGCACCGCGGTCATGACCCATACCTTCCACGACTACGCCCCCTACAAGGGCGACATCCCGGGACGCAAGAACGGAGTCCTCATCGCCATGGAAAACGGCGAGACCACCGCCTACTCCCTGGACGGTCTCCAGCCCCGGGGCATCCTCTTCATCGGCCCCGGCACCGAGGTCTACGGCGGCATGGTCATCGGCCAGCACGCCAAGGACAACGACCTGGACGTGAACCCCTGCAAAGGGAAAAAGCTCACCAACGTCCGGGCCTCGGGCTCCGACGACGCCATCAAGCTCACCCCGCCGCGCATCCTGACCCTAGAGCAGGCCCTGGAGTTCATCGACGACGATGAGCTGGTTGAGGTGACCCCCCAGTCGATCCGGCTCCGCAAGAAGGAGCTGGACCCGAACCGGCGCAAGCGGAAGTAACGCCCCTGCCGTCCCGCTCCTTCGGGGGCGGGACGGAACTTTGCGTTGACTTTGTCAGGGGATTTCACTACTTTTTCTCTGATACCAGACGGAAGGCGGGACCCCCATGAACCGTATCCAGCGACCCTCTCTCTACCCTTTTCTTATACTCTTTGCTCTTGCGGCCGCCGGCTGCGCCACCACACCGGATTCGGTGAGCCGCAACCCGGAAGCCATGGCCAAGGCGGCAGAGGAGTTCCAGAGCTCCGGCCGCAACGAAGATGCCATCGCCCAATGGCGCAAGGTGCGCGAAAGCTACGCCTCGCCGGAGCTCACCGCCCTGGCCGAGATCAAGATCGCCGACGCCCAGTTCGACGAGAAGAACTACATCGAGGCGGCCGCCTCCTACGAGGAGTTCCGCAAGCTCCACCCCAACCACGAGAAGGCCCCCTACGCCCTCTACCGCCAGGGACTCAGCCACTACGAGCAGATCACCGGCATCGACACCGACCAGACGCCGGTGGCCAACACGATTACCCTGTTCGAGTCGTTCCTGCGCACCTATCCTTCCTCCGAGCACGCCGAGGAAGTCAGGAACAAGCTTGAAGTCTGCCGCATGAAGCAGGTGGAGCACGAGGTCTACGTGGGGCGCTTCTACTACCGGACCGACCGGTACGGGGCAGCCGTCAAGCGCCTGGAGGAGGCCCTGAAGAAGTATCCCCGGTCCCCGGTCCACGACGAAACCCTCTTCTACCTGGGCTCTTCCTACATCCGCTCCGGCGATAAGGCCAAGGGGCGCGATGCCTTCCAGAAGCTTTTCACCGAGTACCAGACGAGCAAATACGTGAACGAAGCCCGGAAGTTCCTGGACAAGAATTACTGATGCGCACGCTGCTGGCGGCCCTGTTCCTCCTCGCCTTGGCCGGCTGCACCCCGGAGCAGCGCACGGTGGAGGAGGTGATGCGGCAGCGGGAGCAGGCCCTGTCCACCGCGGACGCAACCCTCTACGCATCGCTCATTTCCCCCGCATACCGGGACAAGGGTGTAGACAGCCGCGCCAAGCGGGAGGAGCTGTCCCAAACCCTCGCCTCCTTCGGCCCCGTCGCCTACCGCTCCCTCGGCCGCGACATTGCGGTCCATGGCGACTCCGCCACCGTGACCGGCCGTTACGCCATGAAGGTGACCGTGGCCGGAAAGCCCCTTGAACTTGCCGGCGAGGAGACCATCCGGCTTCGCCGCGACGCGGGGGACTGGAAAATCGTCGGGGGCATCTGACCTCTCCATGCAAACCATCATCGCCATAGCCTTTTTCGGCGCCCTCGGCTGCCTTGCTCGCTACCTCCTCTCGGGGTGGGTCTACGCCCTGGCCGGCAGGGGGTTCCCCTACGGCACCCTGGCGGTGAACGTGGCGGGGGCCTTCCTCATCGGCCTCATCATGGAGTTCGGCCTCCGCACGACCCTTATCCCCCAGGAATTGAGGGTCGGGCTCACCATTGGCTTCCTCGGGGGCCTCACCACCTTCTCCACCTTCAGCTATGAAACCTTCCGGCTCCTGGAGGAGGGAGAATTCGTCACCGCGGCCGTGAATGTCCTTGCCAGTGTCCTCGTCTGCCTCGTCTGCACCTGGGCAGGGATCATGACGGCGCGGCACCTGTAACGGGAGAAACCATGTCCAAGCTCATCGGCGAACAGGTCCTCATGCGCATCTTCATCGGCGAGGGGGACAAGCACGGCCGCAGGCCCCTCCACGAGGCCCTCGTGGAACTCTTCCGTCAGGAGGGGTTCGCCGGGGCCACGGTGCTGCGGGGAGTTGCCGGGTTCGGCGCCCGCAGCGTCTACCACACCGACAAGCTCCTGCGCCTCTCCGCCGACCTCCCCCTCGTGGTGGAGGTGGTGGACTCCCAGGAGCGGTTCGACGCGATCATGCCAAAGATCGACGCCATGATGAGCGGGGGGATGATTACGCTGGAGAAGGCCACGGTCATCCACTACGACCACCGCAGGGAGAAGGAGTAGCACCCCATGAAGACCGACGTAAAGCGCCTCGCCGCCGAAATGGCGGCGATCGTCCTCATAGCTGCCGCCATCGGCATCGCCTTTAACCACCGACTCCTCCTGGAGGTTTTCCGGGGGCAGGAATCCCAGGCTCCGGCTGCGGCCGCCACCGCAACCCCGTCGACGCCGGCCGCGGCCGCAACACCGCTCCCCCTGGGACTCATGCAGGTGAAGGAACTCGTTGACACCGGCGAGGCAATCATCATCGACGCCCGGGACCGGGAAACCTTCCGCAAAGGTCATATCAGGGGAGCCGTCCCCCTCCCCCTGGGAGAGGCTGAAGGACTCATCTCCCCCTTTGCGGAACGGACCCCCAAGGACAGGCTTCTCGTGGTGTACTGCGGCGGCTACGACTGCCATGACAGCAGACTCCTGGGGGAGAAGCTCCTGGCGGCCGGCTTCGGCCAGGTCTTCATCTACGAAGGGGGATTCCCCGAGTGGCGGGACGCAGGCCATCCCGTGGCAATGGGAGGCGAGTGATGGAACCGGTCAAGAAGCACCTCACGGCAGTCCTCCGGGTGGGCCTCGGCGCCCTTTTCCTCTACGCGGGGGTCATCAAGATCATCAATCCCGCCGCTTTCGCAGGGAGCGTCGCCAACTATCAGATCCTCCCCTACGCCGGCAACTATCTGGTGGCGGCCATCCTGCCGTGGGTCGAGGTTATCTGCGGCGTCCTGCTGGTCACCGGCTGGCGCGCCCGGAGCGCAGCAGCCCTCGTGGCCCTCATGAACGCGTTCTTCATTGTCCTCCTCTTCTCCACGGTCGTGAGGGGCCTCGACATCGACTGCGGGTGCTTCAAGCAGGGGGGGGAGAAGACTACCGCCTGGACCGCCATCTTCCGGGACACCATGCTCCTGGTGGCCGCCGTTTTCGTCTACCGGAAGGGGACGAAGTAACGCCGCCCACTTGCAGCCGGCGCTGAAATGGGTTACTATTCACGGCGTTTTTTCTGACTTGTCGGAGTTGCACATGCTGAACGAAATCCTTCTCCTGGCCGGGGCATACCTCCTCGGCTCCATACCCACGGGGCTTCTGCTTGCCAAGGCAGCCGGCGTCGACATCCGGAACACCGGCAGCGGCAATATTGGCGCCACCAACGTCTACCGCACCCTTGGCCGGTCCGTCGGCATCGCCACCCTGGTGGGGGACTGCCTCAAGGGGCTTCTTCCGGTTCTCGCCGCCACATACCTGGGGATGGCTGAGATATGGGTGGCTCTCGCGGGTCTCGCCGCCTTTCTGGGGCACGTCTACACGGTATTTCTCGGCTTCAAGGGGGGTAAGGGTGTCGCCACCGCCCTCGGCGTATTCCTCGGCATCTCGCCCCTGTCGGTCCTGGTGGCCCTCGGCATCTTCATGGCCGTTGTCGCCACCTCCCGCTACATCTCCCTCGGCTCCATCGCCGCTGCTGCGGCCATGCCCCCCATCGTGGCGTTCCTGGACGGACGCCCTCCCTTCGTCGGCGTGACCCTTGTCATCGCCCTTCTTGTCATCTGGAAACACCGGGAAAACATCCAGCGATTGCGGGCAGGGACGGAAAACCGCTTCAAGGCCTGACGCCCAATCCCGGCACCCGCTCCCATGGAAGATTCGATCCCACCACAAGACCAATCCGCCAGCGAAACCAGCGAGACGCAGCACCGCTTCGCGTTCCTGAAGAATCGGCACATCCAGGCGGCACTGCTCCTTGCCCTTCTCCTGCTCGTTGCCCTACCCCTCCGCTACGCCTTTTTTCTCGCCTTTCCCGCAGGAGACGGCAGTACCGTGCGAATCGTTGACTTCGCCAAGGGGGAGACTCTCGCACAGATCGCCGCCGATCTGGAACGGGAGAGGATTGTATCCAGCGCACGTCTCTTCGTCGTCCACGCACGCCTCAAGGGGGCAGACGGCCGGCTCCAGGCCGGGGAATACCAGTTCAGCGACGGGATGCGGCCCACGGAGATTCTCCGCAAAATGGTGACCGGCGAGATCAATGTCCGCCGGTTCGCCATCCCCGAAGGGTACTCCATCCACCAGGTCGCCGAGCTCCTTGAGAGCCAGAAACTCTTCAGCAGGGAAGGATTCATTAAGGCTGCCACCGACCCGACACTCCTGGCCGAACTGGGCGTAGAGGGGAATAGTGTCGAGGGATACCTTTTCCCGAGCACCTACAACGTAACCCGAAAAATGGACGAAGCAGCCCTCATCCGGGCCATGGCGGCCCAATTCAACAAGATCTATGGTGAACGTTTCGTCGAGGCGACACGCCGCAGCGGCATGACGAGGCACGAGGTTGTGACCCTCGCCTCCCTCATCGAGAAGGAGGCCGTGGTTGCTGCCGAACGCCCCCTCATCTCATCCGTCTTTCACAACCGTCTTGCCCGGGGGATGCGCCTGCAGAGCGACCCGACCGCCGTCTACGGCGTGAGGGCCTTCGGCGGCACCGTCACGAAACAGGACATCGAGCGCCACACCCCCTACAATACCTATCTCATCACCGCCCTTCCCCCCGGCCCCATCGGCAATCCCAGCGAAGGAGCCATCGAGGCCGCCCTCACCCCTGCCCGCACCGGATACCTCTACTTCGTCGCCAAGAAAGACGGCACCCACCACTTTTCCACCACCCTCGACGAGCACAACGCCGCCGTCAACACCTATCTGAAGAGCAACCGCACCGGCGCCGCTCACTAACAGGCGCCACTGGCTATCAGAAGCCCTCGCTTCTCTCCGCCTTCCCGCACACCCACGACAAAACCCTTGAACATCGGGGACAAAAAAACCCCGCCGTATGACACAGCGGGGTTTTTCCAACCAAATGGAATGATATTCTGAGTTCTTACGCTTTCTCCACCTTCACCGACGCGCTGCCGGCTCCCTTTCCAAGGAGAGCATTCACGTTCATGCTGCGGAAATGGTACGGAGCAAAAAGAAGCCCAGGTTGTACGCTGTTCGTCACCCGCGCAGGGCCGGTGACACTCGCAGTCCCCGCGGAGAGGCGAAGCGCGGCGCCGTCCGACACACCCAGTTTGGCGGCATCGTCCGGATGGATCTCGACATAGCCCGCGGGCGCAACCTCGCCGTTGTTCTTTGACCAGGTAGTAGTGGTGCCGCTGTGGTACAGGATGGCACCGGGAAGAAGCGTATAGGACTGCGCCGAGGGTGCTGCCGGACGTGCTACCCCCATGACGGCGAGGGAGATGGGTCCAGCGGCAGGGAATGCTGCCGGAAGAATGACATCTGCCCCGTACCCCGGAACAATGCCCGCAATCTCAGCCATGATCGATGCGGGCGACGCCGGACGGCTCTCACCCGTAAGCCGGTTGTAGAGTTCCGTAAGGATGTCCCAGTCCTCGCGGGCCTCTCCCGGGGAGTTTGCCGCCTTGGCGAGGCTCTGTACCCGTCCGTCGATGCTGGTGAATGTGCCGCGCTTTTCTGCCGCCACCGAGGACGGGAAGACAATATGGGCCTGTTTCAGCGACTCGCCGGGGAACGGATCCTGAACGATGAGGAGTTCCAGATTGCCGAGGGCAGTCCTGATTCTCTCCCCCTCGGGGAAGGAGGCAACGGGATCACAGCCAAGGAGATAGAGAGCCTTGATGCTCCCCTGCTCGATCCCCTCGATGATCTGCCACAGATTCTTGCCCGAAGCAGACGCGGCCCGATTGCCCGGAAGCATGTCGGGCGCAACCCCCATATCGAGGAGTCCGCGGATGTTTGTCTTCTCGTAGACCGGGAAGAGACCGCCCGTATCCTTGCCCAAAGCTCCGAGCAAAAGGGAAAGATTCACCAGAGCTGTTACTGCTTCCTCGGCTCCGCTGCTTCGCATCAAATCGGCACCGAAGATGACGGCAACACTTTTTTCCCTGCCGAGCAGGCGCCCAGCAGAGCGAAGGTCCGCCTCGGACACACCGGCGGCTTCCGCGGCATCGGCAACCGATACGGCGCTGAGTGCCGTGGTCAGTTCGGTCAGATTGGCGATGCGGCTTGAAACGAAGTCATTGTCCTGCAGCCCTTCGTCGAGCACGACCCGGGTGAGGGCGTTGATGAGGGTGAGCTCGTTCCCCGGCCGGTATTTGAGGTGACTGTTGGCAAATTTCTTCAGCTTCACGTCCCGCATGTTCGCCAGGACAAGCTTGGCGTCGTTCTTAGTGGCTGCCTTGATCACCCGGTACTCGATGCCGGTGGCTTCGGCATTCAGGTCGCAGCCGAAGACGAGGACGGCGCCGGCCCGATCGATGGCGTCAATGGTTGCGCTGGCCCCCTGGAGGCCCAGCCTTTCACGGAGAACTTTTTGCGCCTGAGCAAAGCCGAGCCGCGCCTCCGAGTCGATATTGCCACTGCCGATGGCACCCCGGAACAGCTTCTGGAAAAGATAGTTCTCCTCATTGGTAACCCGCGGCGAACCGAGCCCGGCAACGGCGTCGGGACCGTACTTGGCGACGATCCCCTTGAGGCCCGCCACTGCAGATCCCATGGCGGCATTCCAGTCAGCCCTGGCGCTGCCGACCATGGGTTCCGTCAACCGCTCAGGGGCGTTTACGTAGCTGTACCCGAATCGGCCGTTGATGCAGAGATTGCCGCTATTGTAGTTCTCATCCTCACTCGTTACCCGCTCGACACGGCCGTTGCGGGTGTGATACTCAATCTGGCAGCCGGTGGAACAGAAGGCGCAGACACTCTTGGTTACATTGAAGGCCCAGGGACGGCCACGGAACTTGAAGGGCTTGCTGATAAGGGTGCCGGTGGGGCAAACGCCGACGCAGTTTCCGCAGAACTCGCAGTTGAGGGGCTTGCCGTCCACGGTGTCGATCACCGTGGCCTCGCCCCGGTTCACCACAGCAATGGCATTGCAGCCCACCACCTCGTGGTCGACCTTGACACATTTTTCACAGAGAATGCAGCGATTCGGGTCGCTCTCGATGAGGGGCCAGTCGTAACGGATCTCCCGCCGCTCAAGGAGTGCCGAGTATTCCTGGCGAGACGCACCCAGACCATAGCAGGCATTCTGGAGATCGCACTCGCCGCCGGCATCACAGACTGGGCAGTCAAGGGGATGGTTGACCAGCATAAGCTCCATGATCTTCTGGCGAATCTTTGAGAGCTTCTCCGACTGGGTCGTAACCTTGATTCCCTCCTTGACCGGCGTGTTGCAGGCGGTCATGGGGCGATCAACATCTTCCACCTCCACCGCACAGACACGGCAAGCGCCGGTTGGCGAGACCTTCTTGAGCCAGCAGAGAGTCGGTATTGTGATACCGAGGAGCGCCGCTGCCTCGAGGATGGTACTCCCCTTGGCTACCGAGATGTCTTTCCCGTCGATTGTAAGACTGACCATATCCGTTTCACCCCTGGAAAGCGGCTCGGGCTCGGGACACACCAGCGCCCGGGGTCGTTACCGACACCCGGGCCGCCATGGCCCCGGCCGTGGGCCGAAGTGACATGCTGACTTGTGTGGACTAGACCGCCGCCATTGCGACGCGGTAGCAACGCAGGCACCGCTCTGCTTCCTGGACTGCCTTGCTGTCGACGAAACCGAGCTCGACTTCCTGGTAGTTCCCCTTGCTGGCCCGCTCCCGGCCATGAACTTCGGCCTGGTGCGCCCTCTCGACGGAATCGAGCCACGGCACCGTTTCTCCCTTGTCGTAAACCGGGAAATTGGTGAGGATGTCCTCCATGAACTCGTCGTCGGTGAGGTAGACCTTCCCCTCTTCCAGCCAGCGCTGGATGACCCGGGCAGCCCGGTGGGCATTGCCGATACAGGCGACGACGGTCAGCGGTCCGATCTCGGCATCACCACCGGCAAAGACGCCGTCCAGATCGGTTATGAGGGTCCTGACGAGAGGGTTCCCCATGCCGTCCTTCAGCTCTTTGCCTGCAGCGTCCTTGAGGGGAATATACTTGGTGACCACCGTATTCCATTTGGTGATGTCGATCCCCATGTTCTCGGGAATGAATGAGAGGTCCGGATCCTGGCCGATGGCCGGAATGACCGTATCGCATTCGACCACGAATTCGCTGCCGGGAACCGGCTCGGGGCGACGACGACCAGAGGCATCGGGCTCCCCGAGGGCCATCCGGACGCATTCCACGCCGGTGACCTGCTCGTTCCCGTCGACGATGATTCTGGTGGGGAGCACCTGGAACTCGAAGCGGACCCCCTCCTCATCGGCACCGTCCACCTCCCAGACATCGGCCGGCATCTCCTTGCGGGAGCGGCGATACAGGAGGATCGACTCTTCAGCCCCCTCACGCAACGCAACGCGGACACAGTCAATGGCGGTGTTTCCGCCGCCGACAACGACCACCTTCTTGCCCATGCCGGTGGGGCGTCCCATGTAGGCCTCGCGGAGGAAATCGATCCCCCCCTTGAGGAACCCCTTGTACCCCTTGTCCTCACCCTCTACCCCCATCGGCTTCGAGCGGTGGGCGCCGGGAGCGAGAAAAACGGCATCATACTTTTTCTTGAGATCATCGAGGGAAATATCGGTACCGATCCGGGTGTCGTAGATGATCTCAACCCCCATGGAGGCGATGATGTCGATATCGCGCTGCAGCAGGTGCCGCGGCTGGCGGTAGGGGGGAATGCCGACGGCGATCATGCCGCCGCCATATCCTTCGGGCAGAGCCTCATAAATGGTGCAGGGATATCCTTCGAGAGCCAGATAATAGGCACAGGCAAGACCTGCCGGCCCGGCCCCCACGATGGCGACCGTTTTGCTCTTGCGGGGCTTCGGCTTCATGGGGGGCTCGGCGTTGTGCATCCACTCGTAGTCGGAGGCAGAGCGCTTGAGCACCATGATATTGACCGCGTCGTCCACGTTCTTGCGGCGGCAGTGGGTTTCGCACGGATGGGGGCAGACCCGGCCACAGACGGAGGGAAGGGGCATGTTGTCGCGGATGACGGTAAGCGATTCGTCAAAGCGGTATTCCTTGATCGCTTCGATGTAGGCGGGGATGTCGATATGGGCGGGACAGCGGTCCATGCAGGGGGCAGTGTACTTCTCGATGTAGCGATGGGTCGCGACGGGCTTTTGTGCACCCCTTATGTACGCGAGGAAGTCGTCGCGGAAATGCTTCACCGCATCAACGACCGGCACCGTGGACGACTGGCAGAGGGTACATTTGCAGTTGGCCAGCAAATCGCCCAGATCCGTGATGCTATCCAGATGGGCTTCGGTCCCCCTCCCCTCGACAATGGCGGCCAACGCGTCCATGAGGACACGGGTCCCTTTCTTGCCCGGGGTGCATTTGCCGCAGCAGTACAGGGTCTGCACCCTTTTCATGTATTCCGCAGCCATGGCCGGGACATCGACACCCTTGTCGAAAAGAATGATACCGTCCCACCCCATAAAGGCAGCCAGCGACCGTTCCCCGTCCAGGGTAGTCGGGAGCCTGAAGCTCGCGTCCTTAGCCTCGCCCCCTGCGCGGTTATCGACGACAGTCCCACCCCAGCTCGAAAAAACCACCTGTGCCACGCACGCCTCCGTTCAGACCTTCTCAGACAGGGTCAACAGTGCTTAACCATCTGCATTTATTGACTAATTTAACAACTCAAAATTGTATACAGTATGCACTATCTATCACAACATCCTTTGATAAATCAAGGGAAAAATATTGAATAATTGGTCTCCCCTTAGGATTGCCCCCACGCCCACCCCTCTGGTATAGTCTGCGGACGGACCACGTCGGGGCCGATTCCCAGGAAGAGAGGAGCCAGGCAATGTATCAGGAGGCCTTTGCATCACTGTTTGAGGTAAACATGGGGATTCACAACGGGGAACGGATCCTCGTTTTCAGCGACACACTCCGCCCCGACGAGACACCGGCTCCTGCCGACAGAGACCGCCGCGAGCGGCTACTGCGGGTAGCGGAGGATGCCGCCCAGTTCGCGGACACCGCGTACGGAAACACTGATTTCCTTTCGTACCCTGCCACTGCGGCATCGGGTGCCGAACCGCCGGAGGCGCTCTGGAGGACTGCCTTTGGGGATGCAATCGTCGAGAGCCTCATCGCCGAGGGGCTTCTACCACGGCTTATGGCAAAGGAAACGACGATGCACGACTGGGAACGGTCCAGGGAACTGGTCCTCGCCCGGAGCCAGGATGTTGCGGACGTGGTGGTTGCCCTAGCCAACAACTCCACGAGCCATACCCGCTTCAGGCTCCTCGTGAATGCGGCGGGAGGGCGCTTCGCAAGCCTTCCCCACTTCGATCCCGAGATGTTCTTTACCTCCATGCGGGTTGATTGGCATGCCCTGGCACAACGGACGAGTCGGCTCGCCGAGGCGGTAAGTGCCGCGACAGAGATCCTTGTGGAGAGCCCCAACGGGACGCGGATGCGGATCGGCAAAGCGGGCCGTCAGGCCAAGGGGGACGACGGTCTCTTGACAGCGGCGGGAAGCTTCGGAAACCTCCCCGCTGGCGAGGTCTACCTGGCTCCCCTCGAAGGTACGAGCGAGGGGGTAATGGTGCTGGAGTACGGGCCGACGCGGAAGCTCTCCTCTCCCCTGGAACTTATCGTGCGCAACGGAATGGTGGTGGAAATTCGCGGAGAGGAGCCACACCGGGAATGGCTCGAGGGGCGTTTTGCCGAGAGCGAAAAAAATCGCAACATCGCCGAACTTGGCATCGGGACCAATGACCGGGCCACCCGGCCAGACAACATCCTGGAGGCAGAGAAGATCCTCGGCACCATTCACATTGCACTCGGCGACAATTCCGGCTTCGGCGGCACGGTCCAGACACCGTTTCACGAGGACTATGTTTTTTACGGTCCGACTCTTACTGCTGTGACCGCCGACGGCTCCCGCACGGAACTGCTGAGGGACGGCACACTGTTGATTTAACTCCCGCCCCTTGTCGCTCGTGAATCGCTCAAGCTTTTCCAATTCCGTCCGATGAGTAGACTGAGAAGTGTTGCATACAAGAGACACGTCAACATCGGATGACAGGAAGGACCCATGGGAGAATCTCCCCCCAAAAACGGTACGGGGCTGACCTTCAGGCTCGCCGACGACCGCAAACTCAAGGCCATTTACTCCCCTGCGGGTGAGAAGACGCCGGTCAACCTCGGTTTTCTCAGACACGCCCTCGCAGCCGGCGGGTTCGCGGACCTGTTCATCTACGACCATGCCCTTGTGGAACTCATCAAGCGTTACAATGCCGCCAGCCAGGAGTTCGTTTACGATATCGGCGAACAGCGCGACGGCACCTTCATTATCCGCAACACCCCGGACAACATCGAGGCCTACCTGACCCTGACCCTCCCCTACGGGGGGAAACCGGTACGTGCGGAGCAGCTGCACCAAGCAGTCCGGGAGCGGGGGATCGTCTACGGCGTACTCACTCATGAAATCGAGGCGGCCGTGGCATCGGGCGAGGTTTCGGACCGTCTCATCGCCTGTGGCATCCCCCACGAACCGGGAACCGACGCGGAACTCGTGAGTTTCATACCCCAGATGCGCGACCGTCAGCCGCAACTCATGGACAACGACATCGTCGACTACCGCAACATGGGCGAAATCGTCAGCGTAAAGGCGGGCGACCCCCTCATGCGCCGGATCCCGCCGGTTCCGGGCAAGCCGGGAGTAAACCTCATGGGGAAGGAGATCGCCCCGCCACCGGTGAAGGATATCCAGTTCGCCCCCAATCTGAGCGGCACGGTTTTCGCCCCCGACGACCCCGACCTCCTTATCGCCGCCATCGACGGACAGCCAGTGCTCGTGGCCAACGGCGCCACAGTGGAACCGGTCATCAAGGTAAAAACCGTTGACCTTTCCACGGGAAACCTCTCTTTCAAGGGCTCCATCGACATTGCCGGCGACGTTGTTGCTGGTATGACGGTGCGCGCCTCGGGCGATATCTTCGTTGGCGGCGTCATTGAAGGGTCCACCGTCGAAGCGGAGGGGAGCATCGCGGTGCAGGGAGGGATTATCGGCCAGGGAGAGGCCAGAGACGGCCATGGGGAACCGGGCCATGAAATTGCCCTGGTACGCGCCAAGGGCGCCGTTGAGGCGCTCTTTGTGGAAAACGCCCATGTGGAAGCAGGCGACAGGATCGAGATCCACGGATTTGCCATGCAAAGCGAACTGGTTGCAGGCAACCGGATTGTCATCGGTCAGGAAGGAAGCTCCAAAGGTCACATCATCGGCGGCTCCTGCCAGGCGGTCAACCGCGTGCAGGCCGTCACCCTCGGCTCCCACGCGGGAGTCCGCACGCTGGTGAGCGTGGGGCTTGATCCCCATGTGAAGGAAAAACTCTCGACCGTCAACCTTAAGATCCATGAAAAGGAGCGCGAGCTGGAGGAGCTGACAAAAAAGCTCGACTACTTAACTACTTCCATCCACAAGGCAACACCGGAGCAGGTCGAGCAGACTCGTCTTGCCAAGGAAAAGCTCGCGACAGCCATATCGGAACTCACGGGAGAAAAGAAACGGCTCCAGAAGCGCGTAGAACTGAGTGCAGACGCCCAGATCCGCGTGGAGCGGGCCGCCCTGAGCGGCGTAGTTATCGCCATCGGCACGAAGACCCTTGAGATAAAAGACGACGTGGAGGGGGGGGTTACTTTCCGGCTGGAGGAGGACGCCATCGTCGCCTCCCCGTGAGCCTTCGCCCGACCCGGCCGCCTTCCCGATTGACACCTCCCGCAAAGTATGGAATGGTTCCCGGTCAACGGGGGAGGGAACCATGCGGGTTATCGGACTGACCGGCGGAATAGCGTCGGGGAAGAGCACGGTTGCACGGATACTGCAGCGGCTTGGCGCCGTGATTATTGACGCCGACCTGCTTTCGCGGGAGGCGGTTCTTCCCGGCACCCCGGCCCATCAAGCCATCGTGACATCCTTCGGCCCGGACATCCTCCTGCCCGACGCGACCATCGACCGCAAGGCCCTTGGCCGGATAGTCTTCGCCGACCCGGATGCGCGGCTGCGCCTGGAGGCCATCACCCATCCGGCCATCGCCAGCCTGGCCGAGGAGCTGTTGGCGGAAGCCCGCCAATCGGACGCGCCGGTGGCGTTTTACGTGGCACCGCTTCTCATTGAGGCAGGGGTCACCGGGCGGGTCGACGATATCTGGGTGGTGTACGCGGATCGGGAGACGCAGATCGCCCGCCTCACGGAGCGAGACGGTATAGACAGGGAGGAGGCGGAGCAGCGGCTCGCCGCCCAGATGCCCATGGAGGAAAAGGCAACCTACGGCTCGGCTGTCATCGACAACCGGGGAACGCCGGAGGAGACAGAGCGGCAGGTGACCGCCCTCTGGAAGGAGAGAATAGAAAAAAGCCCCCGGTAGATCCGGGGGCTTTTATTATTTGTGGTAGCCGAGCTTCATGGATATCTCCTCGGCGGCCTGCCTGACGAGGGGGATGAGCTCCTTTTCCATCCGTTCGTCGGTGAAGCGCATGGATGGCCCCGAAAGGCTCACGGCACCGATGATCCGGCGGGTGTAATCGCGGATCGGCGCGCCGACGCAGCGCACCCCCATATCCAGCTCCTCGTTGTCGATGGCGTATCCCATCTCCGCCACCTCTTTCAGGTGCTTCTTCAGGACGTCCCGATCGGTGACAGTATTGGGGGTGAAGGCCTTGAGCTCTTTGGCAGGGAAAAAGGCCTCGAGCTCCTCGTCGGGCATGTAGGCGATCTGCACCTTCCCCGCAGCTGTGCTGTAGGCCGGAAGACGGGAGCCGACGCGGGGCACCACCCGCACCGTGAGATCGGTTTCCACGACATCCAGGTAGACGATGCTCTGCTCCTTGAGGATCGCCACGTAGGCGGTCTCGTTGCACTCCTTGACCAGCCATTCAAGGACCGGCCGCGACTGGCGCAGCAGCCCCATCTGCTTGATGAAGGTCTGCCCCAACTCCAGGGTCTTGAGACCGAGCCGGTAGTTCTCCGTAACCCTGTTCTGCTCGATGTAGCCCCGGGACTCCAGGGTAGCCAGCAGCCGGAATACGTTGTTTTTGTGGAGTTTCAGCCGCTTGGACAGCTCCGTTACGCCGAGTTCGTCCACATCGTCGTGGAACTGTTCAAGGAGGTCGAGGGCATGGTCGACCGCCTGGATGATATATTCGGATTTATCCTTCTTGGCCATTGGCCCTCCTCTTTCTCAGGAAGAAATAAGCCTTTCTTCATAAGCCTTCAGGGGAAATAAGTCAAGGGCAACGTCCCTGCCTGGGACAGTTCCCTTACGATCCCGAACTGATTTTCCGCTGTTGTCAATTCAAAAAATCATCAAAAATGTAGAATATTGTTTTATAATTGTCAAGGCTCATTATTTACTTTATAGTCCTATCATGAACACGGCACCAGAAACCGCCGGCGACTCCGCAGCGTAAATCCTTTTCAGGGGACTATTTTTTTTGATCATCAACGGAGCCGGATGCGCTCCCGGACACCCCGCCTCCCGTTCTATTCTCAGGAGACTCTTCATGCTCAATCTGCGTAAAAAGATCCTCGTGGCCATTGACGGCTCCCCTCTCTCCGACAAGGCGGCGGAGGAGGCGGTGCGGATGGCGGCGGGGAATCCGAGCCAGTTCAGGAGCAAAATCTACGCCATGCTGGTCCTCCCCAACGCCCCCCGAAGCACCTTCACCGACTTCGTCCCTCCCCCTCCCATCACGGAAACCAAGGAATGGGACGAACTGAGGGAGCGGGTCTTCTATGTCATCGAGAAGAACGCGAAGGAGGCGGACATCCCCCTGGAAATAAAGGTGGTGTACGGCGATCCGGCGGACGAGCTCATCACGTACGCGGAGAAGGAACAGATCGACGTGATCGTCATCGGGAGTTCGGGGAAGGGATTCCTGAAGCGCAAGCTCCTCGGGAGCGTCTCCCACAAGGTGGTGAAGAACGCCTCCTGCTCGGTCTACATCGTCAGGGGGTAGGAAATGTGGCGGGCACGTTAGAAAGGCTTCTCACGTACACAGAAGGTCAGACAGAACCGGTTTTCGGTCAAAAATAAACAGCCTCACGTCTATGCTCTCCGGCCTTGACCTACAGCACGCAGTCGACCACGTACAAATTGTCCCCGGCAAACAGGCGCACGCTTGGCACCAGCCCACCCCCGGCCAGTTCGGGTCTTTGCCCCTGCTCAAGCCCCTCCTCCATAAAGGAAACGGCATACCCGGTCACCAAGCGCCGCATGATGGTGGCGATGGGAACGGAGCCGGTTTGCAGTTGGAGGCGTCCCTTTATATACCCCTGATTTTCTACGGAGGCACTTTTCTGTTACAATTCGATACATAGCGTCGCCCTTCTGGATTTGTGGGTTTGTTGAGGAACAAAATCATTCCAACTCGTTAATAATTACAATGCGGTTATGCGATTCTGCTAAGTGCGAAAGTTGAGATGGTTTGAAACTCAGCGGAGGACGCACCGGGAAAGGCTTGAGGAAACGAAAAATGGGAAAGAAAAAGATTCTTGCTGTGGATGACGAACCCAACATCTTGATGTCCATCGAGTTCATCCTGGAGATGGAGGGGTTTGAGGTCCACATTGCGCGGGATGGGGAGGAGGCCTTGGAAGTGGCCGAGCGCGTGCGGCCGGATTTGATTCTCCTAGACGTCAACATGCCCCGGAAAGATGGTTACGAGGTGTGCCGGATTCTCCGGGAGCGGGAGGATACGAGTGGAACGAAAGTGATCATGCTCACGGCCAAGGGACAGACCCTTGAAAAGAAGAAGGGGCTCGAGGTGGGGGCGGACGAATACGTGACAAAGCCATTCAGTGCCGAGGATCTGCTGGTGAAGATCCGTGCGATGATTGAGCCGTGATGACCGACCAGGATGCCCGGCCACCGCGCCGGAAAAAAAGCCTGCGCCACCGCTTGATTGTGTCCCTCACGGGCTTGGCGGTACTCCCTCTTATAGTTGCTATGGCGTCCCTGTTCTTCGCGGTCCGCAACGACGTCGGGAATATCCATGGGCGCCAACTCGCCCAGGAAGCGGGGCAGTTGGCAAAACATCTGCGGGGTGAGTTGCACGGGATCCCCTCCGCCCCGGAAGGGGTGCGGCAGTCCCTCGAGCTGCACCAGAAGGGGGAAGATGGGGGCGCGGTGCTGTTCACCGGCAGGGGACAGCGCCTGGCGGGCAGCCCAAAGATTCCCATCCCTCCTGTTGCGGAGGAGGGAACGGGCTGGGTGACCTTCGAGGCCGGCGGCAAGAGCTATTTCGCCGGCGTGACGGCAGTGCAAGTACCTGAGGGCACTGCCCCCCGCAACTGGTTCGTCGGCGTGGTCCAACCGGCGTCCCAAGTGTTCGACCATCTCTATTCGGTAAGCCGCCAAGTAGCACTATTCCTGACTCTGTACGTCATTTTCGTCGCCATCCTGGCGTGGTGGATGGCTGACCAATACATGCGCCCCATCCTGGAAATTCGGCGCGGCGCCGAGATCATTTCCCGCATCAACCTGAGCCACCGGATCAAGATCGAAGCTGGAGACGAGATCGAGGAGTTGGCCCACGAGTTCAACCTCATGGCCGCGAACCTGTCCAAGGCTTACGACGAGCTCGAAGAGCGCGTACGGGAAGCGACCCGGACGCTGCAGGAGGAGCGCAATCGTCTGGCAACCGTGCTGCGCACCATGGTCGACGGCGTGGTCGTGGCCAACGAGGCCGCAGAGACCATCCTGATGAACCCCCGTGCCCGGATCATCCTGGACCGGGGGTACACCTCAGGCATAGGAGCTGCCCTGTCGCGCATCTTTCCCAGCGACCGGCTCAGCTTTCACCTGAAACGACTTCGCCAGGGGTGGGACCCGGGCCGGGAAACCGCGGAAGAGGTGGTCTTTCCACTCCGGGACGGGAAGCTCCTCAAGGGCTCCCTGTCGGTCGTCCCCGGACCCGGAGGAGAGCGGGCAGGATTCCTCCTGGTATTTCGAGACCTGAGCGCTCCCACCGAAGAGGGCAAACGGTTCGAGGAGACCCTGCGGGAGATGCCCCAGCTCCTTAAGGGGCCGATTGCCACCTCCCGCTCCCTGGTCGAGACGCTCCAACGACACCGGGAGATGCCTGCAGAGAAACAACGGGCGTTTCTAGCGGCGGTGGCGGAGGAGATGGATCGCTTGAGCGTGCGGGTGGCGGCAATGGAGGAGGCGGCCAACGCTGCCCGAACGTCGCGCTGGCCTGCCATCCCTTCCAATCCCCGGGAGCTCCTGGAGGAATCGGTGGGTTCGGTCACGGGGATCTCCGTTGAGATCGAGGCGGGCGGCGGTCCTATCCCCCCTGTGCTGGTGGAGCCGTTCTCCTGGGTGGCCTCCTTGCGGTGCGTCCTCCAGTGGATCGAGCAAAGAAGTTACGGACAGCCGCAGGTCGGCGCGAATCTCATGGTGGAGGACGGGACCGTGGTTACCACGTTTCGGGTCGAGGCTCCCTTCGCTGGCGACCTGGCCGAGCTGGAATCCCTTGAGGTCTGCCCTGCCGGTGAGGAGCCCCTCCCCCTGGGAGAGGCGGTGCGAAGAAACCGGGGCGAGCTGTGGACCCGCTCTTGCCGGGATTCCCTCGAAGTGCGGCTGGCGCTGATGCAGGCAACCGCCGTTTCCGAAGCGCGTCGTGCGGACGGACTGATCGAGGGAGAGCCGGAGTTTTACAATTTCGATCTCTTCCTGCCGCGGCCGGTTTTCGAGCGGGAAGATCTGCTTCAGGCGCTCCTTACGGATCTCGATTACGTGGTGGTCGACACCGAGACCACCGGGCTGCAGCTTTCCCAAGGGGACAAGGTCATCAGCATCACCGGGATTCGCATTCGCCGGGGGCGGGTCCAGAACGCCGACATCTTTAACACCCTGGTCAACCCGGGCCGGCCGATTCCTCCGGAATCCGTGGAAATTCACCGGATCGAGGATCACATGGTGGCAGGCGCCCCCTCCATGAACGAAGTGTATCCGCAATTCGTCGAGTACGTGGGGGACTCGATTCTGGTGGCCCATAACGCGGCATTCGACAAGAAGTGCCTCGATATGGCCGCGGCCGAAGCGGGGCTCCCCCAGATCGACAACCCGATACTCGACACCCTTTTCCTTTCCTACGCCCTTCACAAGGAAACCGAAGGGCACAGCCTCGAAGCCATCGCGGAGCGCATGGGGGTCACAATCGAGGGGCGGCACACTTCCCTGGGAGACGCCCGTGCCACCGCCCATATTTTCCTGGGCCTCCTCGCGCTGCTGCCGCGGCGGGATGTGAGAACCCTCGCCGAAGCCAAGGCCTTCTGCGACCGCCACTTGCTCCTGCGCTGGCAGTCGTCACGATTCTGACGGAAAGGGGGTAATCAAGAATGGATGTGACCTCGCGCCGACTAGCCGCCCTGTTTGCCCTGGGGCTTGTGGCCCTGTACCCCCCTCTGCTGGGGGCGTTTAACCGGCCGGGCGCCTTCCTGGGGATCCCGATCCTGCCCCTGTATCTATTCACGGCCTGGGGCGCGCTGGTGCTGGCCTGTTGGGTCCTGTCCCGAGGGGACGAACCGTGAACCAGACCTTCTGGATCGCCTTCCTCGGGACTGGGTATCTCCTCGGCCTGTTCGCCATCGCCTACGCCACGGACAAGGCCAGGGAGAGGGGGCGCAGCCTGGTCGACAACCCGTGGGTCTACAGCTTTTCCCTGGCCGTCTACTGTACCTCCTGGACGTATTACGGCAGTGTTGGGCAGGCCGCGTCCACAGGGCTGGGATTCCTGCCGATCTACCTGGGCCCCACGCTTATCTTTCTCCTGGGGCCGTCCCTGCTCAAACGGCTCGTTTCCTTCTGCCGGGCGGAAGGGGTTACGAGCCTCCCCGACCTGCTCGAGATCCTGTACGGAAAGGGATGGACCCTTGGCGCCCTGGCCACCATTATGATGGTGATCGGGATCACCCCGTATATCGGGCTCCAGCTCAAGGCGGTGGGGTACACCTTCGACCTGCTCACGGGCCGCACCGGGAGCGCGGGAGTATTTGACGATGCGTCCTTCTGGGCAGCCCTTGGCCTGTCGATCTTTGCCGGGCTCTTCGGAGCGAGAAGCCTGGTCGCCACCGAGCGACACGAGGGTATGGTCGCGGCGATAGCCTTCGAGAGCGCGGTGAAGCTCGGGGCTTTCCTGGTGATCGGCCTCTACATTACCTTCGGCATCGGCGGCGGGCTGACGCAGGTTTTCGAGAAGGCCCTTGCGGACCGGGAGCTCTCGCGTCTGTTCCTTCTCGGGGAGGGTTCGGGGACATCTCTTTCTGCATGGGTCGCTCTGAGCGTACTCTCTGCGTCAGCCGTGATCCTTCTGCCCCGTCAGTTTCACATGCTGGCTGTCGAGAACGTGCGGGAGCGCCACCTGCGGAAGGCATCCTGGGCGTTTCCGGCCTACCTGCTTTTCATTAATCTGCTTGTGCTCCCCGTGGCCCTGGTCGGGCGCCTGTACGGGGGAGATCTGAGCCCGGATTTCTTCATGATTTCCCTGCCGCTGTCACGTGGTCATACGGAGTTGGCGTTTCTCGCCTACCTGGGGGGATTCTCGGCCGCGACGAGCATGGTTATCGTCGAGGCGGTCGCTTTGGCAACGATGATACTTCACCATTCCGGGGTAGCTGTCCTGGGTAGCGTTTTTCCTGCTTTTCGCGGAGAGGGGGTGGACCTTTCCCGGCCCCTCCTGTACACCAAGCGGGCCGTCATCTTGGGCGTGGTGCTCCTGGGGTACGCCTTCAAACGGTGGATCGGCGAGTCCCACACCCTTGTTGCCACCGGACTATTGTCCTTCTCCGCCGTGCTCCAGTTTGCGCCTGCAGTCCTTTTCGGCCTGTACTGGAAAGGGGGAACCCGAACCGGGGCCCTCGCCGGGCTTGCCGCTGGCTTCGGGATATGGATATATACCCTGCTTCTGCCCAGCTTCGTTGACTCGGGCTGGGTGAGCGCGTCTATCCTGACGCAAGGCCCCTGGGGAATCGAACTGCTGCGGCCTCGGGCCCTGTTCGGGCTGCAGGGATTCGACACTTGGACCCACGCCCTGATTTGGAGCCTGGTGTTCAACATGGGGGCCTATTTCATCTTCAGCTTCCTGACCCCTCGCGCCGCGGAGAAGGGCCAGCGTTCCGGGCTACCGTCCGCGTGGGCCACAAGGGCCGACCTGGAAGGGCTTCTGGCGCGGTTTGTGGGTGCCCGGACGGCCCAGGATGTGCTGGGGGCTCTTCCCGAGCGTTCCTCCCCCCAACTGCTCCTCGAAGCTACCGAGCGCTGCCTGGCCAGTGCCCTCGGAACCCAGTCGGCTCGCATAATTATCAACAGCACCCTTGCGTGGCCCCGGGAGCGGGCCGTGGAGATACTGGACGTCTTCGGCGGCGTTTCCAAGACCCTGGCAGAGAGCCGGGATGCCCTGGAACGGCGGCTCCGGGAGTTGATGGTCCTCCACGAAGCCTCCCGCGCCCTCTCGCGGAGCCTGGACATCGACACGCTTCTGCAGGAGGTGCTTCTCCTGATCAAGCGAGAGTTCGGGTTCGAGCACCTGTCGGTCCGGCTCCTGAGTGAGGACGGCATATTGAGGATCCGCAGCCACGTGGGACTCAGCGAAGCTTACGTGGCGGCGTCCGCGATGGCCCCCACCCGGGAGACCTATTTCGGCACCGCGTTCCTGGACGCTCGGCCGGTCGTGGTGGAAGACACCCGGGAGATCGACAAACCCCTGCTCATCTCCAAGCTGGCCAAGGAATTACCGGTGAGTGCGCTCATCCACGCACCGATGACCTACGAGGGGCGGGTGACCGGAGTACTCACTGCCTATGCCACCCGGGGCCCCATGCATTTCACCGATGAGTTCGTTGAGCTGTTCGCGGCCTTGGCCAACCAGCTCGCCATGGCTGCGGTCAATGCTCAGCTCTACGCCGAGGTTCAGGCTTACAGCCACGCCATGGAGGAGAAAGTAGCCCGGCGCACGGCCGAGCTCGAGAAGGCCAACGCCCGGCTCCTGGAGCTGGACCGTCTCAAGAGCGATTTTCTCTCCACGGTAAGCCACGAGTTGCGAACCCCCCTCACTTCGATCAGATCCTTCTCCGAGATCCTGCTGCGCTACGACGTGGACGATGCGGAAAAGCGCAAGAAGTTCGTGGGCATTATCCATAACGAGGCGGAACGGCTCACCCGCATGATCAACGACCTGCTCGATCTCACAAAGATCGAAGCCGGGCGCCTGGAGCTGTATCCTGAACCGCTGGAACTGGAGCCGATCTTTTCAAAAGCACTCGTCACCACCCAACCGCTCTTCGCCGAAAAGGGAATCAACGTGGCCAGCGAAATCGAAGCCGGCCTCTCACCGGTTTATGCCGACGCGGATCGGCTCCACCAGGTGCTGACGAACCTTCTTTCCAACGCCGTGAAGTTCTCGCCGGCGGGAGGAACGATCCGACTCAGCGGAAGGAAGCAAGACGGCTTTGCCCTGATCAGCGTGGCTGACGAAGGCCCCGGCATTCCCCCGGACAGGCTGGAGCAGGTTTTCGAGCGCTTTCACCAACTGCAGGATCCTCAGAAATCCAATCCCCTCGGCACCGGGCTAGGGTTGACGATCTCCCGGGAGATCGTAGAGAGGATGAGTGGGAAGATCTGGGTCGAAAGCGAGCTGGGGGCCGGCGCGGT
>CAJPFF010000255.1 GCA_905339345.1 Geobacteraceae bacterium | reverse complement strand
CTTTTTCCCTTTCAGGCAGTCCTCTGCCTCCCGGGCCCGCATGACCGTCGGCGAAGCGGAAGCCAGGACGATCCTGGCATCACGAATGGTATCGCCATCCATGGTGACAGCGACGGCAACGCCCACAACAGCCAGGGCTCCGGAACGGCGCAGGCCGAACTTCATATAGGTGCTACCGGTGGTTGGCTGGTCAGGTATGGTGATGTCGGCCAGCAGCTCGCCCGGAGCGATGACCGTCTCGGCCGAACCGTGGAAGAAATCCTCCAGGGGCATGGTCCGTTCCCCCTTGGTGGATACCAGGCGGATCGAGGCATTGAGGGCGATGAGGATCGGGGGGAGGTCGGCGGAAGGAACACCGTTGACGATGTTTCCCCCCACGGTCCCCATGTTGCAGATCTGGTTGGAGGCCATGGTGTGGGCGGCCATGGGGAGCGACAGGTAACGTTCCTGCAGAAGCTTTGAGGTGTAGATGGCATTGTGGCTCGTCAGCGCACCCATGATTATGCCGCGGCCCGGTTCATGACGGATGGTACGCAGGTCGTCCAGGTGTTTGAGTGAGACCAGGTGTTCCGGAGCCAGTTTACCCACCTTCATTTTGTGCAGGACATCGGTGCCGCCCGCCAGAACCGTGGCTTTCTCCCCCAGTTCCGCCAGGAGAGAGCAGGCCTCATTCAGGCTCTCGGGAGCATGATAGGCGAAATCGGGCATGTACATGGGTTACCTCCTGAATATCTCGTATGCAAACTAATTGCGGAAAATTTTTTTCTATTCCTTGAAGTCCCGGAGAAAGCGCTTCAGGAGAAGCTTCTCCTCCAGCGAAAAGCTATTAAGCAGCTCGTCGTTGGTTTTCTCTATGGTCGTCGCCATTTGGTCTTTGACCGACAGGGCCTTCTCGGTCAGGTAGACCCTCGCCACCCGGCCGTCCTGCGAATCGGTCTCGCGCCGCACCCAGCCGGCGGTCGCCATGCGGTCGAGAATGCCCGCCAGGGTAGCCGTATCCAGGGAGATGCGCCGGCCGATCTCGCCGGCGGAAAGTCCTTCCTCTTCCCACAGGACCTCCAGAAACAGACACTGCATGGGGGTGAGGCCGAATTCCTGAAGGTTTCCCTTCAGCGCCCCCTGTGCCCGCTGGTGGGCCTTGGCGAGCATAAATACTATGTTGTCCCGGAAGGAGATCATGCCCTTAATTCCTCTTGCATACAAGATACTTGCAAGACGGGGCGATGTCAAATGATAAAACATGGTTTTTATTTACCTGGGAGAAGTGGAATTTCTCTCGTCGTCCATCTTGTCGATCTCCGTGAACGCCGCCGCCTCTTGCGAGCCCTTCCTGAAATTCCGTATTGCCCCTCCCAGTGCAGAGCCGAGTTGGGGAAGTTTCGCCGGTCCGACCACGACCAGCATGATAACCAGGATAACGATGAGTTCAGGCATGCCGAATCCGAACATGTTTTGTCTCCTTGTTTGGTCTCCCGTACCGGCGAGAGTAAATAATCGTATTCTTTTGCTTTCGGTGATGCGTCTTATTGGCCGATCGCGCAGTCAGGGCTCGACAGCTCGACCTCTTCAAATTCCATAGTGAGAAGATTGATGCAAAGCTGACGGTTACGCAACGTATCGCCGGTTCCCATAAGGAGCTTGCAGACCTCGGCGGTCTGGATGCCGGCTATCACCGCCGGGGTGAAAGAAGGGTTGCCCATCTGCTGTTCCAATCCCTTGCCTTCCACCCAGCGGTCATACAGCAGTCGGATGGTTCGATCCCCGGGAAATTGGGTGGTGACTTGGCCGAACCAGCCTCCTATGGCCCCGTGCACCAGAGGGAGGCCCAATCCGTCGCAGCTGTCCGCCAGTGCCAGTCGCGTCGGGACCGAATCCAGGGCATCCACTACGACATCGACATCCTGGAAAAGCTCCACGGCGTTTTCCGTCCCATAGGCCGCCTGCACCGGAACCAGCGTCACCGCCGAGTTGATTTCCGCTATCCGTGCCGCCGCGGCCTCTACCTTGGCCTGCCCCAGTCGGGCGGGGGAGGAGAGGAGTTGACGGTTCAGGTTATGCTCCTCGAAGAAGTCGGGGTCGATGGCGATGATGGTGCCAACTCCGAGCCGGGATAGTTCTTCGATAACGTAACCCCCCAGCCCGCCGCACCCCACCACCGCTACCCGTCCCCTGAACAGCTTTAGCTGCTGGCCCACGCTGATGGCCTGGCGGTTGCGCTGGTAGCGGGCGGGGAGAATGGCCAGGTCCAAGGCTGTTTCCTCTACCCGGGCAAGAGAGACCCGGAACCGCGCAGCGGCTTCGATCTGTGTTGCCCAGGAGATGAGGCCGTCCTTCGCCTCTCCGGCCAGGTACCGACGCAGCTCTTCCATTCTAACCTCCTGCCACCAGCGGGAAGAAGGCGAGGCTGTCCCCATCCCGCAGCTGCTGGTCCGGGGCCGCATGTCTGCCGTTCACCATGATCATGCTGATCTCCGTATCCGGTATCTGCAGTTCACGGATCACTTCGCCGATGCTGGTGCTGGGCGGGTAGTGCCTCGTTGCCGCCGCGAAGCGTCCGAAGCGGAATGTGGCGAACAGTTTTACCGTGACGTTCATGGCGCACCCCTTTCCGTCGTCAGGCTAAAAATTCCAGAACGCGTCGATTTCCTCGTCGGTGAAGTCCCATACGGCGTTGTGCGGTACCAGCGGCTCCCTGAAAAAGTCGGGGAGACGATCATCCTTATTGGTGAAGCCGGCTGCCAGGTTGAAGGCCCGTTCCGTTTTCAGGGTGGTGACCCCCAGTTCTCCGAGCCAGTCCGGGGTAAGCTTGAGACCGAAGCAGGCGTTCAGCATGTCCATCAGAGCCGGGACGCAGGTGGGAATGTCCGCAGCGGGAAAGCCGATGAACAGGCAGAGGCCGAGGGAATCGAGCATGACGGTGGCGATCTGCAGGTGCCGGGAAAGTTCCACCTGGCCGTCCTTCTTCAGCGGATCGACGATGCCGCCGCCGACCCCCATGAGATTGGTGGCGACTGCATAGCCCATGGTATGGTCCGCTCCCATGGTGCTGGTGGCGTAGGTGATGCCGATACCCTTGATGGCGCGGGGATCGTAGGCGGGAATCGCCTGGTTCTTCACCACCGGTACCCGGGTCACCCCATAGGCCTTCCCCACATTGCCGGTGCCGTTGCCGATGATTCGTCCCAGCGGGGTCCCTCGGCCGATCTCTTCCCGAAGTATCCGCAACACCCCTTCGCCGTCGCCAAACGGCAGTACGCCCGCCTCCATTGCCACCCCAATGGCCACCGATGTTTCGATGGAATCGATGCCGATGTCATCCATGATGTAATCGGCGGCGGCGATCTGGTCCAGGTCCCCCAGGCAGGCATTGGCTCCCAGGGTCTCGATGGTCTCGTATTCGAATCCTGAGGTGACGTACGTGCCGTTCTTGTCGTTATAAACCTGGGAGCATTGAATGATGCAGCCGGGCTGGCAGCCATGCCTCGGTTTCCCCCCCCGTTCGATGATCGTTTCGCGCATGGTCTCGCCGGAGATCTTTTCGTGGCCCTCATAGCGGCCATAGGTGAAGTTGCGGGTCGGAAGACCCCCCGCCTCGTTGACGATGTTGACCATCTCGGCCGTACCGAAAGTGGGGAGGCCCTGGCCGGTTCCGGGATGCTCCAGAAGCGCTTTGGCGAAGACCCGGGCGGCGGCGGTGAACGTCTCCTTGTCCACGGGCTTGATGCCCGGGGCGTCGCGGTCGTCGATGGAGATGAACTTGATCCTCTTCGACCCCATTACGGCACCGAGGCCGCCGCGGCCATGACTGCGCAGCTTGCTGTCCGAATCCTTGACCGAGATGTTGGCGGCAAGCAGCTTCATCTCCCCCGCGGGACCGATGGTGAGTACCCCCGTCTTCTTGCCGAGCCTTTTTTCCAGAGCTTCGACAACGGCAAAGTTTCCCTGGCCGATCAGTTCCGTCTCAACCGCTACGGACACCCCATCCTTGTTGACATGCAGGCTGTACCAGTTGTCTCCCGCAGGCAGCCCCTCGATGATGAGCGCCTTGATACCGAGGCGGCCGAACATCTGGGCGGCCAGTCCGCCGGCGTTGCTCTCCTTGATGGTGCCGGTCAGGGGACTTTTGGCACCGGCGGAAAAGCGCCCGCTGTTGGCGGCGGTTGTGCCGCTCAGGAGGCCGGGGGCAAAGACCAGCTTGTTGTCCGCCCCCAGCGGATGGCAGGTAGGTTTCACTTCTTTTGCAACGATGGTAGAGGTAAGGGCACGGCCGCCGAGGCAGGCCCATTCTTTGGGAACCGGCTCAGTGGTGGTGCTGAGGCTGGTCATGTCGACACGAAGGATCTTGTTCATGGTTCTTCTCCCTTTCAGTAGAAATTTCCCCCAGTCTCCTTTCCGAAAGGGGAGGTCACGCCGTTTCCAGCGTGACCCGCAGGCCTCGTGCCATGGGGGAGTTCCTTTAGGCAAGACGGCTCGGAGACTTTTTCCCGCCTGATGGTACTGTTGTAGCCGCTCCTGCTAGAACTCAAAAACCTTGCGCGGCTCCGCCGTCATGCTGTCGATGGATGCGTTGCCGTGCTCCAGATAGAAAACCTTGAAGATCGGGTTGTCCGGCGTCTGATAGATGCCTTTGAGCATGGGATAGTTGGCGAAGCACTTCTCCTTGCTCCTGATATCCTCGTCGAATGTGATCTCGCCGCTTATTCTCAGCCACCGCATATCGTCAGTGGTCCTCGTGAATTCGATGTACGGACATTCGGTCAGTTGCCGGTAAACATCTTTATTGCTGGCTGTACAAAAATAGAATCTGCCGTTCTCCTCAAACATGACGGCGAAGGGTCTGACTCTTGGTTTCCCGGCATCCACGGTTGCCAGGCTGCCGTAGCAGGGGATCGGCAGCATGTCGAGTACTTCTTTCATGTAACCCTCCGTCCTTAGTGGAACGACAACCCGCCGTCGTGGACGATCATCTGGCCCGTGATGAAGGCGCTGTCATCGGAGGAGAGGAACAGGGCCAGGCCGATGAGGTCCTCGGGCACCGCTTCCCTTTTCAGGCAACGGGCCTGGAGCTGCAGCTCTTCCAGGGGTGGCAGGTCCAGCTTCTTGTTCTTGTCGAAGTTGTTGCCGCCGTCGGAATGGGTGAAGCCGGGGGCTATGGTGTTGACATTGATCTTGTAGTCCCCCAGCTCACGGGCCATGGAGCGGGTGAGGGCCATGATCGCCCCCTTGGATGCAACGTAGTGGGGCATGCCGGGCACCCCTTCGTTGATGGAGGAGGAGCCGATGTTGATGATCTTGCCCCCCTTGGCCTTCATGTAGGGGAATACCGCCTTCATGCAGTTGAACTGGCCGAGGACGTTGATTTCCATGACCTTCATGAACTCCTGGGGTGTACATTCGGTAAACGGTTTCAGCACGATGCTGCCGAAGATGGCGGCATTGTTGAGCAGGATGTCGACGGAGCCGAACTTTTCAGCCGCGGCCTTGGCCATGGCGTCGCACTGCTCCTGGCTGCTGACGTCGGTTTTGATGTAAATGGCGTCACTGCCTGCCTTTTTCACTGCCTCCACTGCCTTCTCGCCGTCAAGGACATCGGCGATGACGATCTTTGCCCCTTCCTTGGCAAGGCCCACGGCGTATGCCGCGCCGATTCCCTGTGCCGCTCCGGTGATGATTGCAACTTTTCCGGTGAGTTTTCCCATGGCTAGTATCTCCTTTTTGGGTAATGTGCTAAATCCGCTGCAAAGTGTATTGACTGGTCATGCTGCCTTGTCCTGCCTGTAAATGGACAAGGCCTCTTCGTTTCTGAAATATCTCATGGCCGCATCGGCCAGGGCTTCCATCTCGTTCTCGCCTGGATTGAGGAGGACCGGGGCGATGAAGGAGATCTTCTTCTGCAGGCTTTTCAGAAGCACCTTGGAATAGGCCAGGCTGCCGGTGAGGGCGATGACGTCCACTTCCCCCTCAAGGACCGCTGCGCAGGCGCCGATCTCCTTGGCCACCTGGTAGATCATCGCTTCATAGACCTCCGCCGCCTTCTGGTCTCCGTCGGCGATCCTCTTCTCGATTTCAACGGCATCGGTCGTCCCCAGGTAGGCGAACAGGCCACCCCTTCCGGTCAGGAGCTTCAGGACCTCATTTTTTTCATATTCGCCGCTGAAGCAGAGCTTGACCAGATCGCCGGCCGGCAGGGATCCGGCCCGCTCCGGAGAGAAGGGGCCGTCGCCGTCAAGGGCATTGTTGACATCGATGATCTTCCCCCTGCGGTGGGCTCCTACCGATATGCCCCCTCCGAGGTGGGCAACGATCAGGTTGATTTCGTCGTATTTCTTCCCCAGTTCGGCGGCCACCTTCCTGGCGGTGGCCTTCTGGTTGAGGGCGTGGAAGCTGCTCTGCCTGCTGATCTCGGGAATGCCGCTGTACCTGGCCGAGGTACACAGTTCGTCGGTCATGGGAGGATCGGCGGTGAGGACCGGGATATTGAACTGGTTGCCCAGGTCGAAGGCGACAAGTCCCCCCACATTGATGGGGTGGCCGCCATAGATACCGCTTTTCATGTCCTCGATCATTTTCGGGCAGATCCGGTAGATGCCGCCGGGAAGGGGCCTGACATTACCACCCCGGCAGGCGATGGCGTCCATTTCGCCCATGGAGAGGTTGTTGTCGGCGAGAACCTGGAAGATTGCCTCCCTGCGGAAATCATACTGGTCCCAGATGGTGGGAAACTTCCTGAGTTCCGCGTCGTCATGCTTTACCGACTGATTGATGATCATCCTCCCTTCGGTAAAGACGCCGATCTTCGTTGAGGTCGAGCCGGGATTGATAATCAGTATTTTCTTGTCGTCCATCGTTTTTCCCTCCGGAAGAGTGCCGATCCCTGTGAACTTCCTAGAATGAATAAACCAGGTCGATCCAGAGCTGATTGGCTTCGATACGGTTTTCGGCGGACACCGGAAGCACATACTTGCCGATGAGGGCAAACTTGCCGCTTTGGTAGCGGGCTGCCGGCCCCATGGAAAACTCGAAATCCTTGGTGTCGGAACGCTTCTTGCCGCCGATTTCATCGTCTTCGAGCCCTTGCCAGATCCAGCCGGTAACGCCGAGCTTCAGGTCTTTCGTCACGGCATAGTTCACGTTGTAGTCCATGTGTATCGCCTGCCCCGTTTGATACCCCTTGAGACCCGTTCCTGGTTCCCTATAATCGCTGTTCTTGGTGTGATAGGAGTACATGAGCTTGGCGCTCACCTCCATGCCGTTCTGGAAAAGACCCGTTACTGCCACGACCGGTTCTATGACAAAGGCATTGTTGCCCGCGTTGATCGGCTTTTTGGAATCGAAGCTGCCGGTTGGGGTGATGATGTCCAATACCGTCAGCCAGTGCCAGACCGGAGTGTGCCACGCCATGCCGACCCCGAAGTAAACATCGCCGAGACCACCATCATGCCCTTCCACGGTGACCGGGCCCCCTGGCGTATTCACCTTAACGTCAGCCTCCACAGTCAGCAGGGGAATGATGGAGTGCATCAGGAAGTTACCGCCGAAGAGTCCCTTTTCCGATACATAGATCGGCCGGAAGGCGATGGCTGTAAGAGTTCCTTTCCCGTCAGCCAATCCCTGCCCCTTGTTTTCGATCTTTTTAATGTCCATAAAGACGTTGTAGTCGATCAGGTGGAGCCCCGGCGGGGGCGCGGCTCCCGCATAGAAATCGGCAGTGCCGTTGAAGGAACTGGAATTGAATGCCCAGGCCGCCGACTGGATAAAGACAAAAGTGGCCAAACAAATGCTCACTATCAGGACTTTTACCGGTTTCATCATTTCGCCTCCTTAAGCCAGATTGATCCCGGATTTGCCCGGTGACAGGATGTTGTTGGGGTCCAGCGCCTTCTTGATGGTGCGGTTGAGCCTTCGCATCGCCGGACCGTAGGAGTCGGCCACCTTGTCCATGAAGGCGGTGTTGGTACGGCCGACTGCCCAGCCGTGCTTGGTGAATACACTGATCAGCTCGTTGAAGCAGTTGTGGGCCCGTTTCATCTCCTCGGGTTTCGTGCGGTCGAAGCGCAGATCGACAACGTGACGCGCGTCGTACCAGAAGAAGCTGAACTCGCTCAGATAGTCGAAGCCGTGCCGGTTGAGGATCTCGGCGGCCACCCTGGCCTGTTGGGCGCACTCGGCCGGACGGGCGGCCGCTGTGGGGGCGAACTTCATGGAGCCGCCGCCGGGGCGCCACCGGTCGAGGGGGCTATGATGGGTAATCCCCCCCATCATGAGCTGCTTCCGGTATTCGAAGGCCGGATCACCCTTGGCCTCCTGTTCGGTGATAATTCTGATCTTGTTGCCGAAGGCCTGTTTGAAGGTGCCGGAGACGTACATCCAGTTCAGCGCCACCTGCTCGGGAGAGCCGTAGACGGCCCCGTAGAGGTTCCAGGCGCCCACGTCGCGGCTGATCAGCTTGCCGGAGGATATGGCTCCCGCTCCCGGGTTGAAGAAGCGGCCGTTGTTCTTCCGGTCAGTGGCGAAACGGGTGGCCGCTTCCCAGCCGGAGTTGACCAGGGCGCAGGCGTTGGGCACGATCTGGGCCTGGCGCAGGAACATGACCGGTTTGATGATGTCGGCCAACATTTCGTTCTTCGGGAATCTGATGCAGAAAGGCTTGTAGCCGCCCGGGGGCGGGGCGCCCATCAGCCAGGCGCCGACTTTAGTGACGATCCCGTTGTTCGCCTGGGAGAAAAGACCGTCCACATAGGGGCCGAATCCCCACTTGAACACCTGCCAGCTGGTGGAATTGGGAATCCCGCCCATGCCGGTCTTGAGGAGGGTTCCGTCCGCCAGCACCACCTCCATGCCGCAGGAAAAGAGGAAATCCTCGCTGTAGGGAGTGTAGCCGCTGCCGCGTTCCAGGATATTTCCGGCGATGCTGACGTTGGCCGAAGGGGCCGGGGCGTCGAGCCACAGGTTCATCTTGTTGCGGGTGAGGTACTCCTGCAGCTCGCCGTAGGTCACGCCGGGCTCCACCAGGCAGTACCCCAACTCCCGATCAACCTCGATGATCTTCTTCATGTTCCGCAGATCGAGCACTATCTGTCCGGCCGTGGCCGGCGCCGAGGAGCCGTACCCTTCGTTCTCGCCGTTGCATACCGTCCAGAGCGGCGTCTTGTACTTGTTGGCGATGCCGACGATGGCCTGGACCTCTTTGGCGGTGGTCGGGTAGAGCGCCGCGGAAGGGGGGGTCAAGGCATCCCTTTGGGCGATGGTGGTCGCAAGGTAGGGTTTCAGGGATGCCTGATCGGTGCGGACACGCCCGTCCCCCAGAAGGGAGCGATACTCATTGATCGCTTTGGTGAAGGCTTGTTCTGTAACGCCCTTGGGGAGCGCAAGGAAACGACTCATCTCATACCTCCTCTACCGTTGTCGTTACAGCGGAATATCCAGGTTGATGCCCGATTTGCCGGGGGCCAGGATATTGTTGGGGTCCAGGGCCTTTTTCAAGGTGCGGTGGATCTTGCGCATCTCGGGGCCGTAGGTGTTGGCCGCCTTTTCCATGAAGGCGATGTTGGTGCGATAGGTGCCGTACCCGTTCTTGGTGAAAACCTTCAGCAGTTCGTCGAAGCACTGATAGGCCCGGTGCATCTCCTCCGGCTGGGTGCGATCGTAGAGCAGGTCGATGATGTGGTGCATTTCACGCCAGCCGACAATATACTCGGAGACATAGTCGAAACCGTGCTTGTTGAGGATGTCGGTGGCAATCCGCATCTGCTTGTCGCACTCGGACGGCCTGGCGGCGGCCACCGGGGCGAACCACATGGAGCCGCCGCCGCCGCGCCAGTTGTAGAGGCCGAACTCCTGCAGGGTGCTCCCTCCCATCATCAACTGACGTCGATACTCGAAGATGGGGTCGTCCTTTGCTTCCTTCTCGGTGATGATCTGGACCTGGTTGCCGAACTTGGCCTTGAAGGCACCCGAGACATATTTCCAGTTGAGGGCAACCTGCTCGGGGGAGCCGTAGAGGGCGGCGTAGAAGTTCCAGGCGCCGATCTTGAACTTGTCCATGATTTCCTGGAACACCTTGGGGGGGAGACTTCCCTTTCCTTTGTAGAAGGTGCTCCGGTTGGTCCCCTTGCCGTTCTTGTCGTAGGTGAAGTAGCCGGCCGCTTCCCAGCCGGCGTTGACCACGACGCAGGCGTTGGGGATGATCTGGGCCAGGCGCAGGGGCATGAAAGTCTTGACGATATCGCCCAGCATCTCCACCTTGGGAAATTTCATCAGAAACGGCATGTACCCCCCCGGCGGCGGGCCCTTCAGGAGCCAGACGCCGAGTTTTGTGATGATTCCATAGTTGGACTGGGTGAAGATGCCATCCAGGTAAGGCCCGTATCCCCATTTGCTGGCCTGCCAGCTGGTGGAGTTCGGTACTCCGCCTGTGCCGGTGCGCACTACATCACCGTTGGCCAGGACCACC
>CAJPFF010000254.1 GCA_905339345.1 Geobacteraceae bacterium | reverse complement strand
CACCGGCATCGGCTCGCCGGTGAGCATGGATTCGTCCACCGCGCTGTCGCCGGCGAGGACCACACCATCCACCGGCACTTTCTCGCCCGGGCGCACGCGCAGGCGGTCGCCGGGATGCACATGGGTGAGCGGAATGTCCTCCTCGCTGTCGTCCTCGCGGATGCGCCGCGCCGTCTTCGGCGCCAGTCCGAGCAGGGCGCGGATGGCGGCGCCGGTTTCCGAGCGCGCCTTGAGTTCCAGCACCTGGCCGAGCAGGGTGAGCGAAATGATCACGGCGGCGGCTTCAAAATACACGGCGACATGGCCGCCGATGCGGAACGAGGGCGGGAAAATGCCGGGCAGCACGGTCGCCGTCACGCTGTAGATCCAGGCCGCGCCCGTGCCGAGGCCGATCAGGGTCCACATGTTCGGGCTGCGGTTCCTCACCGACTGCACGCCGCGCACGAAGAACGGCCAGCCCGCCCACAGCACGACGGGCGTGCCCAGCGCCAGTTCCAGCCAGGGCCGGGCGGCGCCGAGCAGCGTGTTGAAGAGGCCGCCCGACATGGCGAGCAGTGTGACCAGAACCGTCAGCGGCAAGGTCCGCCAGAAACGGCGGCGGAAGTCGGCCAGTTCGGGATTCTCGCCTTCCTCGAGTTCCGGCAGCACCGGCTCCAGCGCCATGCCGCACTTCGGGCAGGTGCCGGGACCGATCTGCCGCACTTCCGGGTGCATGGGGCAGGTGTATTCCGCGCCCGGCGGCGCGGCCGGCGCCGGCGCCGGTTCGGGCGCCAGGTAGCGCTGCGGCTCGGCCTCGAACTTGGCCAGGCACTTGGCGCTGCAGAAGCGGATCGTGCGGCCGGCATGCACTGTCGCGTGCGGCGAATCCGGCCTGACCGTCATGCCGCAGACCGGGTCCTTGTCCGCGGCCGACGCTGGCGCCGGTGCGTCGTAGTGGTGGCCTTGGTGCGCAGGAGGGTGGTGAGCGTGTTCCATGCAGCAGCTCCTGAGTGGTTATTGGATGTCCACACGGCGCTGTTCAGCGCGAATAAAGGCGGTGATGTGAGCCACGCTGTCTGGAGATACGCCCGGCACTGGCAGCATGTCGCCGAACTTCCAGTGGTGCGCCCGCACCCCGTTCTTGACCGCGAGCTGAAACGCCACATCGCCATGATGCGAGGGCTCGTAAACCCGATGCAGGAACGGTGGTCCCTTGTCTGTACCCCTGAGATCCGTGCCATGGCAACTCGCGCAGTGTTTTCCGTACAACGATTTGCCTGCAGCTGGGTTCGGCATGAGCCCCGAGGTGGGTTTTGGAATCTGCATGGTCTGAGCTAGGAGAGACAAGGAAAGCGTACCCATGGCAAGCGCGAGAAATCCTATGCCAACGGCTCTGATTGCGTTAATGGGAGTGCCCCGCATTTGACCCACCACCGCTGCCACCTCTATATCCATTATCTACGCAACCACCCAGCAATACAGAAAACACCGCCGCTACCACGACTATCATCCTTTTCGACACGATCCTGCCCTTTCGTTTCGTTGAAAAATCATTATTAGCGTTCGATACCCCTGCTCAACCGCCACTGCTTGACCAACGCGTAGACAGCCGGTATCACGGCCAAAGTCAGCACGGTGGAGGAAATCATGCCTCCGACCATGGGTGCGGCAATGCGGCTCATGACTTCTGAGCCGGTACCGCTTCCCCACATGATGGGCAGCAGGCCGGCCATGATGGCAACCACGGTCATCATTTTCGGCCGTACGCGTTCGACGGCACCTTCCATTACCGCTTCATAGAGATCGTGGAGAGTGGGTTTCGCACCCTCCGCAGCGCGCCGATCCTTGAGTTCCTGCCAAGCTTGATCGAGGTAGATGAGCATCACCACGCCGGTTTCTGCCGCCACGCCGGCCAGTGCGATGAAACCGACGGCAACTGCAACGCTCAGGTTGTAACCCAGCAACCACATCAGCCAGACGCCGCCGACCAAGGCGAAAGGCACCGAGAGCATGACGATGAGGGTTTCCGTCAGGCGCTGGAAGTTGAGGTAAAGCAACAGGAAAATGGTCAGCAACGTTACCGGGATGACGATCTTCATTTTTTCGATCGCCCGCTCCATATACTCGAACTGACCGCTCCATGTGATGTAATAGCCTGCCGGGAATTTCACACGGTCGGCCACAGCTTTGCGGGCGTCTGCCACGTAAGAGCCGATGTCTCGGTCGCGTATGTCGACGAAGATGTAGGCCGAGAGCAGGGCGTTCTCCGTACGGATCCCCGGGGTGCCCTTGGCAACGTTCACCCTTGCAACCTGACCAAGCGGGACCATTGCCCCATCCATGGTCGGCACCAGTACTTCGCGGGCAATCTGTTGCGGGTTGGCACGCAGTTCCCGTGGATAGCGAACCTGTACGCCGAATCGCTCTCGCCCTTCTACCGTCGTCGTCACCATTTCCCCACCTAGAGCGGTACCGATCACTTCTTGCAGATCTCCGACTGCCAATCCGTAACGGGCCAATTGCTCTCTATCAGGCTCGATGTTCAGGTAGTAACCCCCTGTGATTCGCTCGGCAAAGGCCGACGTTGTACCCGGTACCGTCTTGACAACAGCTTCAATCTCCTTGGCAAGTTTCTCCATCTCGCCCAGATCTTTTCCGAAAACCTTAATGCCGATGGGCGTACGGATGCCGGTTGACAACATATCAATACGTGCCTTGATAGGCATGGTCCAGGCATTCGACACGCCCGGAAATTGAAGCGCCTTATCCAGTTCGGCGATGAGCTTGTCGATATTCATGCCGGGGCGCCATTCTGACTCCGGCTTGAGATTGATGACCGTCTCGAACATCTCGACTGGTGCCGGGTCGGTGGCCGTGTTAGCGCGGCCGGCCTTGCCATAGACTGATGCCACCTCAGGAAAACTTTTGATGATCTTGTTCTGCGTCTGCAACAGTTCGGCAGCCTTGGTGATCGACATGCCTGGAAGCGAAGCCGGCATGTAAAACAACGTGCCCTCGTTGAGGGTCGGCATGAACTCGCTGCCAAGCTTTGAAGCCGGGTAAATCGATAGGCCTAGTGCAAGCACGGCGGCAGCGATAGTGATTTTCTTCCAACGCATTACCCAAGTGATGATCGGGCGATATATCCTTATCAAGAAACGATTCACCGGGTTCTTCGCCTCTGGCATGACCTTGCCGCGAATGAACAGCATCATCAATACCGGCACCAGCGTTATCGACAGTAAGGCCGCCCCCGCCATGGAGAAGGTCTTGGTATAGGCAAGTGGGGAAAACAGCCGGCCCTCTTGAGCTTCGAGAGTAAAGACCGGCAAGAACGACACTGTAATGATAAGCAGCGAAAAGAACAGGGCCGGCCCTACCTCCTTGCACGCCAGAATCATTGCATCCGCGCGCTCCTGGATCGAGTGTCCTTCCTTCAACCGCTCCAGATGCTTGTGTGCGTTTTCGATCATTACAATTGCCGCGTCGATCATGGCGCCGACTGCGATAGCAATGCCGCCCAGACTCATCAAATTCGAATTCATGCCGAGCGAGCGCATGGCGATAAAGGCGATCAGCACACCCACTGGAAGCATCAGGATGGCTACCAGCGCCGAACGGACATGCAGCAAGAAGATGATGCACACTGCTGCCACGATCAGGCTTTCCTCGACCAGGGTGCGCTTCAGAGTATCAATGGCGCGATGGATCAGATCGGATCGATCATAGACAGTCTCGATGCTGACACCCTCCGGCAGGCCTGCGGAAATCTCGCCAACCTTCGCCTTGAGATTGTGAATGACCTCCAGGGCATTCTGTCCGTATCGCGACATGGCGATACCCGACACCACCTCGCCTTCGCCATTCAGTTCAGTAAGGCCGCGCCGCTCGTCAGGGCCAAGTTCGACACGGGCAATGTCGCGGATCAGCACTGGCGTGCCCTTTTCGCTCCGTACCACCAATGCCTCAATGTCGCTCTTACCACGAAGGTAGCCCTTGCCGCGCACCATGTATTCGGTTTCGGACATCTCCACTACCCGTCCGCCAACATCGCGGTTCGAATCGCGGATGACTTGCGAAACCTTGGACAAGGGAATCCCGTAGGCACGGAGCTTCACCGGGTCCACCGTGATCTGGTAGGTCTGCACGAAGCCGCCGATGGACGCCACCTCGGCCACGCCTTGCGCCTTGGTAAGCTGGTAGCGCAGATACCAGTCCTGGATCGTTCTGAGCTCGGCGAGAGTTTTGTCTTTGGCCAACAGGGCGTACTGGTAGACCCACCCTACGCCGGTAGCGTCAGGGCCTAGCGACGGCGTCACGCCCTTGGGCATGCGCCCGGAAGCGAAATTCAGATATTCGAGAACCCGCGAGCGGGCCCAGTAAATATCGGTGCCATCTTCGAAGATCACATAGACGAACGACGCACCGAAAAAGGAGAAGCCTCGTACTACTTTTGATTTTGGCACGGCAAGCATTGCCGTCGTCAGCGGATATGTAACCTGATCCTCAACCACCTGCGGCGCCTGACCGGGGTACTCTGTATAGACGATAACTTGCACGTCCGAAAGGTCTGGCAGGGCGTCGATCGGCGTCTTGAGGACGGCATATGCTCCACCGATGATGATGAATAGCGTGGCGAGTAGGACAAGGAAGCGATTCCTGCCCGACCATTCGATAATATTGGCCAGCATGGCAGTTCTCCGTCAGTGGCCGGCGTGCGGATTTGCGGTAGGCGCGGAATTGCCGCCGCTCTTGCTGGGAAGCATGGTGCCCGAACTTGGCTTGATGCTCGTTATCACCCACTCCCCTGGCTGGCGCTCGATGAATTCAAATGCGACTGATATGCCGGGCCGGAGATACTTCAGCAAAGTCTCATTGGCAACCTTGAACTCCATCGTCATGGCCGGCCATTTGAGTGTATCCACCGGGCCATGACTGAGGCTGACGGTCCCACTCTTGACATCGATGCCGTCCACCATACCCTGTGCCTTATGTCCTGCTGCTGCAGGTTTTGCTTCAGGGGCGGCGTCCGTCTTCGCTGCACTACCATGCCCGGCGTGACCGCCCAGACTGCCCACAGCCGCCTTGAGATTGCTCTCGGCATCGATCAGGAAATTGGCCGCGACGACCACAGCCTCCCCTTCTTTGACGCCATCCAGTACTTCCACATAGCTGTCGCTGCGAGCGCCGAGCTTGACTTCGCGCGGCTCGAAACGGCCCGCTTTCACTTGCACGAGGACGATGCGACGCACACCGCTATCGATCACCGCGGAATCCGGAACTGCCAGCACTTGCGCTGCACCGCCGACCGGCAGTTCCACCTGAGCGAACATCGCTGGCTTGAGCAACTGCCCCGGATTTGCAAGCTCGATACGAACCTGTACCGTACGGGTTTCCGCTTTCAGCGTTGGGTAGACGTAGGTAATCCGGCCTTCGAAAATCTTGTCAGGATAAGCATTGATTCTGACCTTGGCCTTGGCGCCGGTCTTCACCAGACCGATATCTTGTTCGAAAACGTCGGCGACCACCCACACGGATGAGAGATCGGCCACTTGGTACAACATTTCACCAGGCATGAAGCGCATGCCCTGCAACGCTTTCTTTTCTGTGACAATGCCGGAGACGGGGGAGCGGAAGATCAATGTGCGCTTGGCCTCGCCGGATTTAGCAAGCATCTTGATCTGCTCCTCGGAGATATCCCAGTTCTTGAGTCGCATCAGGCTCGACCCGGCGAGCAGCTTCATGCCCCCCAAGGCTTCGCCACCGGCGTCTTTCATTGCTTCCACGCCTTGGGCAGCAATGGCGTATTCGCGTTGGGCTGATACCAGCTCTGGGCTGTAGACCTCGAACAGCGGCTGGCCCTTGCCGACAGGTTGTCCTGTCACATTGACGTACAGTCGCTCCACATAGCCTTCGAACTTGGGTGAAATCGTGAATATGCGTCGCTCGTCCGGCTCGATGCGACCAGCAGCCCGAACAACTTTGCCCAGTGTCCGCAGGCTTGCAGCCTCGGTCCTGACACCGAGTTTTTGCACCTTGTCAGTGCTGATTTTTATCTGATTGACGGCTGCCGTATCGTCGTCTTCCTCGCCACCCTCATAGACCGGAATGTAGTCCATCCCCATCGGATCCTTCTTCGGCGTCGGGGAAGTATCAGGAAGACCCATCGGGTTGCGGTAGTAGAGAATCTTTCGCTCTTGCTTAGCGCTCCCGTTCGACGCTATGGGTGCCGCTGGCAAAGCCATAGCCCCATGGCCGGACACGGCACTCTGGTTGCCCAGCCAGTAGCCGCCCACGGCAGCCACCAAGGTCGCCACGACCCCTGCAACGGCAATCTTTGCTCCCTGCTTCATAGCTCGTCTCCCAACAGTCTTTCGATTTCTGCAAGGCGGGCCTGGGCCTCGGCCTGCGCCTTGATAAGGATCTGCTTGGCTTGACGGATCTGCCGCTGGGCATCCAGCAACGTTGCGAAATCCACCTTGCCTGTTTCGTAGCCAGCAAGCGCCGCCTGAAATGTCAGCTCAGCCTGGGGGAGCAGACTGGTGGCGGTTAATGTCTCAGTACGACGCGCTGCGTCAAGACCTGACAGGCTCTCCGAGAGCTCGGCAAGCACCTGATTCGCCGCAGCCTCCCTGCGCGCACGTGCGGCAGAAAGCATGGCTTCGGATTCTCTTTCCTGTGCGCGGCGTGAGGACTGTTGAAGAGGAATGTTTAGCTCGACCATCAGCTCCCATTCCCTCACCGAGTTCCGGTATTGGATGGGAGATACTCCGATTGTGAAATCGGGATAACGGTTCTTATATGCAAGGTCACGGCTTTTCTCGGCAGCCTTGATGCGCGCTTCTTCGGTAAACAGCTGCGGATTGCGGGCACGCACACGGTCTTCAAGTGCCACGAAATCCAGTTTGGCCGGCACCGGAAGTGGGCGAAGGCGCTCAGGCTCGGCAAGCAACGCCCCAGCGGGGCGAGCCAGCAATGCATTCATCCGCGCCTGGAGCTGGCGCCGCTCATTCTCCAGCGCCACCAGCTCATTTCTGATGTTCGTTTGCTCAACCTGCGCACGAATGACATCCTGCTGTGCCGCCAAGCCGCTGGAATAGCGAACCTGGGCCACCTTCTCAAGGCGCGTCATAAGGTCGAGAATTTCGTGACTCAGTCGCTCGTTTCGATGTACGTAATAAAGCTGGGCATAGGCAGACTTGATGCGGGACGACAGCTCTGCCCAAGTCCCGAGCGTGCGGCCCTTGGCACCCTCGGCTTCGAGTTCGGCGATCTCGCGCTTGAGATCGCGCTTCCCGAACCAGGGCACTTCTTGCATTAGCAGGTAACGGGTGCTGCCGACCCGGCTGGGAGACAGCGTCGGATTTTGTTCCCCAAATCTGGTGATATCGCGCAACTCCGCGCGGATCTTTGGGTCCGGCAGCGCCCCCGCGGGATAGATTCGTTGGCCAGACGCTTCTTCCTCGTGGCGCATTGCTGCGTACTCTGGGTTGTGTTCCCTGGCGTATTCCAGCAAGCTGTCTACGCCACTTCCCGGTATCCTGTTTTGGCCAAATGCATGCGCCGATAAAATTGTAAGCACAACCGGCAAAACATAGCCTAACGAAGTTGTTCTTCTCTTCATTCCCACACTTCCCGAAGTTCGTGCCGTTTTCGTCGGCACATTGGTATGGCGTTACTGAGCAACTGCTTCACATCTTCCTTTGCTTCCGCTGCAAAGATTTTTTCTTTGGCGGTTTCTTGGCATGCACTCTGTCGCGCCACCAAAACCAGAGCACGAAAGCCAGTATCAGGATACTCCCGATCCCGCCGAGGACAAGCAACCAAGAGACTAGGTCATGGGGGGCACGATGAATTTCGCGAAGATGCATCGCCTACTGTGCGGCCTTGAATTCAACCACTGTGAAGGCGCCATTAACCTTTTCGGCCAAGAAGCGGATCTTGTCACCTTCCTTCATCTGCTCCAGCCACGTGGCATCCTTGACGCGGAAAACCATGGTCATGGCAGGCATGCCGAGATTGAGGAGCGGTCCGTGCGACAAAGTGAGCTTTCCTGCGGATTTGTCTATCTTCTTGACCTGGCCTTCCACCATCTGCGAGTCGACAGAAGCCTGGGCTTGCGCCATTTGATGACTGCCATGATCACTGGCAGCAATACTTGCAACTGGAACCGCAACTGAAACGACAAGCAAGGTTGTAATCAACGTGTGCTTCATAGTTTTCTCCTAAATAATTGTTGGATGAATCACTGCTGGACCGTCTAGAGTTGCTTACGATCTGTCAGCAATCTATCGATTTCTGCTTCCGCAGCCAGCCAGTTTTCCATTTCACAACCGCACTCGAATCTCCTTTTCTCGGCAATGTAATAGGCGGCCACCTCAACATAGTGCCGTCTCTGCTCCTCGGTCAGCATGTTGCTGGGCTGGACCTTATCGCTTCTGGCTTTGGCGTTCATGATTTCTCCTCATGGTTGATGACGCGCATAAACGCTCGTGGATCCGTCCGCCTGGACAAGCAATGTCTCATAGGCAATCGGACGCGGATTTTCCATTCCGGGCGAACCCGGCGGCATGGATGGAACTGCCAGACCGAGCGCTTTTGGCTTGTCCGCCAACAGTCGCTGTATGTCCCGCGCGGGCACATGGCCTTCAACCACATAGCCGGCTACCTTGGCCGTATGGCAGGAACTCAAGCGATCAGGCATCGACAATTTTTTGCGGGCTGCGGGCACATCGGCGGCATCCCAGACCTTGACTTCAAATCCAGCTTGACGAAGATGCTCGACCCATTTTCCGCAGCACCCACAATAAGGGCTTTTGAATACCTCAACCGGACTGGAACTCTGAGCCAAAGCGGAAAACGATGTGGCCAACAGCAAACCGGCTGCCGAAAAGATGAGGCGGAACTTCATGTGACCTCCATGCAAATAGTGCGATGGAGACATTTTGAAGGTTCCGCCCCGACAATAAGCTGACTTCGAGATTACAAGTTCGTAATTCTTGACAACGTGCAGCGCTATTTCTTGACCCGGATCTTGCCTTTCATCCCAGCCTCGAAATGCCCGGGCACCAAACAAGCGAAATCGAAGGCTCCGGATTTGGTAAAGGTCCAGGCGAATTCGCCAATTTTCCCCGGTTCAACAGATACTGCATTCGGATCTTCATGCTCCATTTCCGGAAACTTCGCCATAAGAGCAGCGTGTTTTTTCAGTTCCGCCATTGTGCCAAGTACCAACTCATGTTTGACATTCCCGCTATTGCGGACTACAAAACGCACGGTTTCGCCTTGCCTGATGTCGATTCTTTCGGGTTCGAATCGCATGTTGTCGCTCATTACCACTTCGATGGTACGCGTAGCACGCCCAACATCTGCAGGCCTGCCTAGGGCTGCGGCATGTCCTGCGCTTTCGGTCCTATGCGATTTATCCATGCCTTTCATGTCGTGTTTCGGCATGGCTGCGCCGGCCTCACCACCGTGAGCCATTACGAGCGAGGGTGCAACGACCAACATCGAGGAAACAAACAATACAGCGCAACTGGATTTCATCATTTCTCCTGGCTAGATTACGGGGTCAATGTTTAGGATGGATGCCGGGTTTGCGAACGTTAACCTCCGTCACAACTGGGCTCCCCTGTGCGGGCATCCCCTGCCCGCCTTCTGATCTGAAACGCGACGGTGCCGTGAGCGGCCCGTCCCACTCGAAGGCCTGCGTACCAGGCGGCTGCCTATACCACCCAGGATCCTTGTAGTCGCCCGGCTTTTGATTGCGGCGTACCTTCAGTACCGAGAACATACCGCCCATCTCAACCGCGCCGTACGGTCCTTGCCCTGTCATCATCGGCAGCGTGTTATCGGGCAGCGGCATTTCCATCTCACCCATGTCTGCCATACCCCGCTCGCCCATCACCATGTAATCCGGAATCAGATCGATGATCTTTTTAGCCGCACCGCGATGATCTACTCCGATCATGGTCGGCACGTCATGGCCCATGGCGTTCATGGTGTGGTGGCTCTTGTGACAGTGAAATGCCCAGTCGCCCTCCTCGTCGGCCAAAAATTCGATTTGACGCATCTGTCCAACCGCAATATCGACCGTAACTTCCGGCCAACGGCTGTTTCTTGGCGTCGGCCCCCCATCAGTGCCAGTCATAACAAACTCATGACCGTGCAGATGCATCGGATGGTTGGTCATGGTCAGATTGCCAATGCGGATTCTGACTTTGTCGCCCAGCCTCACGTTGAACGAATCAATACCCGGAAAGGCCCGGCTGTTCCATGTCCAGAGATTGAAATCGAGCATGGTATTGACTTTAGGTGTGTAGCTGCCTGGATCAACGTCATAGGCATTGAGGAGGAAACAAAAGTCGCGGTCAACCTCGTCAATCAATGGATGCTTGTTCTTCGGATGGGTCACCCAAAAACCCATCATTCCCATCGCCATCTGGGTCATTTCATCTGCATGAGGGTGATACATGAAAGTTCCCGGCCTGCGCGCAACGAATTCATAAACATAGGTCTTGCCAGGCGGAATCTGCTTCTGGTTAAGACCGCCGACGCCATCCATTCCGTTGGGAAGGCGCTGGCCATGCCAATGGATGGTGGTATGCTCAGGCAATCGGTTGGTAACAAAAACCCTTACCCGATCTCCTTCAACCACCTCGATCGTGGGACCAGGACTTTGGCCGTTGTAACCCCATAGGTGAGCCCTCATTCCAGGTGCGATTTCGCGAACGACCGGCTCGGCTACTAAGTGGAACTCCTTTACACCATCTCGCATTCTCCAAGGCAGCGTCCATCCATTGAGCGTAACAACCGGGTTGTAGAACCGACCGGTCGAAGGTGTGAGTGGTGGGACTGTGTCCGGCTTGTCCATCGATACAAGTTCCGGCAGCGCGGCCATAGCCACGGAGCTAACCGAGGTTACGGCGAGGGCACCACCAGTCACTCCCAGCTTTCTGAAAAATTCCCGACGTGATGTCATAGCGAATTCCTTTGGTTCAGTGATCAGGGCGGCCGGTAGCGGCAATCGCCGCCCTTGCTCCAACTGCAAGGGAGGGCTTGCCGATAAACGCCATCTGCAGGTCGCTTTGAGCGATCCAGAAATCGCGAAGGGATTCGATATAGTTATTCACGCTGGCAATTTGCGCGCGTGCATCGGCAAGGAGTTCAAAAACGCCAATCAGCATGCCGTTGTAGCGAAGCAGGTTTTCGTCGGCGATGCGCTTGTTGAGCGGAACGATCTCATCGCGGTAGTGCCGAGCAATATCGTAGGTAGTACGATAAAAATTGTAAGCTTCACGCACCTCCGACCTGGCGTTGACAGCCGCTTCGGCGGCGCGCTCAACCGCTTGCATGTAAATCGACTCCGCCTTGGCTACCTTGGCGCCGCCCCAGTCGAAGATAGGCAACTCGAAACTGATCTCGTAACCTTTTTTGTACCCGCTACCTTTCTGTCCCTCCATGACCCGCGCCGGCCCCACTTCAAGGACATTGATAAACCGAGTCGTCCTAGTCAATCCGAGATTTTTGGCAAGGGCTTCCGTTTCCAGCCGTATCGCCTGCAGATCGAGTCGGCTATCGAGTGCCGTCTGTTCGATGGCATGAAGTTCATCTGCGCTCTTGGGCAGGTCTGGAAGGCGTTCCGGAAGTTGGATAGCAGTTGCCGTGGCAACCCCTAGAAGTCGCGCAAGACGCTCCCTGGCAGCTATATTGGCCTGCTCCGCGCGGGCCAGATTGAGAATGGAGTCAGCATAGAATCCCTGTTCGCGGACTTGGCGTAGTTTGCTGACGTTGCCAACGATGGCCATTTGACGGGCCAATTCGGCACCGGCATCCGCCGCTTGCTTTACTTTCCGCATATAGCGCACCGCTTCCTCGGCTGCGATGGCATTGAAATACACTTTGCGTGTTTCCATTGCCAGACTGGCAGCCTCCATCGCCGCCAGGCGTTGTGTCTGTTCGAAGTTCCTTTTCTCAACCTCAACCGCAAGAGGCATGGTGATGAGTGCGAAGATATTGAAGGTAAGCGCTTGCTCGATCTTGTATTCACGAATCCCGTTTTCAGACCTGCTGGCTCGCAGCATCGAGAAATGTGGATTCGGCAGGCGCCCGGCTTGAACGAGATCCGCCTCGCTGATGCCCAGTTCAAAGAAGGCGGCTTGGAGTCCGCGGTTATTGAATAGTGCGATCTGGACGGCATCTTCGACGCCAAGCGGCTTGGTAAGCAGTTCCTCGACCCGAGCTTTGAGAATGGCCCGCTCCCCATCTGTCCGGGCCCATTTGACCTCCTTACCGAGTCGCTCCCTTGCCGTGCGATCCACACTGCCGAACCCTCCATCAAACGAGAAGGAGGCGCATCCGCCCAGGCTTAAGGAAGCAAAGGCGAGGATGATGAGTCTGGCACCCGGTTGCACGGTGCGCGATAAGGCCTTGGTCATGGCCGTCTCCCACCGGAAGTGCTTTTACTATTGCTTTGTATCGAATCGGGCTCGTGTGTCTGGGGATCAGCATCTTTCAAATGCCCCAAATGTCCGCCAAGGCGCTGCATTCTGTCGTTTGATTCGCGCCATGGCCCGACCGGCTCTTCCCTAAAGCCACGGTAATCGGCAAATACGGATTTGTACTTCGTTTCTGGGTTATCGGACTTGGAGGGCGTAGCATCGCTCGCCCAGGTAGGAGCGGCAAAGACCGCTGCCGAAAGAACTATGAAACGCATGATTTCTCCTCTGTCAGGTTTAGACGAAGTCTTCGCTCCGGCGGACAAATCATGCTTTCTCCAAACCAACAAAATGCTGACTTACTGATTACATTCTCGTAATCGTCTGCGTTGGCACATCAGGCAGGCGCAAAATCGCGCATATTCGCAAGCCTGGTGAAGGAGTGTCTCCATGAAAATACTTATCGTCGAAGATGAGTCCAAGACAGGGAATTATCTGAAGCAGGGTTTGGTGGAAGCTGGGTTTGTCGTTGATCTCACCCGGAACGGAGAAGATGGGCTCCATTGCGCACTGACTGAGGCCTATGCCCTTGTGATTCTGGATGTGATGTTGCCCAAACTCGACGGCTGGAAGGTGCTTCAAGGAATCCGCAATGCTGGAAAAGACATGCCTGTCCTTTTCCTTACCGCCCGGGACCAGGTTGAGGATCGTGTACATGGCTTGGAGTTGGGGGCGGACGACTATCTCGTGAAACCTTTCGCCTTCTCGGAATTATTGGCCAGAGTGCGCAGCTTGCTGCGGCGTGGAAGCAAGAGCAAGGAATCGGAGTTCATGCAGGTGGCGGATCTGGAACTCGATTTGATGCGTCGCCGAGTCACTCGGTCCGGAAAGAGGATAGATCTGACAGCAAAGGAATTTGCGCTGTTGGAGTTGTTGTTGAGGCGCAAGGGCGAAGTGTTGCCCCGTTCGCTGATCGCTTCGCAGGTGTGGGACATGAACTTCGATAGCGACACAAACGTAATCGAAGTTGCCGTAAGACGGCTGCGATCGAAGGTGGATGAAGGCTTCGATCGCAAACTCATCCGTACGGTGCGAGGCATGGGTTATGTTCTGGAGGATTCGGCGTGCGATTGAGTTTGCGCAAATCTCTTACCTTCCAGCTGACTTTACTTTTCTCTGCGGCCTCGACAACGGTGTTGCTCCTGCTGGGGTTCTTGATTGGCGCGTCGGTTGAACGGCATTTTGAAGAGCAGGATATCGAGGTCTTGACGGGCAAACTCGAACTGGCCAAGCATGCTCTACAAAAGGTACGGTCAAGGAATGAGCTTGACGCGATTCCGCAACAGTTGGATGACTCGTTAATAGGGCATCATGGATTAGCCGTTGTCGTCCAGTTGTCAGAGGGGCAAACCATTTTTGCGACCAGCGGCGCCGAATTCCCGCAGGCCCTACTGCATCACCCAGCGCAGGGAAGTCCCGTACGCCCCATGGTCTGGAAAACCAGTGACAATCATCCTTTGCGAGGCTTCGCCGCTCTTGCCAAAACCGACATCGGAGGTATCCCCCCCGTCATCGTGGCTGTGGCAATCGATATTTCGCACCATGAGCATTTCATGGAGGCATTCCAACGAACACTTTGGTCCGTAGTGGCACTGGCCGCGGTGCTGACGGGTCTTCTCGGTTGGGTCGCGGTCCGCCGCGGACTCGCCTCTCTGCAGGAGATACGACAAGGAGCCGCAGTCATCACGGCACACCGGCTCGACTACCGGCTAGAGGTAGATGCGTTTCCCACCGAACTGGCTGCAATGGCCAATACTCTGAACGAAATGCTGATCCGACTGGAGGACTCATTTCGACGGCTGTCCGACTTCTCGGTGGACATCGCCCATGAGTTACGTACACCCATAAGCAATGTATTGACACAAACGCAAGTCACGCTGTCCAAAGTTAGAACAGCCGATGAATATCGGGATGTACTGGCCTCAAACGCAGAGGAATTCGAGCGCTTGTCACGAATGATTTCCGACATGTTGCTGCTTGCGAAGTCGGAAAACAACCTCCTTATACCCAAGCGTGAGCGAATAGAACTGGCTGAAGAGGTAAGGGAGTTGTTCGAATTCTACGAAGCGCTCGCAGAGGAGAGAAAAATTGCCATGGCGTATGAAGGAAGCGGTGCCGTTTCCGGAGACCGACTGATGCTACGCAGGGCCATCAGCAATTTGCTTTCGAACGCCGTACGACATACGCCGCCTGGAGGCCGGATTATGGTACGAATCGGCAGAACGGATGCGTCGAATTTAACAGTGTCGGTAGAAAATACCGGAGAAACCATTCCAGCCGAGCATTTGCCGCGCCTTTTCGACAGGTTCTACCGAGTGGATAACTCGCGGCAACACTCAGATGAGGGCACTGGTCTCGGGTTGGCAATTGTTCGCTCGATCATGCGTGCGCATGGTGGCGATGCCTTCGTCCGCTCGGAGCATGGCATTACTACCTTCTTCCTGCGTATCCCTAGCTAAACTACTGCTTGTAGCTTGTGGCTCTCGGAGGGAAAGGGAGTTGTGGCTGGTCATTTCCCCTCAGCAATTCGTCTATGGAAACGCGATAGAATCCGAAAATCCGCGGCGCTTTTACTGTCTTGGGAAGCCAAAAATAAACAGTGACGCCGCATATCCGAAGCGTAGGATCCATATGCGGGACCTGCATTATAGCGGGCGGCCATGGCGATATGGATTGTTGAGTGCTCCTCTCTTTCCTCGGCCTGCTGCTCGAAATATTCCGCAAGTTGCAAATGATCGTCAGGGGTCCGGGCCAATTCGATTTTGTCGAGCATGTCACGATGCAAATCTTTTTTCTCGCCAGGCAGTGCACGTGGGCGGTCTGCCCTGGGAATTGGATCCTGGGCCTCGGTTATGTTTGCGCATGAAACCAACGAAGGCAGCGCTGCTACGATAAACAGCCATGCCAAAGGTAAGCGGGACATTGTGACCTCCTCACTTTTCATTTTCCAGTTTGAACTGGAGGTACTGAAGTAGGCGCCTCTGTGCGTTCAGGTCGCGGCTTTTCGCCCCCGGGGTTGTGATCGTGGTCACCACCTGGGGGGCGAACCTCGGCATTCCGCTGAGTGGCAGGGTCAGCATGCTCGTGTCCTAATCCAGGCTGTGTGCTCCCTGAAGTGTCATGTTTTTCGCCATGTCCGCCGGCGCCGTGCATCATGCCATGCATCATGCCGCCCCCGCCCATTGCCAGAACTATCATGGGCAACATCGCATGAACTGTCGTTGATACTCCAAATACACCTACCATGAGGACAGGCAGGAATCTCCTGATAATTTGTTTGCGTATTCCAATAGCCATTTGAATGTGATTGGTCACTTGGCTCACTCCTATTGCTTAGTCGCTGTCACATCCGCCTTCGCGCCGATGCCCAAGCTGTAGCCAAGGGAAACATGATGATAACGTCCACCTGCATAATCGTCGTGAATTGCAAAGCCGAAGGGAATGACTTTGCCCTCAGAGAGTGTGACATCACCCTCGCCGCCACTCAGCTTGCGAGTAAAGACCACGGACCACGTGTCGCCCTTCTTTTCTCCTTTCGCATCGACGAGCGCCTTGCCGCCCTCCATAACGCGCTTGTCGCCAACGTAACCATCAGACGGTTTGGCTCCCTTGCCGCTTTTCCACTGGATCAAGTCGTAATAGATTCCTGCCGCCAGATCAGCCCCTAGAACATATTTCAGCCTTTTTTCGTCCCCATTTGGCATGGTGCGCGCTTCTTGATGACAGCTTAACCAACAACCTACCTGACTACCCATCGGAACTTTTTCGCCGACAAACATGACCGCCAATTTGACTTGGTTGTCCTTGTCGAGCTTCTCGCCGCCCCCCGCCGGCTCCTTCCAGCTGAACCGCAAATACAAATTGTCCTTGTCATATGCCGCCTGTACTGTAACCGGAATGCTTCCAGCTTTTCCTTTTGGAGGGTTCGGTTCCAGCTTCTCACCGGTCACAATTTTTTTCCCGATATCTGCAGCCTCTTCGTCGTGGCAACTCGCACAGGTTTCGCCCTTTCTTAACCCTCTTGATCCACTATGCTCGCCGGCCTTCGACACCCAATTTATCGTGGCTACCCCTGGGTAGAACACGGTAATCTTCTTTCCAGACACTTTGCCCCAATCTGGCGCTGCAGTTGCGGCGTTAATGGCAAGGACAAAACCAAATAAGGAAGTGGCGATTAGCTTACTTATCATGAACAACTCCTCGATGATTGCGGTAAATTACGGATCCGGTATTCAATAAGGACAACCGCGTTCCGGCTGCCTATTCGTCCTCTTCCTTCATGCCCTTGGGCTTCTGGTGGGCGATGCCCTTGTGGCAGTCGATGCAGGTGTTCTTGTCGCGCAGGGCCATCTCGTGCTGCTTCCTCGCCCGCTGCTTCTGCACCTCGGTGTTCATGCCGTCGAAGCTGTGGCAGTTGCGGCACTCGCGCGAGTCCGACCCCTTCATGCGCTTCCACTCGTTTTCCGCCAGATGCAGGCGCTTCGCCTCGAACTTCTCCGGCGTGTCGATGGTGCCCATCACCTTGCCGTAGAGTTCGTTGGTGGCCTGGATCTTCCGCGCGATCTTGTGCACCCAGTCCTTCGGCACGTGGCAGTCGGAGCAGATGGCGCGCACGCCGGTGCGGTTCGAATAGTGGATGGTCTTCTTGTACTCCTGATAGACCGTGTCGCGCATCTCGTGGCAGGAGACGCAGAACTCCAGCGTGTTGGTCGCCTCCATGGCGGTGTTGAAGCCGCCCCAGAAGATGATGCCGGAGACGAAACCGACTACCAGCAGGGTCAGCAGGGAGTACTTGGCGCTGGGTTGTTTGAGCCGTAACCAATACTGTATTAAAGAACCCGATGGACTGGGTGATGAATTGGCATGCTGCACCACCATGAACTCCTTATAAAGAGACGGCCCTTGCGGGCCGCTCTCATTTCATTCTAATTAGTTGTTACCCTTAACAAAGAGCTCAAACAAATCGCGCTCCTCTTGACCCGTCAATCCACCACGGACACGCATGTGACGAATCACCGCTGGCCATTCACGATCTGTTAAATCCTTTGGGTCACGCATTTCATGACACCGCGCACAATTCTCGGACCAAGCTTTCTTGCCGCGCGCCACTGAAGGAGCGGGCACGCTAGCCTTGACCTCTGTTTCCGCAGCGTACGAGGGCAGCGCCGTGGCGGCAACGACAACGCCGGCCAGCCACAGGAAGGCCGCAATTCGAATATTTCCGTTCATGTTCGACTCTCCTTAGAAACCATAGGTCAGTTGGAGCAGCAGGCGATCCTTGTCGGTCAGCTCGCCGGATTTGCCGTTGTTGAACTCATAGGTGATCTTGCCGACCACATTTGAGGCATACCAATAGTTCAACCCCAGGGCCTTCTGCCTCTGCCACTGATCTCCATGTGGCGCATCAAAGCGACTCCAACGGAATACGCCTTCCCACTTCGGCATGAATTTGTAGGCCGCCTGGATGTAACGCGCTTTCCAACTCGCACCGGAACTCGATACGAGCGCGAAGGGCCCGCCTGGATCTTCAGTGCCGTCGCCAATCCGCTGACGCAGATACTCGCCCCTTAGATCGAAATCCTTCCCGTACTGCCAAGCGAAGTCGCCCCCTGCAGCCCGGTAACTGCGCGCCGCGCCGACTGCCCCGCCATCTTCCAACGCCGTCTTACCTGCTGCGGCAGAAAGGCCCAGTTCGAGAGAAGGCAGCGGGAAGATACTGAAGCGGCCACCCCAGATTTTTTTGTTTCTCGGCGCACTCGTGCCAGGTTCGTTGGTAATCAGTTCAATCTCGTCGCCACCGCCGTTCAATCGGAGAGCTGGTGCATTGGCAACAAACACTGCGTAGTTCGCTTTCAAAGACTGACCAAGCGGAAAACCTCCTCGGATCTGCGCGCCGACGCTCGCCAAGGGTGCCCCCGAGGCCTCCTCGCCAAAGCCGACCGGGCGAGAGGCCAGCTTGTTTATCCATGGCGCATGGTAGTTCTGCTGAAATTGTCCAAGGGGGCTGAGAAATTTGCCGGCGGTAAGAACGGCGTAGTCGCCAAGGAACAAATTGAGATTGGCGCTCTCGACCTTGGTCTCGGTTTCGCCGTTCGGCGCGACAGCAGTCTCCAACTTGGCTTCTGCAAAGGCGATATCCCGGTAGTTGAAATGGAAACCTGGCACGAACACGGCTTGATCGAAACTGCGGCCCCCCGTTCTCTGGCTTGAGTAACCAACCGCTGCATAACCTCCGAAATGGAATGAAGTACCCTTATCCCACTCATACGGGGGACGTAATGTAGCCTCGCGAACTTCAGACACCTCCTTTTGCAGCGCTGCCACTTCTTTTTTACTGGCCGCTTGCGATCCTTGTCCGTTCACCTGTGCGCGCAGTGCTTCAACCTCCCGCTTTAATGCCTCCAGCTCAGCCTTTACAGCATCCACCCCTGGCGAAGCAGGCGGCGCTGCCTCTACATTAAACGCCATGGCGAGAAAGCCCGCCAATGCGGCGGCACGAATCCGGGAACCACCTCCCTTTTCGTCAAAGTCATATCTCATCGCTTGCCCCTTAATCGATTATCAAAAGCGCTCTGGCGGGTTCATGACAACAGCGAGGTCGATACCCAATTGCCCTGACCCTACATTGCGGCGCAGCATTCAAAAGGCTACGGCATGAGTCCTGACGGCAAGAGAACAGGCGAATTACATTTCTGTTCCCACGATGTCAGTGGCCTTCCCCCGTTTCCCCGGACACATTCGTTAGCATAATGTGTTCAGGAGGAACTGATGGGAACGAGAAGGCGATTTACGGATGAGTTCAAGCGGGAGGCCATTCGGCTGGCAGGCAGTCCTGGCGTGACGATGTCCTCGGTGGCACGGGATCTGGACATCAACGTCAGCGTGCTGCGCCGCTGGGTCGAGCAGCACAACGGCGGGCAATGGCAGATGGAGCGCGGCAAGCCGCTCAAGACCGACGCCGTGGCCGAACTGGAGCGCGTCAAGCGCGAGCTGGCCAAGGTCAAGATGGAGCGCGACATCCTAAAAAAGGCGCTCGGTTACTTCGCGAAGGACCCGACGTGAGGTACGGATTCATCGCCAGGCACCGCACGGTCTGGCCGACGCGGGCGATGTGTCGGGTCATGGAAGTCTCGGCGAGCGGTTTCTACGAATGGCTGGGCCGCTCTCCGAGCTGCCGGCAGCGGGAGAACCTGCGGCTGACCGGGCGCATCCGCGAGAGCTTCGAGGCGAGCGACCGGACCTATGGTTCGCCCCGCGTCTGGCGCGACCTGCACGATGCGGGCGAGGCTTGCAGCGAGAAGCGCGTGGCCCGGCTGATGCAGGCGGCGGGCCTGCAGGCGCGCCGCAAGCGCCGGCGCAGCCCGACCGACACCGGTGTGCGCCCCGAGCACAGCATCGCCGCCAACATGCTGGAGCGGCAGTTCGAGGCCGATGCGCCAAACCGCAAATGGGTGGCCGACTTCACCTACCTCTGGACGGCGGAAGGCTGGCTCTTCGTGGCGGCAGTGCTGGACTTGTACTCGCGGCGCATCGTCGGCTGGTCGATGAGTGCCTCGATGACGGCGCAGCTGGTGGGAGACGCCCTGCTGATGGCGCTGTGGCGGCGCGGCAGGCCGGACGAGTTGCTGCACCACTCGGACCAGGGCAGCCAATACACCAGCGAGGACTTCCAGCGCCTGCTGCGCGACCACGGCATTGTCTGTAGCATGAGCCGGCGCGGCGACTGCTGGGACAACGCCGCCATGGAGAGCTTCTTCTCTTCTTTGAAGACGGAAAGGACGAGCCGCAGACGGTACGCCACGCGGGACGAGGCGCGGGCCGATGTGTTCGATTACGTGGAACGGTTCTACAATCCGAGGCGCCGGCATTCGACGCTCGGCTACCTTAGCCCAGTGCAGTTCGAGCAGCGCTTAATGGGCTAAGCAAACCGTCCGGGGAAACGGGGGAAGGCCACAGATTCAATGCGGGCCTATCCGATCATCGTGTGCCTTTGTCGCCAAAACTACTGCCGCAACGCAACATAACCAAGAGTTATCCGGAAAGTGAGGCGGAGCGCTGTTCGTTCTGAAAAACTAAAGCGAAGCTATGCACGAGCGCCCTTGGCACCGTCTAAGCTCATACACATCGCCTTCGTTCATTTGATGCCAGTTGGCCCGCATGCGAGAAACAGCATTGATTCGCGATACTTGGTTGAGAGATTCGTCAGATATACGCGGGATGATGTGTCAAATCATCTTGAAGCTTGGATTGAATTGCTGAGGGGGAAACATGGGGATTAACGAGCCGCTTCTGCAAATCATTTTTGTGTCGGACAACGTGGCATCCGGTGCAGATTTGCATAACATCTTGCTGGACGCAGCATTATGCGTTGAGACTGTAGCGCCACAGAGCATCCTGAAGACGAATGCGAACGAGTGCTCTCTCATAGTGATTGATGGCTATACCCTGGGCTATGAGGCGCTCGCGCTGTGTAGAAGGCTTAGGCTATCGGGAGTTACACAGCCGATCATTCTCGCTTGGAGGCATGGTACTGAGCTTGATCGGGCGGGATGTCGCGAGTTCGGTGCCGACGTGGTTTTGGCTCGACCGTTTGCCAAGGAGAAAATCGTTTCAACTATTCTGTCACTCGCTGCCAACGCTCATACCATTAACTTCAGCATTCCTTCGGCTCGATCGGAACGCCCGTTCAATTTATCGCTGAGACAAGCCACCTTGGTCCGCTAAGAAATTTCAAGCTATCACTGTATGCTTAGTCATTAACTCGAAGGTGTCGGCTTTCCTCAGGAAAAATCGGAAAGCTGTTCCCTTCACCCTGTCCTTAACCAGTTCGAGGTGGCTTCCATGTAGCTCCAGGATCCGCCTGACGATATTCAAGCCAAGGCCGAGCCCATTCTCGGAAGTCCCCGGATAGCTGGGTTCACCCTGCATTTCTTCGGTCATTCTGTCTATCACCGATTTAGGTAGGCCGTTCCCGTTGTCGCTAATCGTGATTTCGACGTCTGAGGCCCTCTCAACAAGATGAATAGCGATTTCATTTGCCCCCTTGGCGTGTCGCAAGGCATTGTCGATAAGATTGTCGAGGGCTCGCTCAACGAGGAGGACATCCGCCAGGATGTGGATGTGCTTTTCTCCGCCAATAATCCTGATTTCGACTCCTTGTCTCGTTGCTTTCACCGAGAACTTCATTGCGATGTCCTGCACCGCCTCCGCAATAGAAAGGGGCTCGAGGTGTAACTGGTAATTCGGACTCTGCAGCTTTGCCAGCTCGAACACCGCCTCGATAAGTCGCCCGAGATAGCGAGCTTGCGCTGCAGCCGAAGCGGCAAGCTGATGACGTTGCCCATTCTTCAACAAGTCTCCCTTGTCCTGCATTGTTTCCAGGCAACCCTGGATGATCGTGAGCGGTGTGCGCAGATCATGGGATATATTTGCAAACATCTCACGCATTCTTCGATCATCGTCCTTCAATCTATGCAAAAGCTCCACTATCTGCCGAGCCATGTCGTTAAAATGCTGGCCCAACCTTTCGAGTTCCGCACCCTCTGGTTCGAACTCCCGCCCATTTTCACTTGGCCACGTAATTCCGCTCTCCCGCCGAAATAACTCCATTGTTCGTGACAATTTGCGTATGGGCTTGAGAATAATCAGGAGAATCAGAACCGCGGCACAAAATGCAAGAACGCTTAAACCGGCAATCATTACAGCGGATTCCCGAAACACGTAACTTCCACGACCAAAGTGAAATGTCCCTGCGTCCTGGTCACGTAGTACAAGTACCAGATAGCCGATGGTTTTACCCTGTTCTTCAATGGCGGCGACAGAAAAAACACGCGGCACCTTTGGATTGACCGGGTCATCGATCATCACTGGCAGTACCTCAGGGTTCTCGATAAGAGACTTGATCGCCGTCACTTCCATCGAGTGACGTATGATGCTCGTAGATGGAACGGACGATACTTGGATCTTTCCATTTTGGTCGGCCACATAGAAATCTGTCGCCGGACTGGCATAACCAAGCCCAACGATCAGCCGCTCCAGCGAACTTGCATCGGGATGGGTGAAGGCTGAATCTAGTTGCGCGCGATAGCGATTGAGGATTTCGCCAGCCCAGCCTCTGCTCTGTCGTTGTGTCGCCTCGAGGTGGTACTGGGTATGGGTTAGCTCCAAAACCGCCAGGAATCCAAGAGCTAGAACTAAACCGTAGGCGATCTGAGTCAGTACGAGCTGTGCAAACAGGGAGCGTGGCGCCGCAAGCATCTAGATGGGGTCGCTCGTCCCTGCTGAAGCCTGAAGGCGATATCCGACTCCCCAGACAGTCTGAATGATGGTTGGATTTCCAGGGTTCGGCTCGATCTTAGCCCTTAGCCTATTAATATGGGAAGTTACCGTGTACTCGTAAATTCCACTGCCGTAGCCCCATACCAGATCGAGGAGTTGGCTTCTTGCATAGACCCTTCCTGGATTGCTGGCGAAGAGATAGAGTAACTCGAACTCCTTTTCTGTCAGCGCAATGCTTTGACCTTCTCGGGACACTTCCCGAGACATTCGATCAATCGTCAGTCCGGCAATCTTGATTCTCTCCTCTTCCTGGACTTTCACAGCGACAACCGTTTTTTCATCCCTTCGGCATAATGCTCTAACGCGGGCTAACAGCTCCAATATGCTGAATGGCTTAATCATGTAATCGTCGGCGCCGAATTCCAAACCAATGATCCGATCAAGTTCAGACGACTTGGCGGTCAGCATTAGTATTCGGATAGGTTTTCCAGTTGCACGTACGGCACGACAAACCTCGAGACCGCCAAGTGTTGGCAGCATCAAGTCCAGGACGATCAGATCGATACGCTCCCGCTCCAGAACGTCCAATGCCGCACGGCCATCGCTGCAGACGACGACCTTTTTAACGATTTCGCGCAGACGATCGGCAATAATTTCAGCAACCTCGTTTGTATCTTCAACCACCAGGACTCGGCGATCGAGTAAATCAGGATGCAGCGAGCCTGTGGTCTCAGGTCTTGTGCCGATGCCACCCTTCGAGGTTCTATCAATTGTGGTGAGAAATGATTCGAACACAGCGCCTCCACAATGAATGGTGAAATGTCCACAACCGCTCGATGAGATTCGGAATTGCTTACTTAATAAGTATCTTTATCTAAAAAAGCATGAAATTTGTGGAGAATCTATTGCGTTTTTGTATGCGCACACAGGTGAACAGGGCCATCTCGAATTATTGATTGTGCGGCTGCCTGCCTTACCGAAAAGTGGATCGTTGATTACAGATTTGTAATTTTGCACAAGCGGTTTGCCGCAGGTCACCGGGATTCTTTCTACTTCCAAAAAAAATCGGGCGCCTAAGGCGCCCGAAAATACTACATGCAAAAGAAACTACTGCTCTCCTCCGCGTTGCACCGGTCTTAGATAGCCGATCAACGGAAATCCCACTTAGAAATTGTGGCGAATACCCACACCCAGCGCCTGGGGATCCGATCCAACCCCCGGGCCTGTGACAACCCCCGCGGCTCCGCCGATGGTCATCGTATAGCTGGCGGACTTCCGGTTGGCTATCTTGGTATAGAAAAGATAACCCTCGGTACGCTTGGAAAGGCTGTAGCCGTAGCCAAGCGTCCACTGTCGGGCTCCCAAGCCGCTTGTTGTGCAGTTGCCGGCAACGTTGCTGCAGGAACCGTCCTGTGCCTGGTTGTAGCGCAACCTGAATTTGTGCGAGCCCAGCTCATGAAGGACGCCGAGTTGCCACGCATCGCGCTTGTAGCTCGTTACGCCGGCGACCGTTCCGGAGTTGTCGTAATCCAGCCTCTCCCACAGAATGCTCGCCGTGGTATTCCCGAAGAACTTGTAGCCCGCGCCGAGACGATGGCCTGAATCCCTCGATGAGGTACCGGTGCTGCCCGCCTGCATCACCGTCAAACCAAAGGCATCGTTGTGGCGTTCGTAGGAATAGAGCACTGACAGCGGGCCATTGTTGTAGTTAACTGTCAGCGACCACAGGTTTGGATTCCGCGTAGCCGTTTTGCCTTCGTTGGCCGAATATGCCAGTTTCCCGCTAAAGCCGTTGTAGGTCGGCGACCAATAGGCGACTGTGTTATTGGCACGGTTATCGAATGAGGCGTTATTGGTTCCGCTGACATACGTTCCGCTGCGTTGATTGAATCCAGGACTGCTCATGATGCTCTGGAAGCCGAATACGTCGGTCTGCCCAAACGGGTCGCCCACTGCGGTGCCATAAGTGCCAGCCTTGTATGGCGTATCCCAGTTGCCGAAAAAGACTTCACCGAAGCTGCCGGCAAGACCGATCTTGCTGTTGCGATTGCCGATCGCGGCAAGGTTATTGCCGTCGACGTTGGCAGAGGTTTCGACTTGCCAAACTGCCTTCAGACCTCCACCCAGGTCCTCCATGCCCCGGAAACCGATGTTTGACGAATCGGTGCTCACCGCATTGCGGGAGGTGGCATTCACCCCTGTCGGCGCTGCCGATAGGGTCGCCATCCCGGGAGTACCGACGTTGGTCGCGCCGCCACGTTCCGTGTTCTGGAAGTTAACGTTAAGCGTTCCATAGATCTGGACATTCGTCTGAGCCATGGCGCCAACAGGACTGGCAAGTGCGCCTGCTACGGCGAGGGCCAGATATTGATGCTTTCTCTTCATTTGATTTCACCCCTGATTCAAAAATGGCGAAAGCGGGAAACGACGTTCCGCCTTCGCCATTCGTTCATCATCAGAACGTGTGGTAGATGCCCACCTGCATCGTTTGCGGATCGGCGCCGATGCTGTTAGCTGGCAGCGCTGAACCGTTGATGCCCGCATAAGCAAAGAAGTCGTAACCGGCCCGCTTCTGGTTGCTGATCCGTGCGTAGTCGGCGTAAACCGAAGTACGCTTGGACAAGGCATAGCGGTAGCCGATGGTCCAGTAGCTCGCGCCCGTGCCCGAACCGCTGTAGGCGGTCACCCCGGCATTGGACGAGCTACGGGATCCGCTCAGATTGCTGGCCTTGGCGTAAACGAAATTGATCTTGTGCGGGCCGGTGACGTAGCTGATCGGCAGCGCCCAGACCGTGCGCTTCAGGTTCGCCGAGAAGGTACCGGCGCCGGCAGCAAGCGTGCCGTTGTCGATGTTGTTGCGATAGCGATCCCAGACAAGGCCGACTTTCAGGCCGTTGTCGAATTTCCAGGAAGCGCCCGCGCGATCACCGCGCAAGTCGCGCAGAGCGGAGGCGAGACCGACGCCCAGCGCAACAGGGGTTCCTGCCGCATTGACCGTCCCTAGAAGAGCACCCGGGTTAGCTGCAACGGCGCCGGTCGCTCCATCGGTGTCACGGTAATAGGAGTAGAAAAGACTGAGAGGACCATAGTGATAGTGCGGCGCGATCTGCCATTGGCTTGGTTTGTTGCCGCCGTTGGAGGCCGCTACACCGGTGTTGTTATAGGTGGACTCATCATTGCGGGCATAAGCGACGATAGTCTGGAAATGACCGCCTCCGAGATTCCATTGCGGCGTCACGTAGCGCACGACGTTGTTTAGCCGGCCGCCTTGACCGGCAACGCCGGCCTGACCGGCTCCATAAACCAGGCTGGCAAAAGTAGCCAGGCCCTGATCGATATAACCGAAATCGATATGGCCGAGAGCGGGAACATAGCCGGCCTCGTAGTGCACGTCCCACTTGCCGAACATGATCGAGCCCCACGCCTTGCTGTCGAGGCCAACCCCTGAATTGCGGGACCCAAAAAGACCGCGCGAATAGATATCGGTGTTGGAGCCTCCACTTGGATCGATGCCAGCGCCGATGGTGAACCAGGCATTCAAGCCGCCGCCCAGGTCCTCGCGGCCGGAGAAGCGGATCTCCGATGAGTTATCGACGATACGGTTGCGGGAAGTGAAGTTGTTGGCACCACCCAATGTAGCGCCGGTGGCCTTGATGCTCTCGAAAGTCGCATTAAGGCGCCCCGAGATCGTTACGTTGCTCTGGGCCACAGCTAACGGAGCAACCAGTGCGCCGGCGACGGCGACTGCGATCAACTTGATTTTCATGCGAAGTCTCCTTCTCAGTAGTTGAACTTGGAAATTCCAAGTAGCGCCAAGAATATTTATGGAGCTGCCTGCTTAGAGAACGGAGGAACTAAATTCAGTAGTTCTTCGATGAATCCATGAAGATCGAATTTGTCATGTTGCATCCTGGCAACACTTGAGTATTCAAGATGCGGTCTTCTTTATTCCTGATGCCTTTCACTAAGTCGATCCAACGAATTGAAAGGCAATTGATCGGAATTTGTCGCACTTAAGCAACACTTTCCGTATTTCTAAGAATCAATATCTGCGTTGTGAGTACAGATGAGAGCTCGATGCCTCAATTGATTCCGTAGCCACATTAAATTTGTGCCCCATGATGGGAGATACTTGATGGCAAGAAAAACCGTTTTACCTTTAATCCGGAAAGCTCGTGCTGGCGATGCGGCAAGCCAACTCAAACTCGGGCGTCTATATTTGAAAGGTGGCCATGGACTGGCGGCCAATATCCATTCCGCACTGCTTTGGCTGGGCAAGGCTGCCGATCAGGGTCATGCGGAGGCATGGCAACTGATCGGCACGCACATTTCCCCTGAACACGCCGGCAGCACGCCTGATCTAATCCGCTGGTATGAAATGGCTGCAAATGACGGCAGCGCACCCGCACAGACGAAACTCGCAAAATTTCTGCTTTCGAGGACTTCTTCGGGGACCAGTGCTACGGCGTTAGGCCTGCTGCGCAGCGCCGCCGCTAAAGGTGATGCCGTCGCACTGACCGAACTCGGAGTCCAGTATCTAGCCGAACAAGCGAAAAACGGTGATAGCGATGCTGCGGGCGAAGCTGTCGATTTGCTTGAGCGAGCCTACGCGGCCGGCGAGATTATTGCCGCCCGACACCTTGCCGATCATTTCTGGCAGAGCGGCAATCCAGATCTCGCGCGCTTGTGGTATTCGCGATGCGTGGATTTGCAGGACGTGGAATTGTGCTATCGATTTGGCCTGCTCAGCGCTCTTCTCGGAGTGCCTGGAAAGGATTATCTCTATCGCGCCGCCGAGGCGGGACATCCACTTGCCTGCGAGGAACTGGGTCTCAGATACGCTCTAGGATGCCGTAACGAGCCAGGCGGCGGACTTGGCTCGCGGAGTTTCAAGAAAGCCGTGCGCTGGCTTGAACGGGCTGCATCGCTTGGATCGGCCAAGGCGTGCTTCTTCCTGGCACTCTTATACGATCACCACAACTGCAGCTTTCGCAGCAGAAACAAGTCGCAGGAGTGGCTTTGGAAAGCCGCCACCCGAGGCTACCCGGAAGCTCAATACCGGATTGGTGCGAGACTCCTGCGTAATCCCAGCGCTTGGCGCGCTTTCCATCCGCAGGGCCTCTCAAGTGACGAATCAGATTTATCCGCTATCAGATTACTCGCCGACGCTGCACAGCAGGGCCACTCGCTGGCCGCTCAAGAACTGGCCGAGGCCGGCTGCAGCGTCTGCATCCCATCGGAGAGTCAGGCGCAACAATGGGCTCAAGCTGTATCTGCAATGTCTGCCTATAACCTGCCTCTCGCAGCACGCATGGAACTCGCCAGCGCCATGGGACTGCAGATTAGCGAAATGCTTCTTATCGATCCAGTAAGCGCGTATCGCAAGGACTGCTTAGTGGTCGACCTTCGGCAAGCAGGTGTCAGGTCACGTCGGAGAGTGGTTCTTGTTGAAAACGCAATACAACGAGAGATTGTTGAGAAGGCAGTACGACTTTTCGCAGTATCGAATCCGCTTCCTGGCGATCTTGTTGGTAGTTACCGCGCCCGCTATAAAGTATTCACTCGGCTCTGCGCCCGCGCCGGAATCGATCTCCAATTGTTCAAGCGAAACACAGCGGATACTCGATTTAACCTAGGAAGTATTGGCGGGTCCTCAACGGTGGCGGTCGGCAGTTCCATGCCGTTGTCAGATGCAAATATTCGAACTGAGAATGCTGACAAGCAGAACCTTAATCCTCAGGCTAGTTCATATAACCGCTCGCGTTTGCAAAACTATTAGCGGCTGTCGAGGACTCACTACTGATTATTCTTCTCAATTTGTAATTCCGTGGTAATGAAATTGTCAGGTCTCGCACTGCATGCTTCCACCAGCGGAATTACGTCCTTAGGAGACCAGCCATGCGCATCAGAAGTGCAGTTATTCTCGCAGGATCTCTTCTTTTTGTTACAACCGCGTGCACATCGATTCAGCCACAAGTTGCAGAAATTCCTGCAGCTATTGCCAACGCCTCGACGGCAGCCGACCATCAAAAAATTGCCGACTATTTTGCTCAGAAAGCCGCCAGTTACGATGCCGAGGCGGCATCACATGAAAGAATGGCACGCTCCTACTTTAGCCGTCCGAAGGGCGACTCTGCGCTTTGGGCGTCCCATTGCAATTCACTGAAGAAAACCTTCGAAGATGCCGCAAAGGAGGCCCGCGCCCTCGAACGGGCCCATCGACAACTTGCGAACAGCATGGGCAATTAATAATCGGATCAAAGCCCACCCAGGGCCTTTTCTTCTTGTGTTGGGGGGACAGGTCAGATCGCCAGTCACCAGATGGTTTTGGTTTGAAATCGCGTATTTCAATAAGAACCGTTCGGCGTATGAACGCTGGTGTGAGATGTCATTTGAACTATCTGGCAAGCAAGCCTCAATGAATAGCAGATCATGGCTGGGGAAATCACGTGGGCAATTTCTGATTTCCGTTTGGCATACGGAGTCCGGATGTCCCATCGCCTGCAATGAAAAAATTAAGGTGCTGAACGAGAATCTCATTGAGATTTGGCAAACCGTCCAGGATGCCTTTGAAGATGGATTGCTGATGGGATGTTCGGAAACTCAATTGCGTCAGGTATTTCATGATTTGATCGACCAACTCGACAATCCCTATTCGGAGTTACCAGCGAAATTGCCGGATCAAGCCTGACAAAAATGTAATTAAAAATTCATGTTTATGTCTATTTAACTAGAACACACTGTACTTGTTCTTCTTGAAAGGACATACGAAATCCCACGATTCCAAACAGTTGGAGAAATAGCCATGAAATCGAACTCGTTATTTTCCATCAGCCTATTCGCTGCCATCACCATTTTTTCTTCTGTTACCCAGGCGGCCTCGGACACTGCCAAAATGGCTGAAGCGCAAGCCTCAGCCGAAACGAAAGTTGAGCAGTCTTCTACCAAAAAGATGAAACCTCATTCCCACGTAGAAGAAAAAACCGGCATTCCGCAAAAGGCTCCGGAGTCCACTGCGAACAGGCCGAATCCTGCAAAGGACATGAGCAAGCACTACCACCCGCGTGACGGAAAATAGGTGATCCCTGGATATTCCCTTTGGAGCCATCGAAGCATCCGAGGTGATTGCCCACAAGCATTTCAGTCACGGCAATCGATGTTCTTGCACGTTATTGGCAGAAGCGGTGCACTGCAAATCCGATACGGTCTGCTTCACATTTTGCCGTGAGGTCCTCATGAAGCGCTGGGTCGTGGAGTGCAACCACGGCTGTCATGACGAGACTGCGCCAGAGACCCAAGGAAGCAAATGGAACGACATTGGGCCGATTGATTCCGTCAAGGCTGTTTTGATCAGCAACAGGTAAGGAATACTTCATGCCCACAATATCTGGTGTCGGGAATACACCACCTTCACAACCTCCCGCCGATAAAGGGCATGGCACCCATGGTGGAGGCAATGCGGCGATCACCGGCAGCAATGCTGGACAATCCTTCGCCTCGACGCTGGCGCAGGTGGTGGGGCAATCCACCGCCGTTACACCCCATGCCGGCCATGGCGTTGGAAACTACGGGGCAGGCATCTCCAGCACCAATGCGACATCCCATTCACAAGGGCATGGGCTTATGGCTAGAGCTTCGAATGCCGGCAGCCAGCCCAAGCACGACGGTGAACATGGTTTCCAGGAACTGGCATTGAGGGTGCGCGCATACCGCCAGCAGCTGATCGCCTCCAATATCGCCAACGCCGATACACCTGGCTATAAGGCCGTTGACATCGACTTCAGCGAAGCTCTGAGAATTGCCCAATCAGCACGGCAAACACTCCCTCTGACGCTTGCAACAACATCCTCCGGGCATATTCCTGGAAAAGGATTTGCAAGTCCGCCATTCCCCCTCAAGTACCACATCCCAAGTCAGCCGAGCGTAGATGGAAATACCGTCGAAATGGATGTCGAGCGAGCCAAGTTCGCCGAGAATGCGATGATGTACGAGTTCGCCTTGGATCGGGTCAAAGGACACTACATGCACATGACAGAAATGCTCAAGAACCTGAAAGACTGAAATGCCTGTGGCGCTGCCGGAGAATCCGCGTCGATTGCGCTGGATGCTTGCAAGGCAATTGAGTATGGCTGCCATCGTCATAGGGACTGCGGCCGGCGGAATTTCTTATATCCTAGAAACCCGTCGGGCCGAGCACGCTGCGATGGAACGAGCTTCGACCGGTGCCCGGCATTTTGAGTCACCCGCCATGCAAGTGGCCATCGATGCCGGAACACTCGGCCAACACGACGGCCTCAATCGCCTGTTGGATCGGACCCGCTTCATTGGTATTCGCGTATACCGTCCCGGTCGAGTGCTGATATACGAAACTTGGGAAGATGTTCCCACTGCGTTTATCGATGCAGCCCGCTCCCATTTGCATGATCGGGATTGGATCGAGCAAGTCCAAAGCCACCGGAACTGGATCGAGGTGGAAGGAGAACGGCTGATTCAAGTCGTCCTGCCGCTGATCGACAAGAATGGCGATGTCGTGGGTTTTCTGGAGGGGATCAGTCGTCTTGACAAAGAAACGTTGCAGGCCAACAGGGAGCAAATCCGTAACGGGGCTCTAACCGCCGTCGCATCCGTTTTCCTCACGGCGCTGCTACTTTATCCGTTGCTGCTGGCGATGCTGCGTCAATCGGTCGGGCTATCCCGTCGTCTGTTGGACTCCAATCTCTCCCTGCTGCAGTCTCTCGGCAATGCCGTTGCGAAAAGGGATTCCGATACGGACACCCACAACTATCGGGTCACATACTATGCCGTTGCCTTGGCCGAAGCCATGGGCCTCCCCAGGAAGGAAATCTCGATCATAGTTGCAGGCGCTTTTCTGCACGATATCGGGAAGATAGGTATCCCGGACCAGATCCTGCTCAAGCCGGGGAAATTGACACCGGATGAATTCGAGACCATGAAAACCCATGTCTCGCTTGGCGTCGAAATCGTGGCGGACAATCCTTGGCTGGAGGGCGCAGGTCTGACCATTCGTCATCACCACGAACGTTTCGACGGAACCGGCTATCCAGATGGCTTGCAAGGCAACGCGATTCCCCTGCCTGCCAGGATATTCGCCGTCGTCGACGTTTTCGATGCATTAACGTCGCAACGCCCCTACAAGAAGGCGATGAGCCTCGAGTATGCCTTGGACATCATCAGACGAGATTCGGGCCGGCATTTCGATCCTGCGGTTGTCGCGGCGTTCATGGGAATTGCCTTCGCCTTGTACGTAGAAACGTTCCAGGCAGCAGATTCGGAATTGCGGCTCAGAATGCGGCAGATACTTTTTCGGTACTTCAAAACGGAGACAGCTCCCGAGGAAGTTGCCTCCGTTTCTTGCGACACCCCGCCTGTATATTAGCCGCCGCGGTGATCTTTGTGAAGCAGGTTTTCGAGGCGATAGACCTCGTCTCCATGCATCAAGATCTTCTTGCCATCCTTCGTTTCCATGACCTCGCCCTGCTTCATGCGAACGGTACTGCCATGCTTGTTTTCCATGGCCATCTTTCCGTCCTTGAAGATATACACCGTGGAGCCATCCTTGAGAGGAATGGATTGCGCAACCAGATTGGCGTCAACCGCCAGAACAGAAGTCGAGATAGCCGTCATCGCGGCAACTACTAACATCTTCTTCAGCATTTTCTTTCTCCTATGAAGGTTAAACTGCGGTTTAAATGCTACACACAGCACCCTTACGATTTGCAAACATTTCGATGACATTTTTGTCACCTGCATGTCAGTCGAGTTGATCTCGATGAATGGTGTAGCCTCACAGGGGTATTTTGCAGGCTCGACAAACAATGGCTGCCTGCGGCTTCCCCTCATCAGAGCATTGATTCAGGCGATGCCCTTTCGCTATGGTGGGGATGAGCCCACACTTAATTTCTGCACGTCCACAGATCTCGCCCTGAGCCGTGCATACTTCGACGGTGAGACCATCAAGTGGCCAGGCCATGTTCGATGTGAGAAATCGGTCTGTCTCAAGGATGTTTTCGGGAAAACGGATACAGTGCACAAGGGACGAAATGAAGGATGAAGAAGATGGCGGTGGCATTGCGCCGATGGCTGGTCAGCTCCTGCGGGCCATCCGACGGGGCGACAGTAAAGGCGTGCAGGCACTGCTCCTGGCGGACATCGCGCTAAACTGGCTCGACGAAAACGGTTGCAGCCCTTTTTTCTATGCAGTCCACGGCAGGCAATTCGACATCGCCGAGAAGCTGCTCGAGCGGAACGCAGACATCGATTTTCCTGATCGCCATGGCTGGACCCCATTGTTTTGGGCAGCCTTCAATGGCTACGCCGATATCGTCGCCTTTCTCGTCGCCCATGGTGCAGACTCGAACGCGCCCACCCATGACGGCGACTCGCCTTTGTTCATGGCTGCCTACAAGGGAAACGCGGAAATCGTCCGGTTGCTTCTCGTTGGCGGCGCGCATTGGGACGCGGTAGGGCCGGAAGGCCGCAACGCCTTGTGGGTCGCTCGGGCAAGAGGCCATAAGGAGATCGTGAAGCTGCTTGCGGCTTGTTCTTCCTCAGAGTCATCGACACCGAGCGATCATTGATTCCAGCCTGGTGGCAAATGGATGCGGGCAATCAGATCGAATCCAGTCGCCGGTTCCTTCTCCTCAAGCGCCGTGATATTGATTCCAGATATGAGCTACAGAATCCTTGGCGATTTGGCCTTACCAGCTATTTCACCTTCTTCTTGCTCTCCGAACCGTCGCCGAAATTCCATCTTGTTCACTGCTGGATGACACGCGCAGGCCTCTCCATGCGCGGCAGCAACGAGTTCATGCAGGATGCCGCACTCAGCGGCGACATGCCCTGTCTCGCAGCGCGCCCGCAACGCGATGAGTTGCTTCTCCAGCGCGCGCATGGACTTGAGCCGCGCCCGCGTCCGCGCCAGCTGATCGTCGATCAGCCGGTTGATGTCGCCGCAGTCGGCATCCGGATGAGCGACGAAATCGAGCAGCCGCTTGATCTCGGCCAGCGGCATGTCGAGCGCCCGGCAGTGCCGGACAAAGGCCAGCCGCTCCAGGTGCGCGGCGCCATAGGCGCGGTAGCCGTTGCTTGAGCGGGCCGGCGCCGGCAGCAGGCCCAACTTCTCGTAGTAGCGGATGGTCTCGATATCCACCCCGGTTGCCCGTCCGAGTTCCCCGATACGCATGACGCCTCCTTTCTTGCCGGGATGATACCCCTTGACCCTGGGGCGGCTACAGGGTTTTGAATGGCTGCCGACAGCCGCAAGGAGCCGCAATGAAGCAATCGACATTCGTCATCGCCAACATGGACTGCCCGACGGAGGAGGCGCTGATCCGCAAGCGCCTCGGCGCCGTGCCGGGCATTGAGGAACTGGCCTTCAACCTGATGGAGCGCCGGCTCACCGTCGGCCACCGCCTGCCCGACGACGGGCCGATCCTCGGTGCGCTGGGCGAGATCGGCATGCGCGCCGGGCCGCAGCAGCCGGCCGCCTGCACGTCGTGCGCAAGCGACCGCGCGGCCGAGGCGCCCGCCGTGCCGGCGCGGACCCGGCTGCTGATGGCCGTCTCCGGCACGGCCGCGCTGGCCGCCGAGGCGCTTGCCTGGTCGGGCGCCGACGAGACCTCGCTGCCGGTGATC